>JACDCD010000001.1 GCA_013694625.1 Actinomycetota bacterium | reverse complement strand
GTCCCGATATCGAATCCCTGTCGGTTGCGTTGGGTCGGGTTGTGCTCCTCCCAAAAGACCTCCAGAAGCTCTCCATACGAGATCTCCTCCGGGGCGAACTCGACCTTTACAGCCTCCGCGTGCCCCGTTCTGCCGGTGCAGACGGCCTTGTAGTCGGGATTCTCTGTGGCTCCGCCGGTGTATCCGACGAGGGTTGAGCGCACCCCGCGGGTGCGCCGGAACGCCGCCTCGACCCCCCAGAAGCATCCTGCTGCGAAAGTTGCCTTTTCGATTTTATCCATGAGACCATTGTCCCATCCGCCCCGAACTTAAGGGACATGTCGTCGAACCGAGACAACGGACGGCGGCCGGAGGAGCCTCGGCTTCGGCCGGAGGCCCCTCCCTCCCGGCTCCTTGTCGAGAGCCCGTTCACTCCTCCTCTTCTTCCTCGATCGGGAGGTTGTGCTCCGGCGCCGGCATGGTGCTGTCCCCGCCGTACACGCTTTTCCAAATGGCCCGATTGAGGGCCTGCCACGGCGCCTGGTCTTCGACGCTGAAGTCCATCTTCGACGACTGTTTCGCCATGGGGCCGTTTTTCGGGTTCGGCTCGTTCAGCGACTGCTTCGGTTTGACCGCCTCATAGGGAGTGAAGTCCGGCTCGGTGGTGAAGCTGTTGAGCATCGGGTTCGCGGCCGCGTCGAACTGGGTGAGCGGGCTCAGCCCCATAATCATTTCCATGGTGCGCAGCATCGACACGGAACTGTAGAAGGTCGAGTCGACCTCTCCGACCTGCGTGTAGGGACTGATGACATGGCCGATGGTGCGGTGTGCATCGACATGGTCGGGCCCGTCCTGTGCGTCGTCTTCGATCTGGAATATGGCGGTCGACTTCCAGAACTGCGAGTGCGAGACCTTGTCTACCAACTTGCCGGTTGCCCAGTCGCTGTCGGCAACCATCGCCTGAGGAGTTGGGCATGCAGGGTCGGTCCCACAGGTGTGGTCATTGGGGAACTTGACGAACTGAACCGCAGGCATATTGCCGCGCTCCTCGAAGCCACGGAATTCGCTCAGCCACTCGCGGTATCGGAACTGGTCGCGGATAGCGAGGTTGTAGCCCGGGAACTGCTTATCGGTGTGAGCTTCGAGGTTAGGCTCGTTCCATACATCGACAGGCGGTGTGTCGGTCGCCCAGAAGCCGTAGTTGCGAAAGCTGATCCCTTTGCGGCTCAACGCATCCCAGATGTAGGAATTCTCCGGGACCCGTCCCGGAGCTGCCGCCAGGCTGTAGCCCTCCCCCGTGTACAGGAAGCCACGCCCGCCGTAATTGGTCGGCCAACTCTTCTGGTTGAAGGTGTTGGCGCTCGCAGCCGTGGACCATTCCCATCCGTCGTTCGATACTTCCCCTGCCGCATACAGGTTGTCGAGCGTCGTGAACTGTTCGGCCAGGTTGTGATGGTTGGGAGCAACATCGGGGCCGAACAACGTCAGCGACGGATCGCCGTTCCCCCGCGGTAGATCGCCCAGCACCTGATCGTAGGTACGGTTCTCGTTGATGACATAGATGACGTGTTTGATGTTCTTGAGCACTGCCGCCGCCTTCTCGAGGCCCTTGTCGAAGGAATTGTTCTCCGCCACCCGCTCGGTGTAGTCGATCAGGCGCTCTTCACCTGGAACGGGGATTGTGGATAGCGTTCCCTCGATCATCGAGCCTATGTACTGGCCCGGCGGCGATTCCGGATCCTCTATGGGGACTGGACCCCCAGGGTTGGGACCCGCTCCCAGCCCTTTGGCGTTTACCACCAACAGTCCGTCCCCGTCGGGAGACACTGCGACCCCCGTTGGGTACCAAGCTGTAGGGATCAACCCTTCAACTCTGTCCGGACCGCCACCTTCCTCACCGAGCTCAACCACCGCGACGTCGTTGTTGCCCGCGTTCGCGACGTAGAGCTGGTGCCCGTCAGGGGACACTGCAAGTGCGTTGGGACTCGTGCCAACCGGCGCGCCAGGATATGGGCTTACAGAGAAGGAACGGACCACTCTCTTCTCGGTTGTGTCGATTACGGATATCGAATCGCTGTCAGTGTTGGCAACATAGAGCTCGTCGTTCGTCGGGTTAAGCGCCAAGGCGCTGGGGTGCGTGCCTACGCGCAGGGTCTTTATGAGCTCGGCCGATTGCGTATCGACAACCGAGACACTCTTCTTGCCCCAGTTGCTCACATACGCGGTTCTCTCATCATGAGACAAAGCGGTGGCATAGGAGAAGTTGCACCCACGACCGTTGGTGTCGTCGAAACCCTGATCCACCGCCGGGCACGTCCTCGAGCTGAGCCGCACAGCAGTCTCTTCACCATTTCTGAGATCGACTATCAGCAAGGCATTGGCGATCTCGCCGGCGACATAGAGTCTCTGACCATCCTTCGAGACGCTTATCCCCGACGGCCATTGCATCCTTAGTCTCCAGCTCAACCGGCTCGAGCTCGGTCAGATTCGACGCGTCCACCGCGTAAGCGCGTATTTTGTTGTTCGGCCCCGCCGAAACATAAGCGTGAGACCCATCGGGGCTGAAAGCAACTCCGAGCGTCGACGACTCCGGTGCCGGGTACTCGATCTCATCGACGATCTCTTGGCCTGGAACATCGACCAGCATCACCGATTGTGTGTCAACGCCTGCGTTGCTCACCAGCAGATGAGCGCCGTCGGGACTGGGCGCCATTCCGTAAGGGCGTTCTTCGAGCTTCATCTGGCTGCCGGCGGGGGTAACGAGTTGCCCGACAGGCGTAATCGCGGTGCCGTCGCCCTGGGGCCCGGGGTATTCATCAGGGATGAATCTCGCAAAGGCGATGGCAGTCACCGTCAATATCGCCATCGCACCTACAACGATTACAAATGCCCGGCGGCTGCCAAGCCCCCTCATGTCCTCCTCCCACAGCAACTTCCTTCAGGTGATCTCAACAGGCTCACGCCGTTTGTGCGGGATGTGGTCACGTTGCCTCCCTCTGCTTGGTCGTCTCACGAACGACACCCGACTCCATGACACGTTAATGGAGACAGATGGCTTCAGGCTGTGCACAATCTTGCTATGGCGTGAACTCCGGTCGATAACCGTCCCCGACCCACTACAGGCAACTGTCGGCCCCCACCCCACCCGTCATCGCACGTCCGGCATGCAGCCGTGAGGCGGATTCAACCCTCATCGTGGCCCGCCGGAAACTCCTACCTTTCGCCCATCCAAGGGCCCCAGATGGCGTAGGTCACTGCCAGGACACCCTCTTCTTCATCACCCTGCTGGTTGACAAAAAGAGTTCGTCCCCTGGGGTCGAACGTTGCTCCCGCGAACTCGGTCTCGTTGTTGTTCGCGCGTGCGAAGTCAAATATGCGACCGTTCGGAGTAAGCCCGCGCACGTACTGTGGAGGTTCGGAGTCTTCACACAGAAAGAGCACGCCGCCCGGTCCCACCACGAGATTGTCCGGGTTCTTGAGTTGATCCGGTCCAGGGGATTCGTAGATGAGGGTGAGGGTCTCCTTGCCGGGATCGTACTCCCAGACCTGGCCCAGACCGGCGACGCCACCTTCGGTGCAGTCGAAGTACACCTTTCCCCCGCCGACCCAGGCACCCTCCGGACGGTTGAATCCGGCTGCCGCGAGCTCGTGCGCCTGGTCCCTCACTGTGTCGGTGGCCGGGTCGGGATCCTCAATCGGGACCCACGCGACGTCAAAGGCTTCGCCTACGGGAAAGCCGTCGGTGTTGGCGTCTTCGACGTCCACAAGCGTCAGCGCTTCCAACTTGCCGGTCGTCGAAGCAAGGGGCCGGTCCCGTCCGGGAGTTTGATCCGGAAGGTAACGATAGAAGCCCGCGTCGTAACGCTGGTCTTCAGTCTCATAGAGGATTCCCCCATGCCACACCACCGCCTCGTGGACGAAACGACCCGCCGCCTTTACTGGAACGGCTTCCCCAGGGGTCGATGTAAAGGCCGGAACCTCGAATATGTAGCCGTGCGGCTTACCCCCATCTTCGAACGCTTCCTCACAGGTGACCCAGCTTCCCCACGGCATCAAGCCGCCGGCGCAGTTCGTTGTCGTGCCGCCGAGAACGGCGAAATCACGAACTACGTGTCCCTTGCGATCAATGACTAGCCTCGTGTTCCCGCCATTGAAAATAGGGTCTGGGTCGTAGCGGAGAACTTCAGGGACCAGTACGTCGATCTCATCGGTATCTCCGGCGCTTTTCCGGTTCTCGTGATTCCGGATCAGTATGGTATTGCCGTTCGCCCCGGAAAAAGCCGACATCCCATCGAAAGCGGTGGGCGTCGGGTTCCCATCGGTCATCGGTTGTCCGGAGCGAGAAACAACCCGATAGCTGAAACCTCGGGGCAAGGAGAGCGCCCCCATATCAACCAGCTTGCCGTATCCGCTTGCCTCCGTCGGCGCTCCCGAAGCGGATCGCATGGCGAACGCTTGTAGAGGTCCCGCGATTGCAAGTCCGCCCGTCGCCGCAGCTCCCAGTTGCAGAAAGGCTCTTCGATCCATTTGAACGCCTCCTCTTCCCCACTCCCAGTTTCCCAGCCACCGGGATAGCAAGCGGAGGTGAACCACCTGCGTGTAGATCGTGAATCGGAGATGAACTGCGGGGGCTCGGTCAAGCACTCCAATACCATGCAACGTCCGGGAGGGCCTAACGGACAGGAGCGGCGCCTGGTATCTTGTCGGCAACCCAGGAGGATGCTGCCGCCACATCATTCTGAGTGATTTCGTGCCCTCCCGGCTCCCAATGCACCGTGACGGCCGCACCGCACTCCCTCAGCAGGTCGATCAGTTCGTCGGTAGCGGTGGGGGCGATCATCTGGTCGGTGCGCCCGCCGGCGACAAAGACCGGGATGTCGCTCAGATCTGGCGCGTACTCGGGATCCAACGGCTTCATCGCCTTCAGCAGCACGGCGCCTCCAAGCAACTCAGGTCGCAGGAGCAAAAGGCCTGCGGCGATATTGGCGCCATTTGAATACCCAAGCGCAACGACTCGTGCGGAATCGATTCCGTAGGATTGCGTCGCCGTCTGCACGAAGTCGGCAAGCTCGTGGGTGCGAGCAGTCAAATCCTCGACATCGAACACTCCCATCGCAAGACGTCTGAAGAAGCGCGTCGCACCGTTTTCGAAAACCTTTCCCCGTGGACTCAGCAGGTGCGCGTTGGGAGCAATGGAGCGCGCCAACGGTATGAGGTCGTCCTCGTTCCCCCCGGTGCCGTGGAGAACCAACAATGTCGTGTCCGCGCCTTCAGTCTGATGAGAGCGGTGGATGAAACCAAGGTCATCGATGGAGCTCATGGGTCTTTCACCTCCAAGGCTGCAAGCTCATGCTTCCTGCGCATCTGTCGCCGGAAGGCGTTCGACGATCGTGGCGATGCCCTGCCCGACTCCTATACACATGGTGGCGAGCCCGTAGCGGCCTTGCCTTCGGTCAAGCTCGTGCACGAGAGTGGTCAGAATGCGTGCACCCGATGCACCCAACGGATGCCCAAGGGCGATGGCTCCGCCGTTGACGTTCACCCTCTCCAGGTCGAGACCAAGCTCTTTCACGCATGCCAGAGACTGCGCTGCAAAGGCCTCGTTCAGTTCGACGAGATCGATGTCTTCAAGGGTCAGTCCAGATCGCTCGAGCGCCTTGCGCGTGGCGAATATCGGCCCCAGTCCCATGATGCGCGGCTCGACCCCCGCGACCGCACTTGTGACAATGCGCGCCAACGGCCGCCACCCCTGGTCGACGGCCATCTCCTCGGAGGCAAGAAGAACTGCGGCGGCGCCATCATTGACACCGGAGGAGTTGCCGGCCGTCACCGTCCCATCTTTGGCAAACGCCGGTCTCAGCGCGCCGAGCTTGTCCGTGTTGGTGTCCGGACGAGGTGGCTCATCCACGTCCACGCAAATGGGGACTCCTTTGCGACGAGGGACTTCGACCGGGATGATCTCGTCCTTGAAGTAGCCTGCTTCCTGAGCCTGTATTGCGCGCCGGTGGCTCTCGGATGCGAACGCATCCTGCTCCTCTCGGGTGATGCCGTACCGTTCGGCAACGATCTCCGCGGTCTCTCCCATGGAGTGTGCCTCGTGCACCTCTTCGAGCCTGGGGTTGGTGAACCGCCAACCGATAGTCGTGTCGTAGATCGAGGGATTGCGATCGAAAGCCTTGGACGCCTTGGCCATCACAAATGGCGCCCGGCTCATCGACTCCGAGCCGCCGGCCAAGACAAGTGACGCTTCCTGCGAGCGGATAGCCCGGTACCCGCAGTTGATCGCTTCCAGCCCGGACCCGCACAGACGATTGACAGTTGCTCCCGGTACTTCGACCGGAAGCCCCGCCAGCAGCACGGCCATGCGCGCCACATTGCGATTGTCCTCCCCCGCCTGGTTGGCCGCCCCCCAGTAGACGTCGTCAATGCGCTCGGCAGGCACTCGGTTGCGCGCCACCAGTGCCCTGACGACGTGGGCGGCCAGATCATCGGGCCGGACGGACGACAGCGCGCCCCCGTAGCGGCCGGCCGGAGTACGCACCGCATCGACTATAAGAGGCTGGTTCATCCACACGTCCCTTCGCCGGGCCTGGTGCCCAGACGTCCATCTTCGCGCCTTGATCGGAGCGAACCCGCGCGGTCCTCGAGCTCTAGGCACTCTAGGTGCTTCTCGGTGTGAGGATGCAGAACTCGTTGCCCTCGGGGTGGGCCAACACGATCCAGGTCACCTCACCACCCTGCCCGATATCCGCCTCGGCGGCGCCAAGCTTCTTGAGCCTCTCCACCTCGGCCTGCTGATCCTCTGGATTCAGCTTGCCATCAAACCTCCCCAAGTCGGGCAAGTGTTGAATACAAACTGTAGGCCGCCTTCTCCCCCAGCTTCAGACTGGCAACACGGTAACTCTCATTCGGCGCATGAACGGCGTCATCGGCAAGTGCGAAGCCACTAACGATTGTTTGGATGCCCCGGTCGGCGAAGGTAGCGAGGATAGGGATGGAGCCACCGGCGCGCTGGAGGGCAACAGGCATCCCGGTTGCCTGCTCGAGCGCAAGCTTGCCTAGGCGAAGCGGGGCAGACTCCGGATCGAAGGATGCGGGTTCCCCGGCGTGTGCAAACTTTATGCTCACCTCGGCGCCGGGGGGAGCGGCCGAGCATAACAACTCTTCGAGGACCCGTTGCATGGCAGGGGCACTTTGCCCCGGTGCCAGGCGCATCGACAACTTCGCGTGGGCAGTCGCCGGGACGATCGTCCGAGCGTTCACCGGGTCGCCACCTAGGATCCCGTTGACATCAACCGATGCGTCCGCGCCGTTATCGGAGTAGTAATCGAGGCCCGACCGGTTGTCGAGCGGCTTGCCTCCCGATTCGGCGATCACGTCATCGCCGGCGGGGAGCTTTGCCCACTCTTCGAGCTCAGACTGGGAGGGCGGTGCGATACCGGCCCTCAACTCAGATCGCAGTCGCCCGTCCGCACCGGGGAGAACTTCAGCGAGCATGTGATGCAAAACGTGGGTGGCGTTCAGCACGCTCCCACCGTAAGAACCCGAGTGGAGGTCCTTGTCGGCGGTGCACACATCCAGTGACAGGGCAATGACACCACGCAAAGTCGCAGTCAAGGCGGCCATGTGGTCATTGACCATGTCGGAGTCGAAGACGATGGCGCAGTCGGCCCCGCGCTCGTCGCGCTCGGCCCACTCTTTGACCGTCTCCCCGCCCGCCTCCTCCTCACCCTCTACAACGACCCGGACATTCACCGGCAACTCGTTCTTGCGAGCAAGCTCGCAGGCAACGTGGAGCAGGGGCAGGTAGTTACCCTTGTCGTCGGAGGCCCCGCGCGCGTAGATACGCCCATCCTCGATCGTCGGTTCAAAGGGCGGATACTTCCACGCCGAGACCGGGTCCACTCCCTGAACGTCGTAGTGGCCGTAAATCAATACGGTCGGCGCATTTCCTGTGCTCGCGTGAAGCTCACCAACAACAGCGGGGTTGCCTCCGGCGCGCTCGGCCAGCCCAGCCTCACCTCCGGCGTCCTCGACGCGTTCACACACCCATTCAGCCGCACGAGCCAGCGCCCGAACATCACCTCCGCCGGTCGAAATCGACGGAATTCGCAACCAGTCGAACAATTCTTCCATCAGCCCGGCCGGCATGTCATCTACCTCCTGTCGAACCGTTTGGCCCGGCCGTGTCGGACGCCGCCCGCCCTGTCCCTGTACCACCCCAACACACGCTCATCGAGCTCATCTTCGCCTCAGCCGCAGCCTGCATCATCCTTCGACGATGTAGGGGACGCTTACAACCACGACATCCGGCTCCAACAGCATTCTTCCCTTGATGATCAGGGCAGTCTGATTGTGAAGGAGCTGGTGGCGGCGTTTCTCGACGACATATTCCGGGAGCACGAGGGTCACCACTCTGGACCGTCCATCGGCATGCCGGCGCCGGACATACTCGGCAACAGTCGTCCCCACGTCTCGATATGGTGACATTTCTATTTCCAGACGGTGGGGTATGTTCGCTTCCTCCCATCGGCGCCGGAGGTCATCGACCCCTTCATCATCGAAAGCAATGTATAGACCCTTGGTTTCGGTTCCCTGCAGGGTCTCGGCGTACTCGATCGCCTGAAGGGTTGCATTGTGCACTCCCGACAACAGAACGACGACATATCGCTCCTCGGGCCGACGTGCCTCTTGCCCAATATCGCCGGAGACCTCGTCCTTGTGGAGCGGAATGTCCAAAACCTGTATGCCCGGCTCATTCAAAAGGTCCGCCTTCAGCCGGTGCACCGACGGATGTGTGATGACCTCCATCAAGCTCCTTCTTTGCAGTACCTCGGGGACCACGACTGTAAGGAAGTCATCGGCCCCGAGCGTCTCGCGTCTCTTGTGCAAGTACTCGAGCAGAGGCCTTTCCTTGAGTCCTCCCTTCCTGATGACTTCGAGCTCGATGCCTGGGGCAATGACATTCCATTCCCGCTCATGTCCGGCCGAGAAAGTGACCCCCGAAACCTCAGCGCCGGGGATAGCCAGCGCGTAGCCGACTGCGCGCGCCGTCGCCCCGTCCACACTTTGATTCACGAGTATGACCATGTGCTGGTTACCGGGGACCCTGTCGTGTGGCCGGCGCGCCGGCTCAGCCAACTGTTCGCCAACATGGTCGTAATGCTCCTTGACCGAGCGCATCAAGAAAACAAGCACTGGAATCATGGCCACGACCACCCATGCACCGTGAAGGAACTTGGTCACGACCACTACGCAGAGCACGATTGCTGTGGCCACGGCGCCAACAGCCTGGGTGGTGAGATTGCGTTGCCAGCCACTCTCCCTTGTCCTGCGCCAATGCAAAACCATCCCGAACTGAGAAAGCGTAAAAGACAGGAACACGCCGACAAGGTAGAGCTGAATCAGCGAGGTGAGATTGGCTTTGAAGATCACTATCAACAGCGAGGCCAACGCCGCAAGGATCACTATCCCGTTGGAGTACGCCAGCCGATCGCCGAGGCTGTTGAACTGGTGAGGCATGTAGCCGTCACTAGCAAGCACCGATGCAAGCCGGGGGAAGCCTTGATACGCAGTGTTGGCAGCAAGGATGAGGATCGCCGCAGTTGCAACTTGTACTACGTAGAAAAGTGGCCCCCCGCCCAGGACCGCGTGTGCAATTTGAGCGAGCACAGTCCGCTCTGCACTCTCTATGAACACAACGTGAGTCAATCTAGCCAACAGTGAAATGCCCAGGAACATCGTGATGGCGATCGCGCCCATGATCCCGAGAGTGGTCGCCGCATTCTTGGACTTGGGTTCGCGAAACGCCTGTACTCCATTGGAGATTGCCTCCACACCGGTCAGCGCAGTGGTTCCGGCGGCAAAAGCGGTGAGAACCATGAAGGGGCTGAGCGGCGACTCGACGGGAAGGCCTGTGCCCGCGCTCTCCGCCATAGGGCATGAGTCGAGGCAGCGCGAGAAGCCGAAGGCCAGGACCATCCCAATCGAAAGAATGAAACCGTAGCTGGGCACAGCAAAAAATGTTCCGGCTTCCTTCACGCCGCGCAGGTTGGCAAGCGTCACAAACACCACCAGAGCGACCGCAATAATGATCTTCAGCGTTGCGAGACCCGGCACCGCCGACACGATGGCGTCGACGCCGGCAACGATCGAGACCGCAACCGTCAGAACGTAGTCGATCAACAACGCAGATGCAGCCAAGAGTCCGGGGTACGCGCCAAGGTTTTCGTGGGCCACAATGTAAGCGCCGCCGCCATTTGGATACGCGTGGACCGTCTGCCGGTACGAAAGGATGAGGATCGCAAGCAATCCCCCAACTGCCCCGGCGATCGGCACAACGTTTGTAAGCGCAGTCGTACCCGCAACCGCCAGCACCAACAGGATCTCCTGCGTTGCATACGCAACAGAAGACAGCGCGTCCGACGCAAAGATCGGAAGGGCCAGCACCTTCCGGAGGAGCGTCTCCTCTAGATCTTCCGAGGACTTGGGCGGGCCCACCGCCAGCCGCTTGAGTGTGGTTTGAGCCTTCACCTCGCAACCTCCGGCATCAGTCGCGCTCGGTGCTCTTTTCTTTGGGCATGGCCCTTCATTACAGACTTTCTCCCCGTAGGTCCGCAGCAGCGGTGGAGCATAAAGCCTTCCTAAGGTGGTCGAGGCTCCGCCGGAAAGGGGCGGGTGAGCCTTGTTCGCACGCCGTCAGGCGAGCCAGCGTTGCCGCAGGGAGAACAAGTAGTGATCGGCGATGAAGTTCAGGACGCGGCGGGCCTGACCGAACCTCGCGGCAACGCTGGTTAGCACAGAGGTGGCCTGACTCGATGGTGCCGGTACAGACGCGCAGGCGGCCTGATACCAACGCTCCCCGAGGTCTTCCAACAACGTGAGCATGCCGGTTGGCTCCAGCGATTCAGGAGCCTGGGCCGGCAGACCCGGTCCATCCAGGAGACTCGACCGGAGAAGCCGCCCTTGTTCGCTGAGGCTGAGAGGCCATGACGAGGTCCGGTCGGGGAAGACTCCGGCCATGAAGAGCGCGAGGTCTCCCAGTCGTCGGTAGACACCGGGGCGATCTTCCACAGGCACCACTTCGAGTAGAGCCGCCAGCCGAACCGGATCGAGCTCGCTGTATCGCTGCCGCCTCCAGCCCCGGCGCCCTTCCACCCAGAGCGAGCCGCTTGCGACATGCGTGTAGGAGGCCAGGAGCTCCGCCAGAAAAAGCCGATGCCATGGGTCGGCCACGAACTCCTCGAGAGCACCGACGTCGAATACCGGGAGCCTCTTCCGTGGTCCGACCCACTCCTCGATGAAAGAGACCCCGCGCAGCTCCCTGGCGGCGCGGTGGACGAGCATCGCAAAGACCAGGAACGGAGTGGCGACCAAGAACGGGTCTCTGGAAGAACGTCCAAAGAGACGATCCCATGAGAGGGGATGTGCGATCAGCCTTTCGACGTCGCCGGGGGCCGAGCGTAGATCGAGAGCGCTCAAACGCTCGTCCAACACGTCGGCGACACCACCGAGGATCGAGAGGTCGCCGTCGCTCATGTGCTCCAGATAGCGTCTGCCTGTGGCAGTGTCCATGGTCCATCTCCCCGGTGCTCGTCCCGTCGAGAGCGATGTTACCCCGGGGGACGCCCGAAGTCCGGGTGTTTCCAACCACCGCTCGGCCGGCCTTAGGGTCTGCCGCATGCTCGAGAGGGACTTTTGGATGCCCGATGGGTTTGATCTCGCGCGCACCCTCGCACCCCTGAAGCACGGGCCGCATAACCCAAGCGTCCGATTCGCAGGCAACGAGGTGTGGCGCGCCAGCCGGACCCCTCAAGGCGCCGCCACCCTCCAGGTAATACAGGAGCCCGACCGGATCAGGGCGCGTGCGTGGGGCGCGGGGGCAGCGTGGTTACTGAACGCCACGCCCGGCCTCCTCGGACACGACGACGAGCCTGCCTCGTTCCGCCCGATCCACCCCCTCCTCAGGCGGCTGCACCGGATATTCGGAGGGCTGCGGATCGGCCGGACGGGCGCAGTGGTGGAGACGCTGGTTCCGACCATCCTCAAACAGAAGGTGACCTCCATCGAGGCAGCGCGCGGCTATCGTGCGCTGGTCACCGCTCTGGGCGAACCGGCCCCCGGACCCTCCGGCCTAGTCCTTCCTCCCTCGGCTCAACGGCTCGCCGCCCTGCCATCCTGGCAGTGGCACCCCATGGGCATCGAACGCAATCGTGCGGAGATCATCCGCCGGGTGTGCGCTGAAGCCAAACGGTTGGAATCCCTGACGTCATCGCCCTCCCGTGAAGGGCAAAGGCGGCTCCAGACCGTTCCGGGAGTCGGCCCGTGGACCGCCTCTGAGGTGGCTCGGATCGCCTGGGGTGACGCCGATGCCGTGCGGTTGGGTGACTTCCATCTCCCGGGCCTCGTGTCATGGGCGCTTGCGGGCGAGCGCCGCGGTGACGACGCCCGGATGCTCGAGCTGCTCGAGCCCTACAGGGGACACCGGGGGCGCGCCGTGCGCCTCCTTCAGTTAGGTGGTTGTTATCCGCCCAGACGCGCCCCGCGCATGTCGCCTCGGTCGATACGAGCTCTCTGACGCTTTGGGCCGGCGAAAGCAGAACCCGGCAAGGAGAGGGCCCGGCGCTCGACCGTCAGGCGGCCTCACCCCGCCGGGCCGACGGCCACCGCTGCCTACGGACGAGGACGAACCCCGTTAGGGCCACAACAACAAGGACGGCGATCGCCGCCACGGGGAGATTCGGCGCCGATGGAGAAGGTGTCTCTGCCCTGGACCCTGAGGAGGACACCTCGGGCGCTTTCAGAGGCAGGCCGGCGTCGACAAGAGTCGACTTCAACAGTGACAGCCCCTGGTACCAGCCGCCCTTGGTACGGAGTCGTTCGCCGTCGACTCCCTCGCCTTCCATGAACGGCTGGCCCGGCGGTGTGTAGGTCACCGCTCCGCCTTCGGCGTAGGGGAAGATGTGCTGGACGACCGCATCTGCACCGCCTGCCGGGTTGGGCATGGCATATCTGATGATGTACCGCAGCCCCAAGGTCTTTTGTGGACGATTGTCCTCCATCGGATCAGGACTCTGACCGAACATCGCCGGAAAGATGCCGGATTGCTCGGCTAGCAGGTTGACGTCGTTCCCGGACCCTCCGTATCGAGAGAAAGTGAGGGGTTCTTCCAGGCCGGGTCCCCTGATCGTCGCCTCGGAAGCCCCTTTCGCTCCTGCGGGTGCCACCACCGAACTGATCAGCAACACGGCTCCTGCCACAGCCATGAGTCGTTTCACATCGGCTCCTCTCTCCGGACGGGTTCTTTCACCCCACTACGTTCGGCGCGCCGGTTGGGTTCCCCCTCTGCCGGTTGGTTCCCTCCTCTAAGGAGCCCGCATCGATCTGGCGATCCGCAGCGCCCGTCCCTTCCCGAGACCCGACTCGAGCCGGATGCTCACCCGTCCCCTTTCCCACAGCAGGGTGTCACCCGCAAGCCGGGTGCGGTCCTCGATCACGCCACCACCGGGATCCAGGAGGAAGACGAAGTGCGGCTTTCCGGAAATCCAATAGGCGGGAGAGGCCCCGATCCTTACCGGCTCCACCTCCACGCCGGCCGTCCTGACCTTCTGCATCAGGTCGTCCTCCAAGCCCGCCTCGAATTGAGTGATCAACAGCCCGACGCGGGTCTCGGCGGCTGGCGGCAGGCCACCTTCGGCTCTGTAGACGAGAGAAACAGATCTGCCTCCGTAGGCGGTCTGGGCGACATACACCTCGTCGGGCCGGCCGAGTCCAGGGGCGGCCGGAAGCGCAATTTCGAACGGGACAACTTCGCGCGCACCTCCAAGCGACGACTTTCGGCCCAGCGAGAGGCTCGTGCCCGTGTGCTTGGGTACGGAACCGTCCTCGACGATGTCGATGCCCCGGATCCCCAGCCAGTCCGCAACCGCCTCCCGCGCGGAGGATGAGAACAAGGCAACGCCTCCCATTACAGCAATCAGGAGTACGGCTGCGACAAAGGCAAGGCGGCGCGCCGGCGGAAAACGCCTGCGTCCCGTCTGGCTCTCGATACGACTCCGTACGGCCGCGACAAGGTCAGGCGCAGGTGGAACCTGGATTGTCGTTCCCAGATCGCTCAATTTTCTCTCGAGGTGCGACGGGAGGGGGCGAGGACCTCTGTTCACTTCCCGGACCCACCTCCTCCTGTGGTCGTCGGCGAATCGACGAGGTCTGCCGGCACGGCCGCCCGGAGACGGCCCAGCGCCCGGGACAGCCGGGACTTGACGGTTCCCCGGGCGCAGCCGAGCACCTCCGCAGTCTCGGCTTCCGACAGTTCGAGCCAGTACCGGCAGGTGATGACCACCCGGTCGCGCTCCCCCAGACGGCCGACTGCCGCCAGAAGCTCTCTGCGGCCTTCGTCCCGCAGTGCCGCCGCTTCGGGGGATGGGACCGCACCCCCCGAAGGGCGAACCTCGGTCAGTCGGAGGTTGAGTCGCTCCGTTCGTCCCGCGGCCCGCCGCCGGGAGACCGCCTCGTTGGCGACGATCTTCAGGAGCCACGGGCGGAACGGCGCGCCGGGGCGAAAGCGCGGCAGGGCGTGAAAAGCCTTCACGAAAGCCTCCTGTGCAGCGTCTTCTGCATCTGCGGACGAGCCCGTGAGCAGGTAGGCCGTGCGATGCGCAATCCCCTGGTAGCTCCCCACCAGCTTTTCATACGCGTGCAGGTCACCCTCGATGGCTCGCTTGACGAGCTCGGCATCGTCCAGTGGTCGGTCCCCCACGGTTGACTGCTCCTGCAGGCCTTTACGTCACCGGGACCCGTTTGGTTCCCTGGAGGGGCTTCGGTTTCATCATCCTGCGACGAAGACCCTGAGATGCTCGCCCCAGCGCCACCTCGAACGCTTCATCGGTGTGGGCGCGGTCGTTTGGGGACGAGCTGAATCACAACGAGAATGGCCGCTGCCGCTAACCAAAAGCCGATGCAGCCATACGGGAACCCGCACTCGCCGAGCATATCGAGGGCGGAAGCTCAAGGCCCGGCGCTGCCTGCCTACAGAAGCCGCGCAGTGAGCATCGCGAGGGCAAGCGCCACCGTCGCCCAGCTGAGGGCTCGCAAGGCGCGTTCCAGCGGTTCCAACAGGTTTTCGACGTCAATCGCCTCGACCCGTCCATCACGAAGCTCGACGGTCCCCTCGACGTGCGAGACACGGCGTCTGAGCCTGCGCGCCGGTGTGCTCAGGACGCGCTGTGCAATCGACAATCCGGCCGCCCCTGCGGCCGCAAGTACCGCCACCCCGTCGATCCGATCGGCCTGCGCGAAATAGGCCACCAAGACCGGGAAAGCGCCCCAGGCGAGCGCGAAGCCGACATCGTTGTGCAATCGGCCTCCCCATAGCTCGAGGTTATAGGCGAGCACCAGTAGGACACCTGCAAGGATGAAGGCAACGAGCTCCGGTCCGACATCGCGAACGCCGTCTGCGCCCAGGACGACGGCTCCCGTGAGGCCGAGTGCAGCTATGGAGATCAGCGCCCATCCGGGTATCTGCGTACCAAGGGGTCGGCCGTTGAGCTCGTCCAGAGCGTGAGCGCTCACGCCCACGGCTAAGAAGAACGCAGCAACCGTTTCGGAAAGACGGAAAAAGTCCACCTGCGGCGCAAGACAGCCGCCGATGACGACGTAGGAAAGGTGCCACAACGTGTAGGGAGGGTGGAGCAGCGTCCACCACTCGCGCCACCGTCCTCGTCCGGCTGCGTAATACGCGGGGCCGAGCTCGCGTTTAACCGTCGCCCTTCACTGCCCACATCACGAGCCCGGCTCCCAAGCTCATCCGGCGCATCCCTACATTCCGCACACCCGCCTGCGCCCACATCCTCGAGGTCCACTCCGCCGAATAGACCCGGTAGTGCTCCGAGATGCTGGGGCCGAGGAAGCGCCCGACCCGGTACCACTCGCGACCGCCTGTGATCCAGCCGGCCACCGGGAGAACAAAGCGCGTGTAGAGCCACCAACCGAGCCAGAAGAGCCGTCTCTCGGGCACGTGAAACTCGAGGCTCGCAATCGGACCTCCCGGCCTAACCACCCGGACCATCTCACGCATGGTGGCGGCGGGATCTGCGACGTACCGGAACAGATACGTAAAGGCGAGCGCATCGAAGCTGTTGTCGTCGAACGGAAGCTGCTCGGCGCGCCCGGCAACAAGAAAAATCGGCGCCGCGAGGCCGGCGCCGGACACCTTGCTCTGTGCCTGCCACATCATGGGCTCGGTTATGTCGACCCCGGTCACCGTCGCACCTGTACGGCGCACCATCTGAAGCGCCACTCCACCCGTCCCGGTTGCAACGTCGAGAATCGCCCCCGGATGCACATCGACGATGTGATCTATGAGCTCACGTCGCCAGCGCGCATTCTGTCCGAAGGAAAGCAGCTCGCCAAGGAAGTCGTAGCGTCCAGGTAAGCCCGAGAAGAGCTCGCGTGCGAATCCGTTGGGCTCGTTCGAGAATGGCCTCAAGCAGGAGATGAAAAGAGCTCGTACGACTCGGCTCTGACCGCCGGGCCGGTGACGGCAAGACCGACGTGGGCTATTCCAGGGGATTCTGCCATCTCCAACCTCTCCCTCTTATTTCGCTCATGCGGCAGCCCCCCGCTTCCTCCTTCCTCGCGGCCCCACACAACGGGCCACCTAGGCAGGCGAATGCAGGAACTCTCGCACCTATATATGCTTTCGGCAGGGCAAGAGTCAATTTAGGTCTCTGGGAGGGGTGAGGGCGTTGTACGAGAAGGACGGCGAGAAGTACTTCATCGTAGACGGGCACATTCACTGGTGGCGCTAGCCCCGAGAACCAGAAGAACCGTACGGTGACGGCTTCATCAGGTGTTTCTACGATTACCACAAGAACCTAAGCCCAGAAGAGTATGTCTGGCCATTGGAGAAGTATCAAAAGTACTCGCAAGAGGATTTGATGCACGATCTCTTCGAGATCGGGTACGTAGACGTAGGTATCTTTCAGCCGACCTACCTGAGTGATTTCTACGTCGAAGGCTTCAACACCACCGAACGTGATGCGGTTCTCAAGGAAAAGCATCCCGACAAGTTCATTCTCAACACCTCTTTTGATCCACGTTACGAACAGCAGGGCCTCGAGGAGTTCGAAGAGAAGGTCCGTAGGTGGAATCCAAAAGGCGTCAAGCTCTACACTGCGGAGTGGAAGGGTGACTCCAAGGGGTGGAAGTTGACAGATGAGTGGGCGCTCAAGCACCTTCAGAAATGCTTGGACCTTGGGGTAACCAACATCCACATTCACAAAGGCCCCACGATCTGGCCCCTGAACAAAGATGCCTTCGATGTCTCCGATGTTGACGACGTGGCCACGACCTTCACGGACTTAAAGTTCATCGTCGAGCACGTCGGACTGCCCAGGCTCGAAGATTTCTGCTGGATAGCAGTCCAGGAACCGAACGTCTTCGGCGGATTGGCGGTGGCGATGCCTTTCATCTACACGCGGCCCCGCTACTTCGCAAATCTAATCGGCGAGCTTCTCTATTGGGCCGGCGAAGATCGGATCCTTTTCTCCAGCGACTACGCTCTGTGGCAGCCTAAGTGGCTCGTGGAAATGTTCGTCGACTTCCAGATTCCTGAGGACATGCAATCGGAGCTGGGCGAGCTCACCCCGAACATCAAGCGGAAGATCCTCGGTGTGAATGCGGCGAGACTCTACGACATCCCGATCCCCGAAGGAATGGATGTCGCGGACGGAACGACGCCCGAAATCACCGACAAGCCGCCTGTACCGGTAGGAACGTGATCGAGAGGGCGGCGCTCCTGGCTGCCCTGTCGAAGGTCAGAGATCCTGAGCTGGATGAACCGCTCACGGACCTCGGCTTCGTCTCGGCTCTCGAGGAGGACGAGGGGCGCGTCACCGCTCGCCTTCGCCTGCCCACCTACTTCTGCGCGCCGAACTTCGCCTATCTCATGGTGACCGACGCCAAAAAGGCCTTGTTGTCGATCCCCGGAGTCACGGAAGTAAATATCGTACTGGAGGACCACTTTGCCTCCGATGAGATCAACTCCGGTGTCGGAGCCAACGAGTCCTTTCGAGCCACCTTCGAAGGACTTGCGAACGATGAGCTCGGTGAACTCAGGGCGTTGTTCAACCGGAAGGCCTTTCTGGTCCGGCAAGAGAAGCTGTGCCGCGAGGTGCTCGGCGCCGGCGGCCATCCTGAGGATCTGTCCTCTCTGCGACTCGCAGACTTGCCGTCGTCGCCGGCGGCCGAACGGTATCTGGAGCGCAGGGCCGAGCTCGGCCTGCACATGTCCCCCGGAGCGCCGGTCGTGGTGACGGCCAACGGTACACGCGTCGCCGGCACACGGATAGAGGAACACCTGCGTTTCGCCAGGACGATCCGCATAAGCGTCGAAGGAAACGCCGGCCTTTGTCGCGGTCTTCTCGCCACGCGTTACGGCATTCCAGACCCCGAGGGGGTAACCATATGAAGGCAGCGCGCTTGCATGATTACAACGAGAACTTGAGAGTCGAAGAAGTGCAGGAGCCAAAGGTCACCGATCCACACGACGTCATCGTGAAGATCGGCGCTGCGGGGCTTTGTCGCACCGACCTGCACATCAAAGACGGTGACTGGAAAGAGGTGCAAGACGGCGCAGAGTTGCGGCTGCCCTACATCCTCGGCCACGAGAATGCCGGTTGGGTGCAGGAAATCGGTTCAGCGGTCAGCAATGTGGAAGTGGGAGACACCGTCATATTGCACCCACTCATAACCTGCGGTCTTTGCCATGCTTGTCGTGCAGGCAATGACATGCATTGCGGAAAGGGGGCCTTCCCGGGCCTCGTCGTCGATGGAGGCTTCGCCGACCTCATGAAGACGACCGCACGAGCCACGATCAAGCTGGGTCCCAGCCTGGCGCCCAAGGACGTTGCCGCCCACGCCGACGCCGGTCTCACGGCCTATCACGCGGTGAAGAAAGCCGTCCAGAGCCTCTATCCGGGAACGAAGGCCGTCGTAATCGGTGCGGGTGGCTTGGGTCACATCGGAATCCAGGCGCTCAGGGCGCTGACCCCCACCGAGATCATCGTCGTCGACAAGTCGGAGCCCGCCCTCGAACTTGCGCGTAAGCTCGGCGCCGACCAAACCGTCTTGGCCGATGGCCATCAGGTGCAGCGCGTGCTCCAGATGACCGACGGCGCCGGCGCCGAGGCGGTCATCGACTTCGTCGGAGAGAAAGGCGCTGAGAAAGAAGCCGTCCAGATGACCCGCAATGCGGGCAGCCTCTACGTCGTCGGCTACGGCGGTGCCTTGGACGTCAAGACACACGAGGTGATCTTCAGAGAGATCAACGTCATAGGCAACCTCGTGGGCACCTACAACGATCTGGTTGAATTGATGACTCTTGCCAACCAGGGAGCAGTAACTCTCCACACGAGCACCTATCCGCTCGATTCGATCAATGACGCAATGGCGGATCTCGAAGGGGGCCGGCTACAGGGGCGCGGTGTCTTGATCCCCGAGGGCGCCTAAAAGCACCGCCGAGTGGGTGAAGGATGTGAACTATGCACACTCACCACCCACCCGGCACACGCCTGGCGATCTCAGTCGGGGTGTTCGACGAATGCGGTTCCTCCACCGCGGCGCTCGGGTTCTGCAACCGCCTGCACATGACCCTGGGGGCCGAAAGCTATGGCGGCGACTGCGCCGATGTCATTCGTCGGCTCTCCTAACGATACCGGAGTGACGAACTCATGACCGCGTTGCTCGAGAGCGGCGGCCGCCGAAGTCCTCAAGAACGCCGGCTCGGCTAGAGTCTCCGGCGCGTTCAGATTCGAGATCCGCGGAGCTGCAACGGCCTCGGGCAGCGACATGCCGAAGTCGATGTAGTTGACGAGGGTTTGCAGCACGGTCGTAATGATGGTCGCCCCTCCCGGTGACCCGAGGGCCACCACCGGGTCCCCGTCCTTGAGCACGATCGTAGGGCTCATGCTGCTGCGCGGCCGCTTCCCGGCCTCTGGGGTGTTGGGGTGAGGCGGCTCGGGTTCGAAGTCGGTAAGCTCGTTGTTCAATAGGAAGCCGTAGCCCGGCACCACCATCCCGCTCCCGCCAGTCTGCTCGATCGTGAAGGTGTAGGAGACGATGTTGCCGTGCGAGTCCGTCACCGTGAGGTGAGTCGTCGATGGGCCTTCGGCCGCGACGCTCACCTCCGGGCGCAGGGGCCCGCTGGGGTCATCCTGGAAGGGGAACGGATCGCCGGGATCAACCGGCGCGCCGAGCGCCTCGGACCGGATGAGCGAACGTCGTGTCGCAGCGTAATCGTCGGATAGGAGCCCTTCCAGCGGAACGTCCGTGTACTCGGGGTCGCCGAGGTAGGCGTCCCGGTCCGCATAGGCGAGCTTGGACGCCTCGATGTACTCGTGCAGTGCGACGGTGCGCGACCCGCTCGAGAGATCAAAGCCCTCGAGGATGTTCAGCGCTTCGCCTACCGTAGAGCCGCCGCTGGACGGCGGGCCCATCGAGTACACATCGTAGCCACGGTAGGAGACGGCGGTCGGGTAGCGAATGGCGACGTCGTAGTCCCTCAGATCGCTCTCGGCCATGACACCCGGCCGCACCTTCAGGTCGGTCGACGGTGTGACGGGTGGGTTCACCACGGTTTCGACGATCTCGTCCGCGAGCGGGCCCTGGTAGAAGGCGTTGCTGCCGCGGCGGGCGATCGTGCTGTAGGTCCGGGCCAGGGCGGGGTTGCGGAAGGTCGAGCCGGCCTCGGGGACGGCGCCGTCGTCGAGAAAGAGCCTGCGTGTCGATGGGAACGCCCGGAATCGTTCGAGGTTCTCTTCCGTCTGGCCGGCGAAGGTGTCGTCAACTCGGAAGCCATTCCGAGCCACATCTATTGCAGGCTGGAGCAGCCGTCCGAGCGAGCGGGTGCCGTAGCGTCTGAGCGCTTCCTCCCAGCCGAGAACGGTGCCGGGCACCCCGACTCCCAGACCGCTCGTCACCAACTCGTCGAACGGAATCGGGGCATCGGTGGCCGGATCGATGAAAATATCGGGGTGAAATGCCTGGGGAGCGCTCTCCCGGTGATCGATCGTCGTGATACGGGAGCCATCCGCCGGCCGGATGACCATGAACCCGCCCCCGCCGATTCCGCACGAGTACGGTTCCGTCACGCCTAGGACTGCTGCTCCCGCAACCGCAGCGTCGACCGCGTTTCCGCCGGAGCGGAGCACCCGGAGAGCGGCCCTGGAAGCGGTCCGGTCGACGGTGGCAACCGCCCCGCCCTCACCCGTCGCGGTGGGATGGCTGCCCCCGGCAGGATGCATTCCGGAAGCAGCAGATGCCGGGCCTGCCGAGGCCCCGCCCAGCGCGGCTCCCGACAACATGACCACGGTCGCAAACAGACTGATGATGACCCGCATAGGTTCTCCCCCTCGGTTCAGGCGTTCCGCCCTCTTCTCCCATACCCCAAAACCCAGCCGCAAGGCTCGGCCTTGCGACGCCTCGGTCTCGGGGTCTCCGGAACGATGAGCCTACCCCCGACGCTCCACGTTGTCCTCGTTGCTCTCGTCTTCCGAGCTCTCGTCCATCGGCTTGTCCGTCTGTTCCTTCAGCTCTTCGGCGCGGTCGTCGGGTCTTTCGCCAAGCTCATCCGGGCCCTGCTCCATCGCGCTCTCCTGTCTGTAGGTCTGCCGGTCAACCAAGCTTACGGGGCAAAAACTCTACGGCCCTGCGTCGCCTCTGCGTACCTGCTATTGAAGCTCCCTCGGATAGGTTTCCATCCAGCGGCGCTTCGATACCGTGGCGCCGTTCTCGCTCACCACCAGGGCCAGGTCGAGATAGTAGCTGTGCGAGTCACTGCGCAGTGAGCCGCTCGCCTCCGCCGATGCGGTGACCTCGGGCCATTGCAACGTGTAGGAAGCATTTCCCTCTGCCCAAGCGGTGCCGGGGTTCTCGGTCGACACTCCCGCCTCGCCAATCCGGTGGTTGCTGATGCGGACGTCCATGTCGGCGAATTCCCCCTCGGAGTGTTGTTCGATGACGACGTGACTTGTCCGTGCGATAACGTCATGCTCGAATCGCCACATCACCCCCTCGCTGCTGCTGTCTGGAGCTTCGGGAGATGGCGCGTAGTCGGGAGCCCGGTCTCTGGAGGAAGGCTCTTGCACCACCGGAAGGAGCATCGCCGTCTCTGATCGCACCACGGCGAGCTCCGATGCGTGAGGGGGCGGCCACGTGCTCGGCCAATCGGCGCCCGCAAGATCAAGGCGCACCCGATGACCTTTGGAGAAGACCCACGACGTCACGTCGAGCTCGACGCAGACCTCATAGGTCTTCTCCGGCTCGAGTGGTTCGGGCTCCTCATGCGAGCGCCTGTGAGTGAGATTCAAGATCCCTCTGCTCACCAGTGCAGAGGTTCCGTCCTCGAAGACATCGCAGATCTTTGCCGATAGGAAGGCGACGGGCTCCGAGGAACGGATTGTTGCCTCGACCTTTGGGTAACCGAGGATCTCCAGATCGGCCTCGAGTACGGGCC
Source organism: Actinomycetota bacterium (assembly GCA_013694625.1). Lineage (GTDB taxonomy): Bacteria > Actinomycetota > CADDZG01 > CADDZG01 > WHSQ01 > JACDDL01. The sequence continues at coordinate 5,124 of JACDCD010000001.1, read as the reverse complement.
AGTCGTAGACCAACGAGAATGCTTCATCCGGACGCTGGTCCATGGGCGGGCCAAATGGCAGCTGAGCGGCACACCAGATGGATCCGCTCGCTCCGACGTCTCCCCTGACCGCAAGAGAGTCAACCCTGTCGCGGCCGTCTGCTGCCTCGCCGTCCAGGGGGAGACGCAGGGTGTGGCTGCGCTCGAGGGGCCAGGCGTTTTCGTAGCGCCATTCACCCCGTATCTCGTCGAGGTCGGGCTGGGGATGGGTCGAACGCCGCACGAACAAAGAGATCGGTGGCTCTCCATCATCATCGCCGTCGTTCCTCAGCCACCGATTCCACCATTTGATGAGCTCGGGGATGAAGTCGATGCGGGGGCCCGGAATCGAGGTGTCGGGCGAAAGATGGCTCCAGGGGCCTAAGAGCAAACGCTTGGGACAGACAAGACGTTCGAAGGTACGAAAGGCCATGTTGTGATAACCGTCAGCCCACCCTGCGACAATCATGGTGGCCGCCTCTATCTTTTCATAGTGGGGACGAAGCGAACCATGACGCCAGTAGGGGCCATCGTTCTGCTCGGCAAGCCAACGCAGCAACCAGGGCTGCATGTTGTCCACACGTTCCTGCCAACGTTCTCTCCACTCCGGCCCCGCAAGCCAAGGGACAGGCGGTAATGCATTCATCGCGACCATCATCAAGGGGTAGTCGAGGAAGTCGAGGGCTCTTCGGATGCCGCCGCCATAATGGACATCGTCGGTGTAACGATCGTCGGTGGCGTAGATCGGCACGATGGCCTTCAGGGCAGGCGGACTTTGCATTGCAACCTGAAGCGAATTGAATCCGCCATAGGAGGTCCCGAACATCCCAACCGACCCCGTCGACCACTCCCTGCCGGCCAACCACTCGATGACGCGACAAAGGTCTGCTTGCTCTTGAGCGGGGTACTCATCGACGGCAATTCCCTCGGAGGATCCCGTGCCCCTCACGTCGATCCGGCAGATGGCGTAATCACCTTCAGCACACAGACGGTGATAGAACGCCGACTCGGTGAGGAGATCGTCCTTGCGGTAGGGGTAGGCCTCCAATAGGGCCGGCCACGGTCCCTCTGACTGGGGCCGATAGATGGTTGCCGCCAGACGAACGCCGTCCTCCATATCGATGTAGATACGCTCTGGGCTCACGTCGTGGCCTAGACGCCCGACCTGAAGTCGCTCCAACCCTCCTGCCAGAGGGCGTCGACCTCCGGTCTGAGCTCGAGCGTTCGGTAACCGGCGGAGAAGTCCTCTTGTCTGACGATCACCGACTTGAGGTTCTCCGGGATATAGCCGTCCGCAACGGCACGGTCCGGATCGAGGTCTTGTTGAGGCGGCATGTATCCCTCATAGCCGAAGTTCAAGAGAGCCTGTTCTGAGTCCAGCAGGAAGTTGATGAAATGGTGTGCCAGTACAGGGTTCTTGGCCTTCGCGGACACCGCAATGGCATCGTTGTCCACCATCCCGCGTCCATCCGGTGGATACCAGTAGCCGAGTACGTCCACGGGGACGTCTTTCGGAAGGTAGTACTGCGTGTACGCCATGTTTCCCGACCACGACTCGTACAACCAGCTCGTACCTTCGGCAAGCCGCTGGTAGTCGCCTGGGCCGACCCTCACGCTCACCGCCTTCGCCATGGCCTTCAGGTTGTCCGTAGCCCGCTTGATGACTTGTGAATCCGACGAATTGATATCGGTGACCCCATCCCGCAGCAGTGCTAGTGCCATCGTTGTGCGGTACTCGTCGTACACACCGACCTTGCCCCTGTAAGCGGGATTCCACAGAGCGTCGTAGGGATTCGCAAGGCTGTAGAGATCCTCCTTGACCTCGTCTGCCCGGTAGCCGATGCCCGTCGTCCATGTCACGTAGGGGACTGTGTACCGAGACTCGCGGTCATAAAACGGGTCGGTCAATTGCGGCCATACATTCTTCTCGAGGTTGGGCAGATAAGACCGATTGAGTGGCTTGAGCAGCCTTGCAGCCACCAACTTCCCGAGTTGGTCGATGGTCGGAAAGAACACGTCGAATTCAACCGCTCCCGACCGGACTTTGGTAACGGCTTCACTCATCTGAGAGAAGTTGATGTACTCGATGTCGACGCCATACTCCTTCGAGAATGCGTTGAGCACCTTCTTGTACACATAGTCGGTCCAGTTGTAGACCTTGAGAGGTCCTTTCTCGGGATCAAGGCCATCCTCTATTGGAGGATTATCCTCGTAGATCCTCAGGGTGACCGGATCACCCGGGCGAGCAATCTGGGGGCCCTGGGCGGCCCTCTGGGCGGGTTCTCCTCCGCCGCATGCAGCCAATAACGACCCCCCGGACAACACCAAGGCAGCTTGAGAGGACCGCCTGAGAAACTCGCGGCGGCTTGCCGCCGCCGACAAAGGCCCCCGGCCCGGTAGCTGGTTCACAAAGTTCCCTCCCACAGTCCGTGAGCACAGGTTTCGGCGCCTAGTATCGCCCCGGTCCGTCATGCCGGTGCAAAGTGCGGACAGCAGCTCCGGAAAGGGGGATCGGCGCAATGTATGACGCCATCGTAATCGGCGGAGGACCGGCTGGTCTCAGTGCGGCCATATGGTTGGCGCGCTACCGCCGCAAGGTCCTATTGCTCGATGAAGACAAGGGGCGCAACCGGTGGACCGAGAAGGCGCACGGCTATCTCGGAATCGATCCAGCCGCCCCGGAAGACTTGAAAGCGGACGGACTCAGACATCTTGCCACCTATTCGACGGCAGAGATGCGCGAGGGTCGCGCGACCGGTGTCCGAAAGGACAACGACGAGTTCGTCGTGACCATGGACTTGGACGACTTCCGGGCGAAACGGCTGGTCCTTGCCACGGGCGTTGTCGATGAGTTTCCGGACGTCGACGGCTTCTTCGAGCACTACGGGGCGAGCGTTTTCCACTGCCCGACATGCGACGGCTACGAGGCGCGAGATAAGCGAGTCGTGGTTTTCGGCTGGAGCCACCAGGTCGCCTCCTTCTCGCTCGAGCTCATGAACTGGGCGCACAGTGTCACGGTGGTGACGGACGGGCGCAGCTTCGAAGGTCACGCCTCTCACCTCGCTCGGTTAAGTGGTAATGGTGTGGAAGTGCGCGAGGCGGCCGCTTCCGCACTCACCGGCGGCCGCGGGGACCTGCAGGGCGTTCGGCTGCAGGACGGCGAGGAGATTGAGTGTGATTTTGCCTTCTTCACCATCGAGCACCACCCCGGCGCCGGCCTGGCGGAAGAGCTCGGCTGCGAGATCACGGGCGAAGACTGCGTTGCCGTCGACTCCGCGTGCACCACAAGTGTCCCGGGCGTCTATGCGGCCGGGGACATCACCCCGGGTATCCAGCTCATCCAGATGGCCGCATCGAAGGGCGCGACCGCCGGGATCGAGTGCGCGCAGTCATTCTTCGGCGAGCCCACCGCACCAGACGCACCCGAATCTGCACCCGTTCTCGAGGCAGATCCTTGACAATCCTGGACAGCACCGACGGCACGCCGCGACGCGAACGACCCAAGACGATGGCTCGTGCATCTTCTGCTCAATCTCAGGAGGCATTGTCGATCGTTCAGGCGGATTCAGCCGCTCGTCTCCGAGTGCGAGCGGCGAGCATGAGTGATGCGCCGTTACCCAAGCTCCTCGAGCCGCTCGAGCAGGTCGTAACCATGCGACGGGTGTTCCCTGACCAACAAGAGAAGAAGGGCGGATGTAGTTCTTGGGCAGTCCCGCGTGCGGCTCCTCCGACGACTCTAGTTGCCCCACTTATCGCCTGTCTTCGCCCTCAGTGGTTTGCCGATCGTGGCCGAAACGCTCTTCCAGGCAGGCCTCCGCCTCCTCCGGAGATGCGTGGCACCAACAGTCCGGGCCGCACTCTCCGTGCCCGGGCTTGGTGAGCCCCGCGAACTCGTCTGCGAACACGCGCGCTCCGTGCCGGTGGCCTTCTTCGGTCAGCTCGTATAGATCATCGTTGTCCCTTGCGAGCAACCCCTCGTCCACAAGCCGTTCCAGGTAACGAACGCCGATTGCCGCCTCCACGCCGAGGAAGCGCTCGAGGAGGACGGGATCTACCTGGTCCCCGAAGCCTTCTCCCTTTATCCAGAACATGAGCTGCAGGATCTCATCACGCCAGTAGAGAGCTCTCAGGGCCTCAGACTTTGGCGCGTGCAGACCCTCCACGGACCCCTCCTGGTGTCAAGCGGCTACCAGCCGCAGGATGTGTTCCACCAATCCTTCGACGGCGCGCACGGAAGGAGCACCTGGATCGTGCTCGAGGGGCGGCACTCCCGATCTCTCCGCCTGGGCCAGAGTCTCGTCGAACGGCACCGCCCCGAGCAACTTCAGATCATGAGAGTCGCAAAAACCCTGGATGGCGCTCAGGTCATCTTCCCCTCTGACCTTGTTCGCCACCACGACGACATTCGCGATGCCGAGGTCCTTGCCCAGGCCTGCATAACGCCTCGCCGTCTCGAGCGATTTGAAGTAGGGCTCGGCCACCACGAGCATGACGTCAACCGCCTCGGTGGTGGAGCGACTGAGGTGCTCGGGGGAGGCCTCGTTGTCGACCACGACGACGTCGAGGTCGCCGGTGGGCAACTCGTGCAGGAGGCCACGGACCGTGGCGTGAGAGGAGCACATTCAGCCGGTTCCGGCGCCTCCGGGGGGGCCCAGCACCAGCAAGCTGACATTGTCGGGGCAGTCGACCGCGTAATCCTGGGTCAGCTCCTCGACGGGGCGAGACAGGCTCACCTGGACCTCGCCGTTGACTCGACGATGCTCCATCAGGCCGTGCGGCAGGGGGTTGATCAAATCGTAGGATCCCGTACTGAGCCCCAGCGTCAGAGCCAGATTGGGGTTGCTGTCCGCGTCCACGGCGAGCACGCGCTTGCCGGATCGACCGATCAGCCGAGCAAGGGTGCCGGAGATCGTGGTCTTGCCGGAGCCACCCTTGCCCGACACAGAGACTTTCACGTCCCCAGTCTAGTGCGGCGGGTCCTCAGGTGTTCACGACGGCGACAAGTACAGTGAGCGAATGCACGACCTCGATGCTCTCCTCTCACGGCTTGAGGAGATGCTGGCCGAGATCGACGCGTTGACCGAACCGGTGAAGGAATTGGTCTTC
>JACDCD010000228.1 GCA_013694625.1 Actinomycetota bacterium | reverse complement strand
ACCGACGATCTGCCCAAGACCCGGTCGGGCAAGATCATGCGCCGCCTGCTGCGGGATGTCGCCACAGGCCAGGAGCTTGGCGACGTCTCGACGCTGCAGAACGCGCCCATACTCGATGCCATCAAAGACAAGGCGTCCTCGCAGGCCGCTGACGACGAGTAGGCGCTCTGCACACTCTAGCGAGCCGATATGGCCCTGACCACGATCGACTGGCCCACCGAGCTCCCCGTAGTCCGGCACGGCGAGCACTGGATCGCCCGGGCCGGGGCGCGCGAGGTCCGTCTCTCCAACCTCCCCAAGGTGTACTGGCCCCAGGAGGGTTTCACAAAGGGCGACCTCCTCACCTACTACTTCAACGTGTCCGAGACGATGCTGCCGCATCTGGAATGCCGGCCGCTGACGATGAAACGCATGCCCAACGGCGTCGGAGGCAGCTTCTTCTACGAAAAGAACGCCCCGAAGCACACCCCGGACTGGATGCTGACTCTTCCGGTTCCATCGGACTCCGACACCAAAATCATCAACTACCTCACCGTCAGGGACGCGTTGGAGATGCTCTGGGTCGCCAATCTCGGCGCCATCGAGTTTCACCCGCTACACGCTCGAGGGTCCGACCAAACGCATCCCTCCTACGCCTTTTTTGATCTGGACCCGGCGGAGGGAGCAGGATTCGAGGAAGCGAGGTACGTAGCGTCGCTCGTGAAGGTCTTGCTGGATCGATTGGGACTTCAGGCCTACCCGAAGACCTCCGGCGCCACCGGCATCCAGATAATGCTGCCACTCGACGGAACCCACACCTACGACGAGGTACGGGGAGTTGTTGGCGTAATCTCCGAGCTGGTTCACGAGGCCGATTCCACCACGACCACATTGGAGTGGGAGGTCTCGAAGCGGACCGGCAAGGTGTTCCTGGACGTCAACATGAACCGGGAAGGGGCCAACATAGCGGCCGCCTACTCGGTGCGGCCCGAGCCGAATGCCACCGTCTCTACACCGTTCGAGTGGGCCGAGCTCGGTACGATCGAGAACCACTCGATCCAAAGCATCTTCGGGCGCATTGCGAAGGTTGGTGACCCATTCCTGCCGGTTGCCGAGGGTCCGGGCCAGTCCCTCCTGCCCGCCATCGATGCCTTGGGGGCAAAGCCCCGCAAGGCGCGTATGGTGAGGCGCTGATCGCACGCCTTCTGACGGGTACGCTCGTGCCATGGCTCTCTACATAGGGACATCGGGTTGGGCCTATCCGGAATGGAAGGCCCGCAATGAGACCAACGGCACCGACGCCGGCCCCGGGTTCTATCCGGCGCGTCTTCCATCCACAAGATGGCTCGAGCACTACTCGCGCATCCTCAGCGCGTGTGAGATCAACGTCACTTTTCGGAATAGTCAGTCCGACGAGACATACGCGCGCTGGGCACGCTCTGCTCCGGACGAGTTCCGGTACGCGATCAAGGTGCATCGCCGGCTTACACATGTGAAACAGATCGCACCAGAAGGCCCTCAGCGGGACTTCCTGGACGAGTTCCTGCGCTCTGCCGCCCTTCTTGGGCCCCGCCTTGGAGTGATGCTGTTTCAATACCCGCCCACCCGCAAACGGGATGACGGCGAGCTCGCACGCTTGTTAGATGCACTGCCCGACAACCACCGCTTCGCTTTCGAGTTCCGCCACGAATCCTGGGACCAGGAAGAAGTGCACGGTCTGATCGCTTCACATAACGCCACTGCGGTGCTGTCAGAAACAGCCGGCGCGCCCCCAACCGCTCTCCCTCCCGGGCCGTTTGCCTACATTCGGCTGCGCGCCGCCAAGTACTCGCCGCGCGCTCGCAAGGCATGGCGCCTGTTGCTGCAGGAAGAGGGCGCGGAGCGGGACGTCTACGTCTTCACCAAGCACGAAGGGGTGGCAGCGGACAATCCTTATGGAGGGATCGGGCTGGCGCAATGGCTGGTCCGGAAAACTAAACTGGAGCACCATCCCCCAAGGCAACCGAGGGAGACGAGTGGCGCCGGATAAAACCTACGAAGACAAGCGGTCCTTCGAAGCGACACCGGAACCCGCTCCCGCCGTCGAAGGGAACGTTGACCCGGGAACGGCGCGCCCCGGGGGCAACTTCCTCATACACCAGCACCACGCCCGGCGCCTGCACTTCGATTTACGCCTCGAGATGATGAACGGCGACACTCCCGTGCTCGTGTCATGGGCTGTGCCCAAGAACCTCCCGTCCACCAGGGGCAAGGTGCATCTCGCCGTCCATGTCGAGGACCATCCCTTCGAGTACGGATCGTTCACCGGAACTATTCCCGCAGGACAGTACGGAGCCGGAGAGGTGCGGATCTTCGACCGGGGTGCCTACGAAGTGCTCGAGCAAGCCGATGGAAAGCTCAGCATTCGTCTCTCAGGAGCACGGGTCCGCGGCGTCTACCATCTCAATCGCACCCGGCATGGGGACGGCAAGGACGAATGGGTAGTCCTCCTGGCCAAAGACGAACGCCCACCCCCGGATGATTCCCCTCCCCTGTCGCCGATGCTGGCCACGCTCGAGACGGAGGCATTCGACGACGACCGCTGGCTGTTCGAACCGAAGTGGGACGGCGTGCGTGCGCTTGCATACTGCGCGGAAGAAACCATGCTCGTTTCGCGCAGTGGCAGAAACATGACCACCGTCTACCCTGAGCTGTCTCGCCTGCACGAGCAAATGGTCGCGCGCGACGCCATCGTCGACGGGGAGATCGTCGCAATGGACAAGGGCCGGCCATCGTTCGAGCGCTTGCAGGGCAGGATGAACCTCCAGAGCGCCGGCGACATAGAAAAGGCGGTCAAGTCGATCCCCGTCGCTCTCATCCTCTTCGACATCATCTATCTCGACGGGCGCTCGCTGATCAACACGCCTCTCGAGACGAGAAAGGACCTCCTTGCCGAGCTCGTCGTCGCCTCGAGTGTGGTGGAGGTGTCCCCCTTCGTAAAGGCCGAGGGCCGGGCTCTGTCGGAGGCCAGCAGAGCGCAGAACCTCGAGGGCATCGTCGCCAAGAAGCTCGGTTCGCCCTACCGCCCGGGCAAGCGGACCAGGGAGTGGCTCAAGATCAAGACGGTGTTCGAGGCAGACGTCGTGATCGGTGGTTGGTCCCCCGGTGAGGGGGAACGCTCCGACACCTTCGGGGCCCTGCTCGTCGGAGCGTACGCCGACGAGGGCCTTCGCTTTCTGGGCGCGGTCGGCACCGGCTTCTCCGACAGGGCGCTGCGCGACCTGATGCCGGAGCTTCGTGATGGAAGCCAGCCAGCCAGCCCCTTTGCCGGCAATACCAAGCAACTGAGCACCGGGCGCTTTGGCAAGACGATCAAGAACCCACAGTGGATCCGGCCGGAGATTGTCGCCCGCGTCGAGTTCCGGGAGCTGACTTCGGGCGACCGCCTGCGGGCCCCTTCGTTCAAAGGACTGCGCAGCGACAAGGGCCCGCACGAATGCAGCTATGCCGACGTCGCGACGGTGGCGGGCAAGGCCTAGTGCGCAGGGTGTCCGCTTCCCACCACGGGATCAGGCTCGCCCAGAGCGCCATTCGCCTGCTCTACTCCGCCACCGCCGGGAGCCTCTACGACCGGGTGGTGGTCAGGGGTGCGTTCCCCCTCTTCGGCGGCCACATGCCCGAGCTCGTAATCGAGCAAGGACGCGCCGCCGCTGAGGACGCCGGCGCCATGCCCATCCTCGACATGCCCGTGGGCACGGCCGTCTTTGCGGCGCCGGCCGCCCTCCTCCACGAGGGGCTCGTCGTTGGGGTCGACATCGCCGGGGGGATGGTGACGCAGGCGAGAAAAACGGCGGAGGATAGCGGCGCGTCCAACCTCTCGGTGGTGCAGGCGGACGCCCACCGTCTGCCCTTTCCAGACGAGAGCTTCGGCGCAGTTGTGAGCTCGAACGGCCTTCAGGTGATTCCCGGTGCGGAGGCCGCTCTCGGGGAGCTCGTCCGGGTTCTCGCGCCGGGCAAGAGGCTCTATCTGTCGGTCGTGACGCTGCCCCTGGGGGCGGCCCTCTCCAGGGGGAGCTCGGGCCGCCTGCCCATCGTACTGAGCTCGAGCGCAGGGATCGTGGATGCCCTCATCAACTCGGGGCTCTCCGTGGCGTCGGTGAAACGGGAGCGCCTGGCCTTGCTGGCCGAGGCCGTCAAGCCGGTGCGGGGCGGCAACGGAGCGCTCGCCGGCTCGCAGTCAGCCCAGCAGCCGAACCCTGACGTCGCAGTCCAGCAGGAACCTCCGCACCATGTCCCAGCCCTCGTAGGCCTCCCCCGTGGTCACCACTTCGTCGATGCCCGAGTTCGCTATCAGCTTGGCACAACCAAAGCAGGGCACTCCGGTGATGTAGATCGTCGCCCCCTCGCGTTCTTCGGGAGACGCATACAGAATGGCGTTGGCCTCTGCATGGATCGCGATGCAATTCTCGTGCAGCCACCCACTGGGTGTCTGGGAGCTCGCCCGGGGGCACGCGCCCTCGGTGCAATGGGCATGACCGGAGGGGGGGCCGTTGTAACCGGTTGACCTGATGCGGCGCGCCCTGACGATCACGGCGCCGTGGCGCGCCCTGGTGCAGTTGGAGCGCGACGCGGTCTCGCGGGCGATATTGAGAAAGTAGGTGTCCCAGTCGGTCCTCTGACCGAGACCGTTTGCTCGCTGCGATGTCTTCAAGAATTCCCCCCACCGGCTCTGTCGGGTGATGCTAAGGGCGCAGATCGATTGTGCGCGCCTCGAGGCGACCTTTGATTCTGACCCGGGGCCAACCCCGGCGCAAGGGCGGACCGCCGGCTCAGGGCCCGGACAGACGATGAAATCCGGCCGCAGCCCTCCCCTGGGCCCAGCGATGCAGGGGAGGGATGAGCACGCGGGGCACTTCTAACAGGTGGTACCAGCGGGGCACGACACGCGCGCTTCTATCCCCAGCTATCACCTCCAGGATCGCCCGGGCCACGTCTGCCTCGCTGGCGAGTGCGTGGCGCAGCAAGCGGTGACCGCACAAACCGCGCTGAGGGAACCCCTCGGTCGGGACAAACCCCGGCTCGACCAGGCTCAGGCGCACACCTCTGCGCGCAAGATCGGGCCGCACCGCCTCCGACCAACCCACAACGGCGAACTTCGAGGCGCAGTAGGACGACGCGCCGGGGAGGGCCAGACGTCCCGCCATGGAGGCCACATTGACGACTTGGGCCGGCGCCGATCCCGCCAGAAGCGGCAGGAGCTCGGCGGTGCAGAAGACGGTGCCCCAGAAGTTCGTCCCCATCACCAGCTCGAGATCCCCCACCGCACCCGGTCCATCGAAGGGACGCTCGCGGGCGAATCCGGCGTTGTTGATCAGGATGTCGCAGCGCCCATAGCGTTCCTCCACATGTGACGCCAGCCTCCGGACATCGTCGCGCTGGGCCACGTCGGCGACGACCCACGAGTGCCCCGCCTCCGGACCCCCCATGGCGTCGACGAGCGCCGTCAGCCGTTCCCTCCGCCTCGCAGCCACACACACCTGGGCCCCCGACGCGCCGAGATCGAGGGCGGTGCGACGCCCGATCCCGCCCGAAGCGCCGGTGACGACACACACCATTTCTCGGAAATCCAACGGTGGACGCTCCTTTTGCTCGCTTTGCCGTTTCACGACCCCATCCTCTTGGTAGATTTGAGAGAATAGTTCGGGGCTGATCTAGAGAAGGAGCATCATGGGAATCATTGCTTGGATCATCTTGGGCCTCATCGGGGGAGCAATCGGCAAGGCGCTGCTGCCCGGGGACGACCCAGGCGGCATCGTGGTGACGATGATCATCGGCGTCGTAGGAGCAATCCTGGGCGGGTTCTTGGCATCGGTGTTGTTCAACGCCGAGCCGATGGACGAGTTCTTCGACATCAGCACCTGGATCACCGCAATCGTCGGTTCGATCGTCGTCCTGCTCATCTACCGCGCCGTCGCAGGTAGGAGAACCGCCAGGTAAGTTCGACAACAGGGTCGTTCAGGGGAGGGAAGTTAGTGGGAATCCTGGAATACATAGTCGTCGGCTTGATCGTCGGCGCTCTCGCTCGGCTGCTCATGCCGGGCAAGGACCCGATCGGGATCATGGCCACGATAGCGATTGGAGTCCTCGGCGCAGTCGCAGGCGGCTACATATGGCGGGCGACCTTCGGTGACAGCGGAGGCGTCGAATGGATCGGCTCGATCCTCGTCGCCATGGCCCTGCTGTTCGTCTACCGGCAGATGACCTACGGGAAGACGGTGAGCCGCCGCCAAGGGCCCTAGGGTCGGCGGGATGCCTTGAAGCGCCGCCAGGCCACGAGCGCCAAGGCGGCCATCGCCGCAAGCCGACCCAGCTTGCTCACCGATGCGCCACCTGAAACCGAACGCCCGGCGCGTTCTGTGCCGGGCGTCTCGCTTCCCGCTCGAACCAGTTGTCCCGGTAGTGATGCCCCCCGTGACCCAGGGCCCAGGCGGAGGACAGCAGGTAGAGCGGGATGAAGAACGGCCCCCACCGCTCGAACTGACGAACGTGCATCAGCTCGTGGCGCAGGGACGGCTCGTCCAGCGCATCCACGGACAGGATCACGTGACCGAAGGTAATCGCCCGATAAGGCCATCTCAGCCGGCCCGGCCAGTTCGCACCCTCACACAGCAGGACCCCGTTCGAGATGCGACGCCGCCGGAACAGGGGCGACAGCGCCACCCCGACAAGCGACCCCGGCGCCGCCCAGACCATCTTCAGCCCTTTGCCCGGGGATGCCACTAAAGAGGGACGTCCGAGAGAACCAGAATCTTCACGTCGGTCATCTCGTCCATTGCCGAGCGCAGACCCTCACGCCCCATGCCGGAGTCCTTGACCCCGCCGTAGGGCATCTGATCCGCCCGGAAAGCGGAGACGTCGTTTCCGATGACGCCCCCGACCTCCAGCTCGCGCTGGGCGAGGAACAAGCGCTTGACGTCGGAGGTGAAGACACCTGCCTGGAGGCCGAACGGGGTGTTGTTGACCTCAGCGAGGGCATCTTCGAAGTCGGTGTAGCTGCCGACCGTGATCACGGGCCCGAAGATCTCCTCCTGGACAACCTTCATCTCTGGCCTGGTACGGGCGAGAACGGTGGGCCGGTAGAACGGGTCCTCGCGCTTCGCCCCGGTTAGAACCTCCGCTCCAAGCTGCACCGCCTCGTCCACCCAGGCGGAGATGCGATCCAGGGCCGCCGGGTCGATCAGAGGCCCCACGTCGGTCTCGGGGTCCATCGGGTCGCCGTTCTTGAGCTTCTCGACCTCCACCACAAGCTTGTCGTTGAACTCGCCTGCCACATCGGCATGGACCAGCACGCGCTGCACCGAGATGCATGACTGTCCCGCCTGGTAGTAGCCTCCGAACGCCACCCGCTGAGCAGCTTTGGCGAGGTCGGCGTCCGAGTGCACGATCACCCCCGCATTCCCACCGAGCTCCATCGTCACCGCTTTGCGGGGCGCTTTCTCCTTTATGCCCCAGCCAACCTCGGTCGAGCCGGTGAAGCTGATCTTGGCGAAGCGATCGTCTCGGACCAGAGCCTCGGATTGGCCGCCTCCGATGGGCAGCGCAGAGCACATCCCCGGCGGAAGGTCGGTCTCGGCGAACAACTCCGCGAGCAGAAGAGTGCCCAGGGGGGTCTGGGTGGCGGGCTTCATCACGACCGGCGCGCCGACCGCCAGGGCCGGCGCCATCTTGTGGGCCATGAGGTTCACCGGGAAGTTGAAAGGCGCTATGGCGAGGACGGGGCCTCGCGGGAAGCGCCGGATGAGGCCGGCGCGTGAGCCGAGGCTGGCTTCGGTGTCGAGGCGCATGATGCTTCCCTGCTCGTGACGGCATTCCTCCGCCGCCCACCTGAAGGTCGACACCGCGCGGGCGGCCTCGAACTTCGCCCACTTGATCGGTTTGCCGTTCTCGCGCGTGATGATCTCGGCGACCTCGTCGAGGCGCTCACCGAGCCGCCTCGAGATGTGCATGAGAGCCTCGGCGCGCGCATGGACGGGTAGCCGGCGGCCGGACGGAAAGGTCTCATGGGCCGCCGCAGCCGCCCGCTCGATGTCGCCCTCCGACGGCTTGCCCACCTGGGCAACGACCTCACCGTCGTACGGACTGGTCACCTCGAAGGTCTCCTGACCGGACTTCCACTCACCGGCGACCAGAAACTTCTTGGTCTCGGGCATCTCAGACCCCCTCGAACGTCGAACCGCCTCAGAAATGAGCTTGGGCTCTGATGCTAGTGCCTCCTCGCGCAGCTTACCGACGCCATCCATGCGAGGGGATCTGGCCCGGCGGGGGCCGTCCAACCTCCAGGTCGCCCGGAAGACCGGGGCCTGAAGAGTGACGTCCCTCCTCAGACGGCGCGCTGCGCTTCGACGCAGCCAGGGGCGCCGCCAGGCTCAGGGAGATCAACCAGCGACTCGAGCACATCGTCCACCGTGATTCTCAGGAGCCTCTCTGGACCGGGATCGAGGTCCGGGCTGCCGTTGGAGCCCCTCAGTGTCCTGTGCCACCGGCGATCCGCCGGCGGTCCCCACAGCCACGGGGGGGCCGGTCCGAACAGGACGACCGACGGCGTTCGCAATGCCGTGGCCAGATGGGTGATCCCGGTGTCACCGCACACCACCCGGCCGGCGGCCGCACGAGACGGGCCAGGTCCCAGAGGTCGCGCCGGCCACCGGCCGCGTCCCCGTTGGGGTGGGGCGCGCCTCGGTGTCCCCGCGGGGCCCGAAGGTGCGGATGTCGACACCACAGGGCACCACCGAAGTCGAATGCGTGGGCGCCAAGCCTGCTCAGCTCGAAGACCTCGTCGGTGCAGGTGGCCACGATCCGGTCGACCGAGCGCACCAGAGCTTCCTCGGTTTTGAGACGCTCCGGTGGACTCGTGTCCCGAATGCCCTGGTGCCTGCGCTTGACCACACCGAGGGCGTGGAAGGTCTGGACGACGGGCAGGCCCAGGGGATTGCCGGCAGCCATCGATGCCCGCCCCGACATCCAGAAATGGGCGTGAACGATATCGGGGCGCTGCTCGGCCCAGGATCGGTGAAGCTCGGCGGCGAAGTGGTCCATATGGGGCAGCAGCTCATCCTTGGGCAGAACGCAGGCTGGGCCCGCGGTGACGTGCTCGACGGTGACTCCCGGAGCCAGGCGCACCCGGCGCGCCACCTGTTCGTCCTGTCTGCGTGTGTAGACGGTCACCTCGGCGCTGCTTCTACCGAGCTCCGAGGTGAGCGCCGCGACATGGACGTTCTGACCCCCCGCATCGACCCCACCCAACACTGCAAGCGGGCTTGCATGCTCGGAGACCATTGCGATCTTCATGCCGGCCGGCCCGGGGGGCCGGGCGGTGACCGGGGAGCCACCGGCCCGGGGACGGGGTGCTCGCGGAGCACCCTCAACGCGCCACCGCCGTCCTTAGGGGGGATGGGGGTGAAGGGGGACAACGGTGACGCGTTGGGGGCGCCGGCGCCCCTCCCGTCGCTAAGATGAACGGCGGCGGCAACAGCTTGCCCCACGCTCACGGCCCCCAAACAAGGATGTCCCTCGACCGGGCATCTCCGGGCGCGGCATCCGGCGCACGAGATGTCCTGCAGGCCGAGCAGCACATGTGGGACCCGCCACGGTCTCCAGCGGACGGCGGGAACGGTCGGGGCGAAAAGCCCGATCACTCTCCTGCCGGACTCGCTTGACAAACGTGTCCCACTCTTTGGTTTTTTCGCTACTTGGATGAAAGAGCCGACTACCCCGTGTTCGGGAGAAGTAAACGACCACAGGGTTATTTGTCTCTGCCCGCTTCCTCGCATGAGCCGCGGTTGCGCCGAGATAGTCCCGGCGCGCAGAGATGGGCTCGTTTTGTACAGGCGGACGCCGCTCCCGAATAGGCCGCCGTTATCAGGCTGTAGCAGCCTCGTCCACGTCTGGGTCGTGGGGGCGGGGCTCTGTACGATCGGTGTGCCGCAGCATGAAAATGGTGAGCCCCAACGCCACGATTAGCGCACCTTTTTCGTCGCTACGCTCTTGGTGTGTTCGCTCCCGCCTCCATCCTGACTCATGCCCGGCATCCCGCCGGTGCGCCGGCCGTCTGTGCGACCCGCTTCACATCGGCGACTTCTCCCGAAACGATCATGTATTCAAGGTTGCGTAGATGAGTAACGCTCCCAACCTTGACGCCCATTGGATTATGGATCCCGATCTGTGCGCCCACATAACGTTTCGCCTCGATCGACAGGACTTCGACCTCGCCGCGCACCGCGCATAGCGCTACCAGCTCATCAAGGTCCATCCAAGCTTCGTCGTTGTAAGACAGCACGACAATGTCAGCTTGAAGCTCGGTGATTACACCCTGCAGGGCTGTCTTGACCTGGCGCTTGGAGTTGAACACGCTGCGCGTGGATGGCTCTTTACAGTCAAGTCTCTTGCAGGCAACGCCGTAATGCGCCGGCCGATCCCACGCTACGAGGGTTTCCCATATGTGGTAGTTGCTGAAATAGGAGTGCTGGTTGTACGGAGGATCGAGATAGGCAAAGTCCACATGTGGGAGTAGACGCCCAACATGCGCTGCATCTGCCCGCATTGCAACGCCGTTGCCCGGCAACAGGCCGGGCACCCTGAGCTCGAGTGTTTTATAGGAGCGCGGCGCCCAGTTCTTCAGGTAGGCCATCTGCACTCCGGTGGTTGAATCAACGCGGTCGGCGGCTTCGATGAGGCTTGTCAGCAGGATCGGATACAACGCTGATTCAGAGAACGCCGAGTCGAGGGCATCGCGGATTGCATCGATCTTGCGTCCGTTCGAGGGTTGAAAGTATCGAGCGCGCCTGCAGTACGTCTCTGTGAAGTAACCGTCATCGCCTTCTAAGGCCTGCAAATGGTCCATCGCGGCGGCAAGATCTCGACGGTCGACATCAGCCGCGTCACAGGCGATGTAACATTGCGCCAGGATCTCCGAGTAACGAGCAGTGTCGACTGCGCACACGTTGGCGCCCCGCCTCTTGAGCTCCTGAGCCACCCGTGTGGTGCCGGTGAAGAGGTCGAGGGCCGAGGCGGCTCCCATTTGCGAAAACATCGCACCGATCTGAGCTACGAACCTCCGCTTTGAGCCTATGTACTTGATCACCGGCCAATCGTAGGTGTACCCGCCCCTTAGCGAGTGGATGACGCGTGATTGGCACCGGCGGTTCGCACGGGCCTATTCGCTAAGGATCTCCTGGGCCTTCAGCGCAAGCCAGAGCTCGAAACGGTTCTCCGCGACCGCCAGGTCCCGCCCCAGAACCTCTTCTGCCTGGCGAACCCGGTATCTGAGGGTATGCCTATGAATGCCAAGCGCCTCCGCCCCTGCTTCCCAATGCCCTCCCGCCTCGATGTAAGCGCGCACCGTCGCAACGAGACCAGAAGCGCGCGCCGAGTCCCGGCTGATCAGCGGCCCCAGCACCGATTGCACGAAGCTCTCCAGGGCGACCCGCGACTGCGTGCCCATGAGGAAGCCGTAGGACCCCAGGTCCCGGGGGCCTGCCACCAGGCGTTCGTCGGGCGTGGCCCGCAGGGCGAACAGCGCGCTCAGGTAGGACCTGCGCATCGAACCGGGAGCGACGGTTTCGCCAACGCCGACTCTTACATGGCCATACCGGCCGGAGGCGAACTCGACCTGTAATGCCTCGGCGAGGGTGGCCGGTGCCTCGTGCTGCACCAGGGCGGTTATCCGCTCGCCGATAACCGCCGTCCGGACACCGGCCGCACAATGGAGCCCAAGCCAGTCGTCGACGGCCGCTGCACAACCGTCCAGAGCGTTGTCCCCGGTCGTGCCCTTCGGCTCGAGGACGAGGGCCGAGACCTCTGCGGCCGGCGGGAACCCCACCAATTCCAGACGCCGTTCGAGCTGACCCCGGGCGAGCCGGCCGCTGAAGCCCTCACTGATAATGTCCCCTGTGACCCGTCGCTGAGCGTCGATCACCGCCCGCCGAGACGAAAGCAGAAGACCCAGCACCGTGGTCGCGTGGCGAACCACAA
Organism: Actinomycetota bacterium; assembly: GCA_013694625.1. Lineage (GTDB taxonomy): Bacteria > Actinomycetota > CADDZG01 > CADDZG01 > WHSQ01 > JACDDL01. The sequence continues at coordinate 13,665 of JACDCD010000228.1, read as the reverse complement.
TGCGGTCCTGCGGCCGGAGGCGCCGGTTCTGCCCGAATACCAGGACGCCCTCCTGGCGCGTACCCGCCATGACCGCCGTTCCCACCTGGGCGCCCCGCGGGCTCAGCTCCGAAGACGCCGTTGGCCCTCGAACCTCGAGTAGGGCATTCGGAAGCGTCCCGAACACCTTTCGATCGTCCGGCACGCCGGTATCCGGGCCGTGGGCCCGCGCAATAACCCCCCCGCGCAGATCGAAGAGGATCGCCCATCCCCCGGTCAATGCCGCCACCTCCTCAAGGACGTCCGCCGGTCCCGAGCCCGCCGCCACCAGGCCGGCCAGGCGCTCATGCACCGACACCGTGGCCTGCGCCTCATCGAGACTGTCCTCCGCCAGGCGGGCGGACACCCATTCCGAGATGGCGATGAAGGGAGTCTGGTAGGGCACCCCGAGGATCGGAAAACCACACGCATCCGCCGGTGCCATCAGGGCTTCCGGGAGGAAGTCGAAGCCGAACCCAAGACCGAAACCCAGCCCGGCGACACGGGCAGAGACCAATCGCTCCAGGTAGGCTGCCTGTACCTCGTGCCCGCCGGACAGACCCATCCCGGTTGTCAGCAGCAGCTCGCCGCCCGACAGCCACGGGGCCGGGTCGGCTAGCTCAGAGGTGTGAACCCATCTGATGGGCGCAGAGGACCCTCGCTCCCCCGCCAAGAGGACGAGGTCGAGCCCGGAGCGGGCAACGAGATCGGATATCGTCGGCATCCCGATCCAGAGTGTACAAAGGGAAGTGGGAAGATGCGCCACTTTGCACCCCGATACCCCCCGGGCAGGCTGCTAGCTTGCACGTGAACCAAGCCGCGGGAGTGAGCTGAGTGGAATCGGGACAGGGGGTCCACGTGCCTGGTAAGCAGGCCGTTCCATGGCGTCGACCTCCGGGTTGGACGCCGATAACGGTATGGCCACTCGGACCTGCCTGCCCCGTCACACCGGTCCGACAGGGCGGAAGGGGAGAAAGATGACACAGGCAAAGGTCAATCGGATCCCGGGCCCAAATTCTCAAACGCTGTCGGAACGGCGCGCTGAGGCCGTGCCCAGGGCAGTGTTCAACACCGCGCCGATCTTCGTAGCTTCGGGGGACGGCGCCGGCGTCACCGACGTGGACGGCAATCGCTTCATCGACCTCGCGGGGGGCTTGGGGGTCCTCAACGTCGGACGGGCGAATGAGCGCGTACAGAAAGCGATACACCAACAGGCCGACAGCTTCCTCCACGAGTGCTTCCACGTCGCCATGTACGAGGGCTACGTCGAGTTGGCCGAAGCGCTCAACCGGCTAACGCCGGGAGACCACGCAAAGATGACGATGTTTGCAAACTCCGGAGCCGAGGCCGCCGAGAACGCCGTCAAGATCTCACGCTATGCCACAGAGCGGGATGCGGTCGTTGCCTTTTCAAACGGCTTCTCCGGGCGAACCCTCCTCGGCATGACCCTCACCGCCAAGGAGATGCCCTACAGGCACGGCTTCGGCCCCTTTGCTCCGGAGGTCTACAAGGTCCCGTTCGCCTACTGTTACCGCTGCCCGTTCGACCTCACCTACCCGTCCTGCGGGATGGCGTGTGCGGATTTTGCAGCCGACGTAATCGACTCACAGATCGGCGCGTCCAACGTCGCTTGCATGATCGTCGAACCCGTTCAGGGAGAAGGCGGCTTCGTGGTAGCCCCCGACGATTATCTTCCGGCGCTGCGGGCGATCTGCTCCGATCGCGACATCATCATGGTCGACGACGAAGTCCAATCGGGTATGGGCAGGACCGGCAAGCTCTTCGCCATTGAGCACTACGGCGTAACCCCCGACATCCTTACGACGGCCAAGTCTTTGGCGGCGGGTCTGCCCCTTTCGGGCATCACCGGGCGCTCGGAGATCATGGACCGGCCGCATGTGGGTGGCTTGGGTGGGACCTTTGGGGGTAACCCGGTCGCATGTGCCGCCGGGCTGGCCGTACTCGAAGAGCTAACCGCTACCGATCTGCTCGGGCGCGCCGAACGCCAGGGCAGATTGTTGCGCGAGCGCCTCGATCCCCTTGCGGACAGACTCGGCATAGTCGGCGAGGTGCGCGGGCTGGGCCCCATGGTCGCGCTCGAGCTGGTGACCGACAGGGAGACAAAAGAGCCGGCAAAGTCCGAGACCGGGGCTATCGTCAAGCGCTGCATCGAGCACGGCGTTCTCATACTCAAAGCCGGTACCTACGACAACGTCGTTCGGCTACTCGCCCCCCTCGTCATCTCCGACGACGATCTCCACGAGGGGCTGGATGTTCTGGTCGAGGCCCTCGAGTGGGCCGACTCTGGAATGAACTGACCCATGCTGATAAACGGCGCCATCGTCGAGGGGACCGGACGCACAGTCCTGGTGTGTTACCCGTACTCGCAATATGCGGCCCACCAGACTGAGCACGGCACTCCACCCGGATAGCCCATGAAGGGATTTACAGTCTAGCTATGGCCAATGTCCGTCTCGAAGACGTATCCAAAGCGTTCAAGAGCGCCGTCGCGGTCGATAACCTCACGCTGACCATTGATGAGGGCGAGTTCTTCTCGCTCTTGGGCCCGTCTGGTTGCGGAAAGACAACCACTCTCAGAATGATTGGAGGGTTCGAGGAACCGAGCTCGGGGCGCATCTGGCTCGGGGATGAGGACGTATCCGGGCTCCCTGCTCACAAACGGGATGTCAATACGGTCTTCCAATCCTACGCGCTCTTTCCGCACCTGAGCGTGGCAGAGAACGTCGCCTACGGGTTGAAGCGCCAGGGCGTCGCCAAAGACGAGATAGGCCCCCGGGTAGAGGCAATGCTCGAGCTCGTGGACCTCGAAGGATACGGACAACGGCGGACGACTCAACTCTCTGGTGGACAGCAGCAGCGAGTGGCGCTGGCGAGGGCACTCGTCAACCGCCCGCAGGTGCTTCTGCTCGATGAGCCGCTTGGCGCCCTCGATCTCAAGCTGCGTAAGCAGATGCAGCTCGAGCTCAAGCGGATCCAGTCCGAGGTCGGCATCACCTTTATCTATGTCACGCACGATCAGGAAGAGGCGATGACGATGTCTGATCGAATCGCCGTGATGAGTGCCGGCAGGCTCGAGCAGGTCGGCGCGCCGCAGGACGTTTACGAGCTTCCCGCCACCTCATTCGTCGCCTCTTTCCTCGGCGCCTCGAATCTACTGGAGGGCGAGATCGAAGGTACCAGCGGCGAGGTGACAAAGGTGCGCCTCGGGGTCGGGGGCACGGTGACGCTTCCCGCAGGGCGGCTGACCGACTCGGAAGGTCCCGTGGCGGTTGGTGTCCGGCCCGAGAAGCTGCACATCCAGACTACGAACTCGAGCGAGGTGGATAGGGGGGACAACGCCATCGAGGCGACCGTGGTGAATTCGACTTACACAGGGGTCAGCACCTCATACGAATGCGCCACTTCGGATGGGACTCGATTGGTGGTGTACGTGCAAAACCTCGAACGGTCGGCATCGCCGCCCGGTGCGGGCGCAAAGGTTCGCCTCACCTGGGATCCAGATCACACCTTTGCGGTATCCAAGGCTAGGCCAGAGAAGACTTGAGCCAACAACCACAGAAAGGATCAAGAATGACTGAACTTGAAAGGATTATGTCCGCTGTGTCGCCACGCGGTGTTTCCCGGCGCGAGATGCTGCGCCGGATCGGCATCGGCGCCGGAGGGGCCTCGATGGCAGGACTGCTCGCCGCCTGCGGAGTGGAGGGCGAGGCCGAGCCACCTGCAGCGGAGGGTAAGGATCCGCTTTCCACCGCCAAGGTGGCGGGCGAGCTCAACTTCGCGAACTGGCCTGCCTACATCGACAAGGCAAAGGGCGCTAGCCCCACCCTCGAGCAGTTCGAGAAGGCGACTGACATCGAGGTTGAATACAAAGAGGTCATCAACGACAACCTGAGCTTCTATGCAACGATTCGTGAACCCCTGGCCAGCAGCCAGCCGGTCCAGTGGGACCTGATCGTAGTCACCGACTGGCTCATTGCAAAGATGGCCGATCTGGGTTACCTCGAGGAGCTCGACCACTCGAAACTGCCCAACTTCTCCAAGAACGCCGGGGCCATTTACAAAGACCCCACGTATGACCCGGACAACGCACACAGTGTGCCGTGGCAATCCGGCATCACGGGCATTGCGTACAACCGGGAGCTGACCGGGCGGGAGATCACGAAGACCGAGGACCTATTCGACCCCGCCTTCGAGGGCCAAGTCGGCATGATGACCGAAATGCGCGACACGATGAACCTGGTGATCCTCAGCATGGGTATCAATCCGGAAGACGCCACCCTCGAAGATGCGCGCGCCGCCCAGGAGAAGCTGCTGAAGCAGCGCGAAGACGGCATCCTGCGCCAGTATTACGGCAACGACTACGTACAGCCTCTCGCGCAGGGTGACCTGGCATTGTGCATGGCCTGGTCCGGGGACGTCCTGGGAAAGACGCTGGGGAGCGACTCCAAGGTCGACTTCGTCGTACCCGAAGAGGGCGGAATGCTCTGGACGGACTGCATGGCAATCCCGCAGGACGCCGAACACCCGGTGGACGCCCTCGAGATGATGAACTTCGTCTACCGGACCGACGTGGCGGCTCAGATGACAGCGTGGATCAACTACATCTCCCCGGTGCCCAAGGCAAAACCCATCCTCGCCGGTGCCAAGGACTCCTACACAAGGCAGGTGGCAGACAGCCCCCTGGTTTTCCCGAGCAAGGACATGGAGTCGCGTCTGCACAGCTACAAGAACCTCGACCCCGAAGAAGAGGAAGAGTGGAACGACCTGTTCAATGAGGTAATCGAGGGATGAGTCGGCCCCGGTGGCGTTAGGGACCCAGGATCGCAGCGCACCAGCACCACCCGAACCGCCGCCGGACCGGGCCGGCGGCGGGCGCAAGGGCAGCAAGAGCCGGAAGGGCCTTGCGCCCTACCTTCTGACGCTTCCGGGTGTTGCTTGGCTCGTGGCCTTCTTTGCTGCGCCACTCGGCTTCATGTTTCTGTTCACCTTCTATGACGGAACGATCGATATCGGCTACAGCTTTACCTCGGACTGGCCGCAGACTTACTTTGAGGCTTTCACCACCTATGACACTCAGATCATCCGTTCGGTCATCTACGCGCTGATAGTCACCGTCGCGACGCTGCTCATCAGCTTTCCCATGATGTACTGGATTGCGATGAAGGGAGGCCGGCGTAAGAACCTTTTCGTCCTCCTCATGCTCCTCCCCTTCTTCACGCCCTTTCTCATTCGCACCCTGGCGTGGCAGCTCGTCCTTTCTGATCAGGGAATCTTCCTCGGCACGCTCAAGGACATCGGTTTACTGAGTGCGGATTTCAAGCTCCTCGCTTCGCCGCTGGCCGTTATCAGCGGAATGACCTACAACTTCCTTCCTTTCATGGCGCTGCCCTTGTATGTGGCACTGGAAAAGCTGGATTCGTCTCTGCTCGACGCGGCCGCAGATCTGTATTCGAGCAAACGGGAGGCCTTTCTGAAGGTGACCCTTCCACTTACCCTGCCAGGTGTGTTTGCCGGGTCACTACTGACCTTCATTCCCAGTGTCGGAGACTTTATCGACGCCGAGATACTGGGGAACCCGAACACGACGATGATCGGCAGCATCATCCGTCGCCAACTGCTGGTCAATCAGGACTACCCCACCGGAGCAGCCCTGTCCTTCTTACTGATAGCCGGCATCCTGGTGGCGGTCTTCCTCTACGCTCGAGCACTCGGCACCGAGGAGTTGACCGGCTGATGGCCGCCGCAAGCGCGTCGCGTCGCCGGCCCAAGCGAGAATGGATTCTGCCGACCTACACTGGCCTCGTCATCGCCTACCTGCTCATACCCATTGTCGTAATGATGCTCTTTGGGTTCAACGATTACCCCGGAAAGTTCAACTTCGTGTGGGAGGGTTTCACGCTCGACCATTACCGCAACCTGTTCGAAATCCCCGAGCTCACTCAGGCGTTGCGCAACTCCCTGGTTATCGCCGCTATCACCAGTGTCGTGGCCACAACCTTGGGCACACTCATCGCCTTGGCGTTGACGCGCTTCAGCTTTCACGGCCGCTCTGGCCTGAACCTGTTCATCTTCATCCCTATGGCTACACCCGAGATCGTGCTGGGAGTGTCATTGCTGTCGATGTTCGTCGCCATAGGGTTTGCTCGCGGATTCCCCACCGTGCTCATTGCACACATTATGTTTTCGATCTCCTATGTCGTCGTGACCGTCAAGGCGCGCACCTCTGGATTCGACCGAAGCCTCGAGGATGCCGCGCGTGACCTGGGCGCAGATGGATGGACGACCTTTTGGACCGTGACCTTTCCCTTGATTCTGCCCGGGATCGCTGCGGGCGGTCTCCTGGCATTCGTGCTTTCGTTCGACGACTATGTGGTAACCGCCTTCAACGCCGGAGCGACGATCACTTTTCCGTTGTGGATCTACGGTGCGTCGCGTTTCGGGATACCGGCCCAGGTGAACGTCATGGCGACGCTCATATTCTTGCTTGGTGTGGCCTATGTGGTAATCAGCCTTCTGCGAGAACGGGGGAGGTCGGCAGCGCCAGATCCATCCGAGGCTTGAACGACCCTGTGTTCGGTCGGCCGGAGGATGTGAACCCGCGTCACAGCCCCCGTTCCGTGACCTTCCTCTGCCACCGAGGCTACTACGAGCCTCCCTCAGGGGCAACGAGCTCGCAATAGGCTTCGAACACGTCAAGCGTGTAGTCGATGTCGTCTTCGGAATGCTGTGCCGAGATCGTCCACTGTTCTTCCTTGCCCGGGGTCTGGTAGAGGTCCCGGTTGACCGACCAGAACCAGTAGGCGTCGAATAGCGAATCGTCGACCTCAGCGAAATCCCGGTACTTCTCGATCGGCTTGTCCCGAAAGGTGATGGATCCCTTGCACCCGAGGTCCGTCGTGACCGCCTTGATCCCGTGACGGTCCAGGATCTCCTGTGTCCCGCCGGCCAAGCGAGTGCCCAGCTTTGCGAGGTGCTCGTAGGCGTCCGGCGTCAGGACCTCGGTGAGAGTCGCCAGTGCCGCACCCATCGATAGCGGGTTTCCGTTGAACGTCCCCAGCGCTGCCACGCCCTTGGTGATCTCGTCCATGATTTCGGCGCGCCCGCCGAAAGCGCCAATGGGAGTGCCACCGCCAATCGATTTTGCAAGGCACAGGAGATCCGGTTGAACACCGAATAGCTCCGTCGCGCCGCCGGGCGCGACCGTTACCCCCGTCTTGACCTCGTCGAATATCAGCAACACCCCATGCTCCGTGCACAGCTCACGAACCCGTTCCAGATAACCGGGCAGGGGCATGACGATGCCGATGTTCATCATGATCGGCTCCATGATGAGGGCACCGATCTGGTCACCGTGCTCCCTGAGTGTCTCCTCGAGCGCCTCTGGATCGTTGAAGGGGACGACTTTGGTGAACTCGGCCTCGCCCGCAGGGATACCGCGGGAGAAGGGCACCGTCCACGGCCGCTCCGAGGGTCCTCCCGAATCCATCGACGGAATGATCGAGTACATGACTGCGTCATGGTGGCCGTGATACGAACCTTCCATCTTCAGAAGGACGTCCTTGCCCGCCGCTGCACGAGCCAGGCGGACCGCATCCATGGTTGCCTCGGTGCCCGAGTTGGTGAAGCGGACCTTCTCGATACCAAACCTGCGCTTGAGCTCTTCGGCCAGGAGCACGGCCGTTTCGGTGGTGGCGGCGAAGTGCGTCCCGGTTTCGGCCGCGTTCTCAATGGCGGCCCGGACCTTGGGATGAGCGTGGCCGACCGCCATCGAACCGAAGCCATTGTGGTAATCGATGTAGGAGTGACCGTCGACGTCGTGGACTCTGCTTCCCTTGCCGCCGGTCAGATAGATGGGGTAGGGGTCCCCGGCCTGGAAGGAGGACGTGACGCCGAACGGCATCGACGCCTCTGCGCGCCCATAGAGCGCCTTCGACTTGGGGGTGCGTTCTTCGAAGCCCCGGCGCTCCTGCTCGAGCACCTCTTCCGCACGCTGATCGATCACCTTATTGGGGACCGACATAAGCAAACAGCCTCCTTGAAATACGAGGTCGAGTGAACTCTCACCTTAACGGCACCCGACATCCGCCCCTTTAGACGGAATGTCCAAGAGACTGCGCGGCAGGACGCCATTGCGGTCCCTCAGATCCACTCTTTCCTCTTGAAGATCAGGTAGAGGGTGCCAGCTGCGGCGATCATGATCGAAAGCGCAAAAAAGAACCCGAACACTTGACCGGATTGGGGCACCAACTCGAAGTTCATCCCGTAGATGCCGGAGATGAGAGTGGGCACGGCGATGATGGCCGCCCAGCCGGTGAGCTTCTTGGTGACCTCGTTCTGCCCGGCGGTCTGATCGGCGCGCCGGAGATCGAGGATCGCATCGGCCAGATCATCCACGTTGTGGATCTGCTCGGTGACCCGCATGAGGTTGTCATGCACCTCGCGGAACATCCTGGTCTCGTCGGGTGTCGGGGAGAACGCGCCGTGGTCCTGTACATACTGGTCGAGCACCCGGCCACCGGGCACCGCGTATCGCCGGAGCCTGGACAGTTGCTGTTTGAGCTTATACAGCCTGCGGTCGAGCTCCCCGCTGTTTGTCCGGCGGGAGAGTGCGGAGTCTTCGAGATCCTCCACCTCCTGCTCGAGCCTCTCGGCTATCAGCTGGTAGTCGTCGACCAGGGTGTCGAGCAGGACATAGAGAAGATACGCTGCGCCACCCCTGCCCTCGCGCCGATCGGCTTCCTCCCAGCAGGACCTGGCCTTGTCCAGCAATCTGTCCGCGTCGTGGTGGAGCGCAAGAACGTAGTTGTCACCCACGAAGAGGAAAATCGCCCTGGCTTCCAGCTGACCCTCTCTTTCGTCCAACTGCTGGATGACGACCAGGAGATGACTGTCATAGGGCTCCAGCTTCAGACGGTGGTTGCTCTCCTGAGCGTCCTCGACCGCAAGTGGGTCGAGGTCGAACTCCTCGGCAATCAGGGCGATTTGCTCTGGAGTGAGGTCGCCGACGTTGGCTTCCCCCCAAACCACATTCCCGGTCTCCGTCCGGAAGTCGGAGATCTCAGCCAGGTCCCTTACGTCGACCCAGCCGCCCTCGGGAGTGTGACACTGTGCAGTCAGCATCCACCGACTCTAGTGCTTCGCCGCCAATTCGGCGCCGGAACTGCACCTGCTTCGGAGCGACCGGGCCCGGTGCTCAGGGGCTGCTAGAGTTCGGGGCATGGCCGACGGTAAGCAGAAGAAAGTGACCCAGCAGATCAGGCTCGATGTCTACCTCAAAGCCCCCGGCGAAGGTCCGCGCAAGAATCACGCAGGTGAGCTCCGGCGGCTCCAAAAGCTTGGCTTCCGTGAGATCAACCGGCAGACCAAGTCGCGCGAGGACCATGTGCTGATCACCTTCGAGCGAGATGTGGACCGCTATCCGGGCGTTCCTCTGCCGCCCGTTCCTCCCTACATCCAGTAAGTAACCCTGCGGGACCAGATCGCGTGGATCACCCATCCCGGAGGGCCGTTCGCCCGTAATGTCAGTTGTGATGAAAAAAGGCTTCGCGTTCGCCTTCGTGATGGTCACCACCGCGCTCCTCACCTCGGCGTGCGGTGCCGAGCCGGAAGCGGCGACTTCGGATGGGACCGAGGGCGGTGGCGCCGGCGGTGGTGGAGGCGCTACCGAAGTGGTTGCGTCGGACATCAGCTTCAGTCCCACCAAGCTCAGTCTGAAGCCGGGTGAAAAGATCGAGCTCACGCTGACGAACGAGGACAGCACCACCCACTCCTTCACCTCCGAAGATCTCGGTGTCGACATAGAGGCGGAGGGGGGCGCGTCCGCATCCACCAGCCTCACCGCACCGCAATCGGGAATCGCGGAATTCCACTGCAGGTTCCACAGTCAGATGACCGGAAAGATCTCGGTTGGGGGCGATGGGGCAGACAAGCCAGAGGGTGAGACCGAGGGCGGGCAGACTGAGTCCGGGGACGACGGGGGCGGTTACTAGTTTCCCGGCACGCGATCCGGGCGGGTGGCCTTCCGGTGATTCACACCCCCAACATGTCAAGCTCGACACCCAGGAAAGGCCCAGGGCGGTGCTGGTTGCGCCCTCCCTGGGGCCGTCGGACGGATGGCGGGCGGGATGCGAGGGTGATCGAGCTCTTGTTCCCCCGGCCCGTATCCTACGGAACCCCTAACCACCCCCCACCCAGGGGTTTTCCCGTTGCTCCACCCCCAGGGAAGTGGGCGGGCCATGACCAGGGTAAACCTGCAAGCCGACAGGCAGTGAGAACAGCTTTTCGGTGATTGAGCCAAGCAATGCCCGCTGATCACCTCCGGGCAGGTCGGTTCGTCCGATCGAGCCCGCAAACAGCGTGTCGCCGGAGAAAACCGCCCCAGGGGCGACCAGGCTGATGGAGCCCGGTGAGTGTCCGGGTGTGTGCAGCACCCCGAGCTCGAGTGAACCGGCGGTCAGGCCGTCTCCCTCCTCGGCCCCCAGGTCGATACCCGGAGGAGGCGGGAGCTCCACGCCGAGGAACAATCGGCCCGAGGCCTGCATCCAATCGAGCAAGAAGTTGTCGTCAGGGTGGAGGTAGAACGGCGCGCCGGTAAGCTCCCGCAGACGCTGGGCGGCGACGATGTGGTCGAAGTGGGCGTGGGTTGCGACGATGGCGGTCACGTTCACCCCGTGAGCGGCAGCCGCCTCTGCGATGGCGTCGGCATCGTCGCCCGGGTCGATAACGACAGCCTGCTTGGCCAAGGGGTCTCCGACCGTGTAGCAGTTGCAAGCGAGCGGCCCCACCACCCGCCGGTCGAAGATCGTCCAGGTGGAGCTCGAAGTCATGGCCTCAGGGTATGCGGATGCGTCCCCTGCGTCGAAGTCTCAGCCAAGGAGTTTCGTCTGAGACCGAGGTTTACAAAGCCTGGCCGTGGAGCTCACCGCATCAGTTTGGTGAACCCGCGTGCCGAATGCCGGCGGAGAGGCTGACGCATCTGCGAACGTCCTGGGATGATACGAATCATGACCCAGGGCGCTCTCGGCTTCGGTTTTCGGATCGGGCATTGGACCGAGGCCGGAAGGCGAACCGGGTGCACGGTGATCCTCCCCCCTCCGGCAAACGTCGCCTCCTGTGACATCAGGGGTTCCTCTCCCAGCTCACGCGAGCTCCCGTTGTTGGACCTCGACAGAAGGCTGACCGAGGTGCATGCCGTACTTCTCACCGGTGGGAGCGCCTTCGGCCTGGCGGCCGCCGACGGCGTCGTGACGTGGCTCGAGGAGCGCGGCATCGGCTACGAGACCCGGATCGCCAGGGTCCCCATCGTGCCGGCCGCAGTCATCTTCGACGCAGCGGCCGGGGCCGCCGATCTACGGCCCGGTGCCGACGCCGGGCGCGCCGCGTGCGAGGTGGCCACAGATGGGCACGTCGAGCTCGGGCGCGTGGGCGCCGGCGCGGGAGCCACCGTCGGAAAGTGGGCCGGTTTCGGGCACTCCCGGCCCGGTGGGCTCGGCATCGCTTCGGCCGAGGCGGAAGGGGAGTCTGTTTCGGCTCTGGTCGTGGTGAACTCCGTCGGAGACGTGGTGGACGCTGACGGCTCGGTTCTGGCCGGAACGAGTGCACCCCAACCCCGGAGTCCGATCCGCGCCCGGGCCCCATCGGAGCAGGGCCCGCCGACCAACACCGTCATCGGGCTCGTCGCAACGCAGGCCAATTTGGACAAGCGCGAAGTACGGTGGCTGGCGGCGCGCGGGAGCGACGGGATCACGGTGTCCGTGCGGCCCGCTCATACCCGATACGACGGCGATGTCATGTTCGCCGTGGCCGGACGGGCGCCGGACGAGTCCTCCAACGACCTCGACCTGCTCGGCCGGCTGGCGACCGAAGCGGTGGCGGCAGCCGTGCGCGCCGGGGTCGACGCCTGAGCAGGATTGACCCTGCCGGGCCCGCTATCCGCCCGAGCCGAACTCCAGCACGACCTTTCCGAACCGTTCCCCGGACTCGAGGTAGGAGAATGCCTCCGAGGCTCGCTCGAAGGGAAACGTCCGGTCGATCATCGGGCGAAGCCTGCCTCCGGCAACGGCCCGGAGCATGTCCGAGACGTCCCTGTGGGACCCCATGGTGGCTCCGATGACGCTCAGCTGGCTCCAGAAAATCCTCCTGAGGTCGATCTCGGCCTGTGGACCGCCCGTCACGCCGGCGATGACCACGCGCCCCCCGGGCCGCAGGCACCGGAGGTTGGCCTCCAATGACGGGCCGCCGGCCGAGTCGAAGACCGCATCCACGCCCCGCTTCCCGGTAATGCGCCGGACGGCTTTTCCGACATCCTCAGCCGTGTAGTCGATGCCTTCGTCGGCGCCGAGCTCCCCGGCCCTGGCAAGCTTGTCGGGGGACGAGGACGTGACGAAGATGCGGCCGGCAACCGGCCGGGCAAGCTGGAGCAGCGAGAGAGCCAGCCCTCCTCCTATGCCCGTAATCAGCGCCCACTCCCCTGGGCGGAGCCGGCCCTGCGAATACAGCATTCGATAGGCGGTTGTGAAGGTGATTCCCAGCGACGCAGCCTCCGCCCAGGGAAGGTGCGATGGAAAGGGCCAGACGTTCTGGACGGGCACCTTGATCTTCTCGGCGAAGGTACCGGGGACATGCTCACCCAGGAGCTTGAAGTTGGGGCACTCCGACTGCTCCCCGGCGCGACACAGTTCGCATTCACCGCAGGACAACCCGGGGTTGACCATGACCTTGGCGCCCCGGCGGAGAGCCTTGACCCCTTCGCCAAGCACATCTATCTCGCCCGCGGCGTCGGCCCCCAGTATGTGAGGGAATTCGAGGGGGAATCCGAGCGATCCACTCAGGGTCCAGATATCCAACCGGTTGAGCGCCGCCGCAGCGACACGTACCACGACTTCACCGGGCCCGGGGCGAGGGTCGGGCAGGTCCTGCACGGAGACCTCGTCGGGCCCTCCGTATTCATCGATGACTACCGCCCTCATGATCGAATGGATATCGCAAAAACGCGAGCCCCGCCACCAGGCTCCCGCTTGTCTCCCGTCAGGCCGCCTCACCTCCATGGTGCAACTCAAGCGCGGCCCATGCGTCGGCACACCGACTCCTCGGGACGGCACCACCGATGCGGCCGTCGCGGCGAGGGGTTACGACCTCCCTCCGGAAGGTTGTCACACCCCCTCTCTAGGGTTGGTTTCGAGCCGCGATCCCGGGCCGCAGGGAGGCAGCAATATGCCGAAGGCAAAGCCCGAACCCTCGAAGAGGCGCAAGTTGCCCAGGTGCCGCACATGCGGCGCGTCGATTCGGGTGCCGAAAGAATGGAGCACGGGCGCCGCCGTGCGCCGCCACTACTGGGCGAAACACCGCTCGGTGATGCAACCGGAAGACCGTAACCGATGAGGGTGGCGCACGGCGGTGCGCCGGACCTGGGAGACCTGGTGATCGTGCTTCTCGCGAGCACGCTTGCGGGACTACGGGATCGCCTGGCGCACGACGGTTTTGATCCGGCGGCCGAGCTCGTGGGGGATCTCGTCGAGATCACCGACGACTACCTGACGGCCGTGGCGGATTAGCCCTGACCCCCGGCGCGCCGGGGGTTCGGCCCGAGGTTTTCCTTGCACCGGGGAACCCGGTAAACGGGCTCTG
>JACDCD010000218.1 GCA_013694625.1 Actinomycetota bacterium | reverse complement strand
AGATGGCCCGCTCCCATCCCATCACGCTGGTTAACTCGGTCAACCCCTACCGCATCGAGGGTCAGAAAACCGCCGCGTTTGAGATTGTCGAAGCCCTGGGACGAGCTCCCGACATGCATCTCATGCCGGTTGGTAACGCAGGCAACATCACTGCCTACTGGCGCGGCTATACCGAAGCCCATACCGCCGGATGGATACGCGAGCTGCCCACGATGATCGGATGGCAGGCCGGTGGGGCTGCCCCGATCGTGACGGGGAAGGTCGTCAAAGACCCGAAGACGATCGCAACGGCGATCCGGATCGGCAATCCCGCCTCGTGGAACGGAGCCACCGAGGCCGCTCGCCTCTCCGGCGGGAGCATCGGCTCTGTCAGGGACAAAGAGATCCTCGAGTCTTATCGTTCCCTTGCCGCCGAGGGGATCTTCGTCGAGCTGGCCGCCGCCGCCGGCGTCGCCGGACTTCGGCAGATGCATGCGCAGGGAAGGATCCAACATGGCGCCACGATTGTCTGCGTGCTCACCGGACACGGCCTCAAGGACCCGGATTGGGCGGTCGCCACCGCTCCCAGACCGCCACGGGTCGCTGCGGAAGTCGGGCCTATTTTGAGATCGCTCGATCTGGCATGATGCAGCCATGACGCTGCCGGCACGAATTCGAGTTCCCGCGACCGTGGCCAATCTCGGTCCCGGATTCGACGCGCTTGGAGTGGCGGTGCGAATGCACCTTGAAGTGGACATCGAGCCTCGCCGGGACTCCGTCGATGTCCTCGTGGAGGGTGAGGGCGCCGAGCAACTGCCGCTCGACGAGAACAACCTCGTGATCCGATCGATGAACACGTTTTTCGACCAGGTTGGGCGCAGGCCACCCGGATACGCCGTGCGGATCAAGAACCCCATTCCACTTGCTTCGGGACTGGGTTCGTCGGCGGCCGCAGTGGTCGGGGGTCTGTTCGCCGCTCGGGCGATAACCGGGAGGAGCATGCCGCAGGCGGAGATCATCGAGCTGGCGACGGCCCTCGAAGGGCATCCCGACAATGTCCTCCCCGCGCTGCTCGGGGGAATGGTGGTCTGTTACCGGCAGGGCAACAACGGGGCCCTCAGGCACTTCAGGCTGCTGCCAAGCGACCGGCTGGTACCTATTCTGGCGGTGCCGGGCCGAGGATTCTCGACCGCAGAGGCGCGTGCCGCCCTCCCCGGAGACATAGCTTTTGCCGACGCCCAGTTCACAGCATCGAGGGCGGCGCTGCTGGTGGCCGCCGTCTCCGCCGGAGCTAGCTCCGATGTGCTGGCCGAGGCCATGAGCGACCGCCTGCACGAGCCCTCACGACTGAAGCAGATACCCGAGACGGATGCGGTTCACGGCGCCCTGCGGGACGCCGGCCTCCCCGTGGCGCTGGCCGGCTCCGGTCCGTCTCTGATCGTGATGGCTTCCAGACCAGAAACCTCGACGCGGGCGGAGCAGGTCCGGCGCATCTGCCGAAGTCGTGCCGCAGGATGGCGCGTCTTCGTGAGCGAATGGGAACCGGAGGGTGCCGCAGTCCGAGTTTGATCACCGGGCTCAGACGCGAAGACCCGGGTCCCGATGTGTGGGCCCGGGTCTTCTTTGTCTCCTGGGGATACGCACCTACGCTGGGCGACTCCCCGTGTGCGTGTTGCTGTCGTCGTCTCGGTCCGCCCTCTCGGTGTGGGAAGTAGACCTTGGCTGGGGCTCCGTACCATTTTCGGTTTCCCGGTGGACCGGTGTGCCCGCACCGTCGGCGCGGCCGGCCTCGTAGCGTGCCCTCTCGGCGATCTCTCGCTCCTCGAGCTTGCTGTGCCACCGCTCGCCCAGCTTTCCGCCCAGGGCGCCGCCAACCAACATCGCAATCAGCATACCGATCCCAATCGCGGTCCCGATGTCGGCGAGTTCGCCCAGGGGCAATCCGAGTTCCTGAACTCCCTGTGCATCCTGGGCGTTGACCCCGGTGACATTGCTGGCTACCGCCGTTGCGATGGCACCCAACACAAGGAGTACAACGATCGCAAGAACGGGCACCAGGATGCCGTTCACCAGCCCTTTACCTCGCGCCATGCGGCCTGCGGTGTATCCACCCCATAGATGGGAAAGGAGCTGGGCGAGCACCAGGCCTATACCTGCGCCGATGCCGGCCTCCACAACCTCGGAGCCGGTGGGAATGCCTCCGTCGGAGATACCCAGCACGGAGAGGATCCCTCCGATGATCGAAGACAACAACAGGAAGGCACCGAAGGCGACCACTACCCCTGTGAGTATCGACCAGAAGGAAACCCCGCCTCTGGCCCTTTCTACGTTGACATTGTTTGTACTTGTCCCGGTGGGACTCTGGCGACTGGACATCTTTGATAGCCTCCTAGGCTTAGGCAGGTGAAGCGTGGCTTGCGAACCGGATTCAGGGTTCCCAGGAAAGCGCGCCCCTAACCCTCTGAGCCCGGAAGGCCCCCGCCCTGCGCTGTGTCGTCGTGGTCGATGGAGAGCACTACCCGCCGGTGGTCGAGGCGGCCATCCACACCCTTCGTCTTCGGGGCAGGGAGATAGTGGCGGTGGTGATGGCCGGGGGGCGGGAGAAGCTCCCCCCTGCGGGGGTGGCCTCGATAGCGGGTATCGCCGTCAGGGGCGGCCATCCGGCGAGCGCTCTTGGGCGGGCGATCCGGGAGCTGTCACCCGAGCTGGTGGTGGATCTCTCTGACGAACCCGTCCTCGACTATCGTCGCCGGCACGAGCTCGTGTCGATTGCCCTGTTGCACGGCGTCCCGTACGAAGGGGCCGACTTCTTCTTCTCACCGCCGCCACGCCCCAGGTTGGCAAGCAAGCCGACCATTGCAATCATCGGGACGGGCAAGCGCTCGGGCAAGACCGCTGTGGCCGGTCTGGCCGCTAGGAGTCTCGCTGCCGACGGTCGTAGCCCCGTAGTGGTCGCCATGGGGCGGGGAGGACCGGCCCAGCCGGAAGTCTTGAGGGGCGACGCCCTGGATCTGGCGCCCACAGACCTCCTGGCATGGGCGGACGCCGGGAAGCACGCTGCATCCGATTACATCGAGGATGCCCTCCTGGCGGGGGTGCCAACCGTCGGTTGCCGGAGGTGCGGCGGCGGGCTCGCCGGAGGCGTCGCCATCTCGAATGTGGCGGAGGGAATCGAGCTTGCCAACGACCTCCCCGGCGACTTGATGATCCTCGAAGGGTCTGGCTCGGCGATTCCTCCTGCCCACGCCGACGTCACCGGCCTGGTTGTCCCGGCCTCGGTCCCCGACGAGTACCTGCTCGGGTACCTCGGGCCCTACCGCCTGTTGCTCTGCGACTTCGTATTCGTTACAATGGCATCTGCCCCATCGGGTTCGGACTCCCGGGCTTCCACCGTGGCCTCCCTGATAAAGAGCGTGTTGCGCTCGCTTGGGGGGGATGATTCACGGGACGAACCCCGCATGGTTCGCACAGTCTTCCGTCCTACCCCCACCCGTTCCGTTGAGGGGGCGTTGGTCATGGTGGCTACAACAGCTCCTGAAGAAGCCGGGGGGCTCTTGAAGAAGCATCTAGAGGAACATCACGGATGTCGCGTAACCACAGTGGTTCATGCATTGGCGGATAGAGGAAGGCTCAAGGGGGAGCTGGAAGCCGGCAGGAACGGCGCAGAGGTGCTGCTCTGTGAAGTGAAGGCGGCGGCGGTTGACGTTGCAACCAGATGGGCGCTCGAGGCGAGGATGGAAGTGGTGTATATGGACAACGTGCCACACGGCATTGCCGGCGACGACCCCGTCGCAACCCTGTTGTGGGCGGGCAATCTTGCCACAAGCCGTTGTCGTTAAGCGGTAAAGGATCCCCAAGGACATGACGGTCGCAAGGCGACAGCATTTCTTTCTCGCAGACCGAGGTCATGGCTTGCCTTATTCGAAAGGCTTGGCTGCCTCATCGCTGATGGTCACAGGACTATCCCCGGCGCGTTCGTATGCGGTGGCCAACAAAGTGGAAGAAGAGCTTAGGTCGCAGCCGGCCGGCGATCTGTCCTCCTCCTACATAAGGAAAGTAACCCTCGAGGTGCTGGACCGTGAGGCGGGCCGCAAGTACGTTGAGGCCTACCTGAAGTGGGAGTCGGTTGTTGAACTCGACGGTCCGTTGATCATATTGCTCGGCGGCGCCACCGGCGTGGGGAAGTCGACGATCGCTACGCAGCTTGCAACTCGTCTCGGCATCACTCGTGTGGTGTCGACTGATGCAGTCCGGGAGGTATTGAGAAGCGCCTTCACGGCCCAGATGTTTCCCACCCTTTATTCTTCCTCTTTCGAAGCCGACAACGCCCTTCGGCAGCCGATTCCCAACTCTGGGGATCGATTGATAATCGGCTTCCGGGAGCAGGCGGCCGCCGTGGCGGTTGGCGCTCAGGCGTTGATCGACCGGGCGGTGGCGGAGGGAACCGACATGATCCTGGAGGGGGCTCATCTCGTGCCGGGTTTTCTGCAGAGTGTCGATAGTGAGGAAGCGGTTATAGTTTCTTTGGTCATCACCGTGGACGATGAGCAGCTTCATCGGGACCACTTTCACTGCCGGTCTCGGGAAGCACGACCGAAAGATCGTTACCTAAAATCTTTCGACAAGATCCGTCGAATCCAGAGATACATGGTGTCTTCGGCTCTGATGCGAGAGGTGCCGACAATCGAGCATTGTGACGACGTCGACGCAACGCTTTCCAGGATCATCGATCACGTATTGACGAAGGCTCTCAACACAGTAGAGGAGGGAACTCGGGCGGGATCGGAAGAGGCGGCAGATCCGGCTGCCGAACCACTAAGCTTGGGAGGAAGGCGGGAAGATATTGCACATGAAAGCATCTTGTGAAAACGCATCAGGGGTGCCGTGCCGTCCACGAATAACAAAGTTCACAGGAATGAGTAAGCCCCATCCATTGATCCTTTGGGGGGAGTCTCGGACAAGAATTGCCGGAGCTTCTCCCTCGACGCAGGAGGCATAAGTGGCCGATACGTTGGACCGCTCGATCTTGGAATCCAAGGCCGTTGTCGAGCTCAAGCAGATCGCCAAATCACTTGACTTGAAGGTCGGGGGGCTGAAGAAGGCGGAGATCGTCAACATGATCGCCACCAACGGAAACGGGAAAAGCTCGCCGCCCAAACCGGCCGTGCAAGAAACCCTTCCAGAGGGCGAAGCTCGTCCCCCACAAAGCGGGACCGCGGTACAGCAGTCCGTACCTGCGGATGAGCCCCGGCGCGAGATTGCTCCGCCGCTCGAGGTCGCCGTCGCAGGTGAGGGAACTCAGCCGGCGGCGGAGCCGAGCGCGGGAACCAACGGGAGTGGCGCCCCCTCTTCGCCCGGCAAGGTGGACAACACGGCAACGGACGAAAACGATACCCGTGGCGATCGTCAGCAGAGACGTCGCCCCCAAGGGAGGGATACACGCTTGCGGCCTCGTGAGAAAGCCGATCAGCGCGACAGCAAAGGAAGGAGACGTCGCCGGGGGCGTGGAAGCGGCGGCGGCGGAGGTGGCGCAATTCCCGCCTATGTGCGAGACGAACGGTGGGAAGATCTCGAGGCTGAGGATGACGCCTCGGCGGAGATCAGGACGGGCATTCTCGATCTTCTTCCAGAGGGTTACGGGTTCCTCAGAACAAATGGATATCTGCCCGGTGACCGGGATGTTTACGTCTCGGTCTCGCAGGTGCGGCGGTTCCACCTCCGCAAAGGAGATGAGATCACCGGATCGGTCAGATCCCCAAAGGAGTCCGAGAAGTACCAGGCGTTGCTGAAGATCCGTCATATCAACGGCGATGAGCCGGAGGCGGCGCAGCGCCGGCCGCGGTTCGCAGATCTCACACCGTTGTATCCACAGGACCGGCTGACGCTCGAGCAACTCGAGCAGCCGCGCCTCATCACCCCGCGCATCATCGATCTGATCGCCCCTATCGGGAAGGGGCAGCGCGGCATGATCGTCAGCCCGCCTAAAGCCGGCAAGACGACCGTCATGAAAGAGATAGCGAATGCCGTCCGCACGAACAATCCGGAAACGCATCTGATCGTCCTACTGGTGGACGAACGGCCCGAAGAGGTCACCGATATGCAGCGCTCGGTGGATGGAGAGGTCATCTATTCGACTTTCGACCGCCCCTCGGACGACCACATTCAGGTAACCGAGCTGACGCTCGAACGGGCCAAACGGTTGGTCGAGATGGGCCGGGACGTCCTGATTCTCCTCGACGGCATTACCCGTCTCTCCCGGGCGTACAACCTTGCGACGCCGGCCTCCGGGCGCATCTTATCCGGTGGTGTTGATTCGACCGCCCTCTATCCGCCAAAGCGTTTCTTCGGCGCAGCGCGGAATATCGAATTCGGGGGCTCACTGACCATCCTTGCCACTGCGTTGGTCGAGACAGGATCGCGAATGGACGAGGTTATTTTCGAAGAGTTCAAAGGCACAGGAAACTGGGAGCTGAAGCTGGACCGCAGGATGTCGGAGAAGCGCATCTTCCCGGCGATCGACATCCAGGCGTCCGGGACGCGTAAAGAGGAGCTGCTTCTGACCCCAGAGGAGCTGCAGCTGGTTTGGCGGCTGCGGCGTGTTCTGCACGCCCTGGCCGACGGAGGAGCCCTCGAGTTGTTGATCGACAAGATGAAGGCGACTGCGGGCAATGTTCAGTTTCTGCGTGAAATCGCCAAGGCTCCCGTCAAAGGGGATTAATTCTTGTTGGGTTTAGGTTGGCCCGAATGGTTGACCATCGTCGGGCTGGTGGGCGGTTTGATCGCCACCTTCAAGATAATGGCCAGGGCATCGGTCGCCTACGACAGGGCACGCAAAGCCAGGGAGCAGCAAGAGGCTCGAAAGGAAGAGCTATGAAACAGGGAATACATCCAGACTACGTTCAGACCCGGGTGACGTGCTCGTGTGGCAACACCTTCGTGACCAGATCGACGCAAGCTGAGATGCACGTCGAGCTGTGCGACAAGTGCCACCCCTTCTACACCGGCAAGCAAAAGCTCGTCGACACCGGAGGCCGGGTCGAGCGCTTTCAGAAGAAGTATGCGAAGAAGGGAACTCAGGCTAGCGGCGCCACGCAGGGCGCCGAGCAGAGTTAGCGGCCAGGGTGGGCGACCCGACACAGGCGAAGAAACCGTCCATCGGCGGACAGGCTGTGATGGAGGGCGTGATGATGCGGGGCCCGGCGTCGTGGGCGGTTGCATGCCGGAAGCCCGACAGCACCATCGCGATTGAGTCTCACCCACTTCCCGGCCTCGCCCAACGCCATCCCTGGCTGAAGTTGCCGCTCCTGCGGGGTTGTCTGGTGCTCGGCGAGTCGCTTGCGATCGGCCTCAAGGCCTTGATGATTTCTGCGAGCTTAGCGCTTGAAGACGAAGACGAAGACGAGCAGCTCTCCGATCGGCAGCTCGGCTGGACCATGGGCATCTCCATGGTCGTGTTCTCACTTTTCTTCATCATGCTCCCGGTGTTTGGAACCCGCCTGGTCGAGTCTTTCGTCGGTAACCTTTCAGACGAGCGGCCACTTCTCTTCAACCTCATCGAAGGGGCGCTGCGGCTTGGCATTTTCGTGGGTTATCTGCTGCTCATCAGCCGCTTCAAAGACGTCCGGCGCGTCTTTCAGTATCACGGCGCAGAGCACAAGACCATCTACGCGTATGAGAATGGTGATCCGTTGGTCCCGCGCGAGATCGATGACAACTACTCCACCTTGCACGTGCGCTGCGGAACCAACTTTTTGTTCATCGTTCTGTTCCTGACGATCGTTGCACACTTCATCATCGATCTTGTGGTCAGCGGGGGGTTCCTACTGAGGATCGGCGCCCGCCTTCTTGCGATTCCGGTACTGGCCGGAATCTCCTACGAAGCAATTAAGCTTGCTTCCCGGAACGAACGCTCGCTGGTTTTCCGTATCTCGATGCTGCCGGGACTGGCTCTTCAGAGGATCACCACGAAGCCACCCTCGCTGGACCAGATCGAGGTGGCTATCGCAGCGATGCAGGCGGTGGCTTTGCCCACGGAACCCCAGCAGCAAGGTGCGGCGGATACCCCGGTCGCCTGACAGGAGTCTCGAAGGCGCTCAGACCCGGCGCGGTTATTCTGCCAGGGTCCCCCTTTTGACCGCCACGCCGACTGCGGAGGCATCCAGTGGAGCTCCCTCAGGCTCGTCTCGCGACGATGGAGGCCAGGTTCGAGCAGATCGAAAGACTGCTGTCCGACCCGGCAATCGCGGCGCGCCCGAACGAGCTGCGCTCCCTGGGCAAAGAGCATTCGGACCTCAAGGGCACGATCGAGGCTTGGCGTCGCTACCGCATAGTCGCCGATGAGCTCCAGGAGGCGAAGTCAATGCTTCGCGGTTCGCAGGGCGAGGAGCGTGCCTACGTCGAGCAGGAGATAGCCTCGTTCAGCCGCACCTACAACGAGCTCCAGGAGCAGATCGCAGCGGCCCTCGTACCCAAGGATCCCAACGATGATCGGGACGTCATCGTGGAGGTCCGTGCCGGAGCTGGTGGTGAAGAGGCGGGCCTGTTTGCGACCGAGCTCTTTCGCATGTATCAGCGCTATGCCGAGACAAAGGGATGGAAGAGCGAGGTTCTGTCCTCGAGCACGAGTGGTGTGGGGGGGTTCAAAGAGGTCACCTTTGCGATCAAAGGGCGGGGAGCGTTTTCCAGGCTGAAGCACGAAGCCGGTGTCCATCGCGTTCAGCGCGTGCCCCAGACCGAATCGAGCGGGCGGATCCACACGTCGGCGGCAGCGGTGGTGGTTCTGCCCGAAGCCGAGGAAGTCGAGGTAGAGATCGATCCGAACGACCTCAAGGTCGATGTCTATCGCTCGACCGGCCCGGGAGGTCAGTCCGTGAACACAACGGATTCGGCCGTGCGAATCAAACACCTTCCCTCCGGCGTGGAAGTTGCCGTCCAGGACGAGAAATCGCAGCTTCAGAACAAGGCGAAGGCCCTGCGAATCCTGAGGGCGCGACTGCTCCAGGCGAAGCAGGAGGAACAGGACCAGGCGATGTCCCAGGAGCGGCGCTCGCAGGTCCGCACAGCGGACCGCTCGGAACGCATCCGGACCTACAATTTCAATGAGAATCGCGTGACCGACCACCGAATCGGATACACGGTGCACCGGCTGGGGGAGATCCTCGAGGGTGATCTCGACGATCTCGTGGACGCGTTGGCCTCCAGCGAACGAACGGAGACTCTGGTGGGTCCAGCCTCCTGAGCACTGCCCGTGGATGGCTCCTGCGGGTTAGGCAGGCGCTCGCCGACGCCGGGATCGAATCGGCGGAGCGAGAGGCCCAATGGCTGGTCGAGGCAGGGACAGGGTGGAGGTGGCCTGATCTGGTGACCGGTTCTGGGGAGATCGAAGCGGCGCAAGAGCGGCGCATCCTCGATCTCACGCGCAGACGGACGCTCGGTGAGCCCCTCCAGTACGTCACCGGAGTCGCGGGGTTTCGTCATCTCGATGTGACCGTCGGGCCCGGCGTGTTCATTCCACGGCCCGAGACGGAGCAGGTCGTCGACCGGGCGTTGGCCCATCTTCCCAGGGGTGGGATCGCCATCGATATCGGCACGGGGAGTGGGGCGATGGCGCTCGCAATTGCGCAGGAGCGGCCGGATGCCGAAGTGTGGGCGACCGAAGTCAGCCCCCAGGCTCTGTGGTGGGGGGAACGGAATGTGGCTGCCCTGAGCGGCGCAGTGCATCTGGTGTCGGGCGACCTCTTCGATGAAGTGCCCTCGTCCCTGCGAAGGCGGCTCCATGTTGTCGTTTCCAACCCTCCTTACGTGGGCCGCGACGAAGCCGATGAGCTGCCCGAAGAGGTGAAAGACCACGAACCTCAGGTCGCCCTCTTTGGGGGTGGCGACGGCCTCGATGTCATCCGGCGGATAACGTCCGAAGCGAGGGACTGGCTCAGGGAGGGTGGTTGGCTCGTGCTCGAGATAGGGGCCACCCAGGGGGATCGGGTGGCCGCCTTGGTCGAGGGGCTGGGATACGTCGAAGTTTCGACGGGGAGGGATCTAGGGGGCCGGGAACGGATCGTGGAGGCCCGCCGCTGACTTCCCTGGAACCCGCGTTGCTGGCACTCCGGCTAGGACGCCCGATCGTGCTGCCCACCGACACCGTCTACGGAATCGGAGTCATGCCGGCGGTTCCCGGAGCGGTGGAGGCGCTCTTCCGGGCCAAGGGCCGGCCCGGGTCCAATCCAGTGCCCATGCTGGGCGCAAGCGCCGAGACTCTGGCCGTGGTTGCCTATTTTAACGATACGGCGACGGAGCTCGCCCAGAGATTCTGGCCGGGACCCCTCACCCTGGTCCTCCGGCGCGCAGAAGGCTGGTCCCACGACCTCGGAGGCACCGACCGAGCCACCGTCGCGGTGCGGGTCCCGGCGTGCGGGATTGCCTGCGATCTGCTCGCACAATCGGGGCCGTTGGCGGTGTCGAGCGCCAACCGGTCCGGCGGCGCGCCGGCGACGACCGTTGCCGAGGCACGGGAGGCACTTGGGCGCTCTGTAGAAGCGTACGTCGACGGCGGGCACAGGTCCGGTGCGCCATCGACCGTGCTCTCACTGGTCGGCGAGCCGGTGGTTCTCAGGGAGGGAGTGCTCCCTGCCTCCGACCTCCTGAGGTAAACCGAAGCGCAAGTGTGGTCGAAAATTGCCGCAGAGCGTACGTTTTCGACCAAAGTTTGTCCTTCAGCCCGGTTGGGGGCGCGCCGGGATCCTGAGGCCGGCCATGCCGCCGTCGACCTCGAGGGCCGTGCCGGTGACGAAGCTCGAGGTCGGGGCGGCAAGAAACAAGATCCCCGCGGCAATCTCCTGCGCGCTTCCAAGGCGGCCCATGGGCTGACGCGCCTCCAGTGCAGCGCGTTCGGCGTTCGGATCCGGTGCGGTGCCGAGCAGGCGGCCCACCCACGGAGTGTCTGCTGTTCCCGGGCAGATGCAGTTGACCCTGACGCCTTCGTCCACGAGGTCGGCGGCCATGGCGAGTGTGAGAGACAGGACCGCACCCTTGCTGGCGCTGTAGAGCGCTCGTTGGGGAAGCCCGGCGATGGCGGCAACGGAGCACACGTTGACGACCGCGGGGTGCTCGGCGCGCCGGAGGTGGGGGAGAGCGGCGCGCGCCGTGCGAACCATCCCCAGCACATTGACGTCGAAGACCTTCCGCCACTCCTCATCGGCATTGTCCTCAACGGTTCCGGTGGCGCCGATCCCGGCAACGTTGATGAGCACATCGAGCCGTCCGAACTCGTCAACGACCCGTTGCACTGCATCGTCAACCGCACTACCATCGGTGACATCCGCGACCAGCGGCAGAACTCCCTGCCGCCCCGAAGCCTCCTCGATGTCGAGTGCCCCGACACGCGCCCCGGCTTTCTCAAGTGAATCGGCGGTTGCAGCACCGATCCCCGATGCGGCACCCGTCACCAGCGCGATAAGACCGCCGAAGGTGCTCACGGGGAGATCAACAGCGTGCGCGACTCGGTGAAGAAGTCGCGGGCGGCAAGCCCTTGTTCGCGCGGCCCGATACTTGACTCCTTCGAGCCGCCGAACGGCGCGTGGAAATCCACTCCCGAAGTGGGGGCGTTCACCCGGACGAGCCCGGCCTCCAGCTTGCCCGAGTACTCCATAGCGCGCCCGAGGTCGCTGGTGAACACTGCGGCGACCAATCCGAAGCGAACGTCGTTGGCGAGTGCAATGCCTTCGTCCGGAGATCCGACCTCGAGCAGCGCAACGACTGGGGCAAAGACCTCTTCCTTGGCCAGCACGCTCGAGCGATCTTCGATTTCGACGAGTGTGGGTGCGATGTAGAACCCCTCTGCATCAAGCGGGGAGCCACCTGTCACCACGTTGCCGCCGCTGTCCTGGATTGCATCGAGGGCATTCTGGCGAGCCGCTTCTTCGATGAGAGGGCCCACCTTGCAGGTTTCCCTCGACGGATCTTCGACTCCCATCTCCTCGACAGCCGTTACAAGCTTGTCCTTGAATGCGCCGTAGACAGAAGACTCGATGATCACCCTGGACGTGGCCGTGCACTTCTGGCCCGCGTAGCCCATCGTCGCAAAGGCGATGGCTGCGGCCGCCTTGTCCAGATCGGCATCGGCCAGTACGACCGATGGGTTCTGCCCACCCATCTCACACTGCAGCTTGGCGCCCCGCCCCGCCACGCGCTTGGCGATTTCGTGCCCAACGGGCACCGAGCCCGTGAATGACACCGCGGCCACGCCGGGGTTATCGACCAGAGGTTCCCCGGTCTCGGCGTCCCCCGTTACGAGCTCGAATACGCCTTCGGGCAGATGCTTCTTTGCGATCTCGTGAAGCAGTTGCGCCGTCGCAGTGGCCTGAGGGGCCGGCTTCAGCACAGCGGTGTTGCCGCAGGCGAGCGCAGGTGCGAGCTTCCAGACCGGAATCGCAATGGGGAAGTTCCAAGGAGTCAGAAGGCCGCAAACGCCCAGGGGGAATCGCTTTTCCATCAACCAGGAGCTTGCGTCGGCGGCGGGGTATGTCAGGCCGTTCGGAGCGAGAGCCATCTGAGCGTGGTAGCGGAAGATGGACACCGCCCTGCCGATCTCCTGTTGGGTCTCGGCAAGGGGTTTGCCGACCTCACGTACCATGAGCTCGGCGAACTCCCCGGCGCGCCCTTCGATGTCGTCTGCTATCTGCCTCAACGCGGTGCCTCGTGCGATGGCGGTCTGTGCCGACCACTCGCCGAATGCCTCGCCGGCCCGTGTGATGGACGATTCGACCCCGTCCGGCCCGGCGGGTTCGAATCGAGCTACCCTGTCGGACGGCCGATGCGGGTTGATGCTCTCCATGGTCATTGGCTGCTCCCTGTCATCGAAGGTTGTCGCGTAGCTGCTCTGCTCTACGGTGCATTTCCGAAGAAGGCCTCGTCGCGCTTGCGGTAACGGTACGCGACCTCCTCGTCGAGAGTGACGCCCAATCCCGGCGCGTCGTCAAGGACGACATGACCCTCTTGTATGAGGGGTGCATCCCGGCCTGCGGCCAACTCCTCCCAGAATGGGACATCGATGCCGTGGTGCTCGAGCACGAGGAAGTTCGGGATCGTCGACGCGAGATGGGCAGCGGCGAGTGTCCCGATGGGGCTCGAGATGTTGTGGGGAGCCAGCGGCACGGTGAAAAGCTCGGCGAGCTCGGCGATCCGCCTGCCCTCGGCGAAGCCCGTTTTCTGCAGGTCCGGCGCGGCGATCTGCATACCCAGTTGCAGCAATCGGTTGAATTGAACTGCGGAGTAGTGGTTCTCTCCGCTGGCGATCGGCGTAGGGCTCTCGCGCACAACGCGTGCCAGCGCCTCGTCCGATTCCGGTGGCACCGGATCTTCGATCCACAGCAGCTTGAAGGGCTCGAGTGCACGGCCGAGGGCGGCTCCGCTGGTCGCGCTCAAGCTCCAGTGGCAATCGACCGCAAGCCCGACCTCCTCGGAGATGCTTTCGCGCACGGCGCGCACAACTTCTACCAGCAGATCTATTTCTTGCGGCTCGAGTGTCCGGTTGTAGTCATCGCGAGAGTGCGGGTTGGGGATGTCGAGATCGAACTTGAGGATCGTGTAACCGTGCTCGGCGGCTTCCCGGGCGCGCCGCGCATACAGGTCGAGGTCGAGCTCGAACGCCTCTGCGGCGCGCCCTCCGTGGTACTTGGGATGCACCTCGTGGGGGGTGTCGTCGGTCGCTTCGCCCAGCCACCACGGTGTGCGCGGCGCCAGGATCGAGCTCAAGGAGGCGAGCCCCTCCCCGCCGTGGCAGTCGGCGTAGAGGCGGATGTCGTTGCGGTAGGCCCCGCCCCACAAACGGTACAGCGGCGCGCCGAGTGATTTCCCCAGGAGATCCCACAGCGCGGTCTCGATCCCGGCAAGCGCGTGCTGGAGCGCGCCGCCGTGGGGGCTGGTCAACAGTCCGGCGGTCTTGAGGCTGCGCAGGAGCTTCGTGATATTTGCGGGATCCTGCTTGATCAGCAGAGGGCTGAGCCGGCGGATCACGTCGGGCAGGCCGAGGGCGAAGAAACATTCCCCGTAGCCGACGCCCTCATCGGCGATGATCTTGACCAGCGTCCAGTCGTAGTTGGACTCGATAACGGCGGTCTGAACATCCTTGATCATCGGCGTCCGGCCCCCCCAAGGCGCCGAGTGGGTGGTGAGTGTGAACAATGGACATCTGCCACCCACTCGGGGGAAAGTTGCGGTTTCAAAAGAGCAGATACCCCCCGTCGACGATGATGGACTGGCCGGTGATGTAGTCGGCTTCCTCGGAGCAGAGGAACGCGCCGATGCCGGCCATGTCGCCGGGCTCGGCCCAGCGCCCGACCGGAATCCGGGCGTCTATGGATTCGCTCAACTCCGGGTGGTTCTGGACGGGCTCCGTGAGCTCAGTGCGAGTGAATCCGGGCGACAGCGCGTTCACCCGGATGCCGCCCGGCGCCCACTCTTTTGCGAGGCCCCTGACCAACCCGTTCAGGCCGGCCTTGCTCGCCGAATACGCGGTGATCGGGAGCACAGCACCCCCGTGGAACCCGGCAATCGAGGCTATGAACAGCATGCGTCCCCAGTGGCCCCCGAGCATGTGCGGAGCGGCCGCCTGGGCGCTCAGGAAGGCGCTTTCGAGGTTGACCCGATGAATGAGCCTCCACTGTTCGAGGCTCAACTCGAGAATTGGCTTGCGGATATTGGTGCCCGACGAATACACGAGAACGTCGAGGCCGGCGAAGTGGTCGACGGTCGCATCGACGACAGCCCGGGGGTCCTGATCGGCCAGGTCGAGGCTCAGGGCGATGACGTCGAGACCCTGAGAGCGAAGCCGCTCGGTCGCCTCTTCGGGGTTGCGCGACGCAATACAGAGGCGGGCCCCCTGCGCCCCGAGGCGCTCGGCAATGGCGAACCCTATGCCGCGGCTGCCACCTGCAACAAGGGCGATCTTTCCCTGCATGCTCATGCAGGCGCCGGATCCCGTCCTACGATGTTGTTCAGTTCGAGCGATCCCACCGTGATGCGAACGACGTCGTCTGGCTGGAGGCTGTAATCCTCGGGCGGGACGATGCTCGTCCCCGTCATCAGGTAGACACCCTGCGGCCAGCTCATCTCGCTGCCGAGATGGTGGACCAGCTCGCCGGGGGTTCGCTTCATCTGAGATGTGTTGGTGGTATCGGAAAAGATGGTCGCGCCCTTCCGGACAATCTCCAGTGCAACGCGCACGGCCGACACTTCGTCGGCCGAAGCGGTGACGATGCCCGGCCCAAGCGCACAGGAGCCGTCGTAAACCTTGGCCTGGGGAAGGTATAGGGCATTGTCACCCTCGATATCGCGCGACGAGACATCGTTCCCGGCGCAGTAACCAACGATCTCCAACCGGCTGTTCAGTACCAGGACGAGCTCGGGTTCGGGAACAGTCCATACCGCATCTCTTCGTTTCCGGATGGCGGCTTCGGGATCGATCACCCGCCAACCGACGGCTTTGAAAAACAATTCGGGCCGTTCGGCGTCGTAAACGCGTGCGTAGAAATCCCCGCCGCCGGTGGCGCTTGATTCGGCTTGGCGCGCCTCGCGGCTTTTGAGATAGGTGACCCCACCGGCCCACACCTCGTGGTGAGCTTCAATGGGAGCAAGCAGCGGGCCGTCGAGCGTCTCAGGCTCTGTGGCCATGGACGCGACGATCTCAGGAGCGATGTCTGCAGGGAGCTGGAGCAGCAGGTCCAGGGAGAAACTCGCCGGCAGCCCTCGGCCGTCCACCGCCCAACGCGGTCCACTCTCGCCTGAGTGACGGCTCAGATACACGACGGCCTTCCCCCTGGGATGCTAGGCCTGCCCATCCGGTTCCAACAGTACTTTGAGATGTTCGCTGCTCCCGGCTGCAAGTGCCTCGAAAGCAGATGCTCCTTCCTGCAACGGCACATGCGCGATGTAGTCGCCGGGCACCTCGCCGCAAAGCGATACGGCTCGGGCGAAGTCCTCGTCCGAATAGCAGTAGCTTCCCCTGACCTGACGCTCTTGCAGTATCAAACCGTAGAAGCTGAAGGGACTCTCATCGTCGTGCAGTCCAACGAACACCGCGGTGCCGCCGGGCGCCAAATGGGTTATGGCGCCCGCCCGGGTGACCTCGATTCCCACCGTGTCGAAGGTCACATCCACCTCGCCCTCAGGTACTTTGCCGGACTCGATGCCGAGTGCCACCGCCTGCTCGCGGCGGGTGTCGCTTATGTCGATCACCCTCACCCTCGCTCCGGCGCGCCGGGCAGCCCAGGCGACGAAGAAACCGATGGCTCCACCTCCAAAGACGAGCACGTCACGCTCGAGCAGCGGGCCGGCGAGTTCGACCGCGTGCACGGCGACGGCAAGAGGCTCGGCCAGCGCGCCGCGCCAACTGGGGAGACCCTCCGGTAAAGCATGCAGACCGCTCAGTGGAACGACCACCTGCTGTGCCAGCGCTCCCGGACGGTTGAGCCCGATCAATTCCCGATTGGGGCACAGGTATCGCCGCCCCGAGCGGCAGAAGCGGCAGGAGCCGTCGGTGATGAGTGGATGTATCGCGACGGCGCGCCCCTGCCAGTCGTCCGGGCCCTCGATGACGGTTCCCGCAAACTCGTGCCCCAGGAGCAGCGGGGGGACGCGACGGTCGGCCATACCGGGAGTGCCGACGTATCCCTCGAGATCCGAACCGCAGACACCACAAGCGGCCACCTCGATGATGGCCTCGCCTGGGCCGGGAGAGGGAGCGTCGATCTCGCGCATCTCCATCCTGCGACGCTCCTGGAACATCAGTGCCTGCACGCCCACCCCCGGGGTCATGGAAGTTATCTCACCGTCGCCGGAGGAGCAGCACTCCGCCGGTGCCTGAGACCTTACACTCGGCACCACCCTCACATCGGACCAGCCGGGGACGAGATGCCTGTTCGCATCACCAACCTCACCGCCTACGACATCAGGTTTCCGACATCGCGTTCGCTGGATGGGTCGGACGCGATGAATCCCGACCCGGACTACTCCGCCGCCTACGTGGTTCTGCAGACCGACCATCCGTCACTTGAAGGCCACGGGATGACCTTCACGATCGGACGAGGCAACGAAATCTGCGTGGCCGCCATTGAAGCGCTTGCCCCGTTCGTTGTGAATAGAACACTCGAGTCCTTTACCGGAGACATGGGGGCTTTTTGGCGCACGGTGACGAACGACAGTCAGTTGCGCTGGATCGGTCCTGAAAAGGGGGTCATTCATCTCGCCGCCGCGGCGGTTGTGAACGCTGTGTGGGACCTCTACGCCAAGAAGGCGGCCAAGCCACTGTGGCGCTTGCTCGGTGACATGACACCCGAGGAGCTCGTTGCTTGCATCGATTTCCGCTACATCACTGATGCGATCACACCTGCGGATGCCTTACGGATTCTGCAAGCCAACGAGCCGACGCGAGCTGAACGCGAACAGGAGATGATCACGAGCGGCTTCCCCGCCTACACCACTTCAGCAGGATGGCTCGGCTATCCCGACGACAAGCTGCGCGAGCTCTGCCGAGAAGGCGTCGAAAGAGGGTGGACCCACTTCAAGATGAAGGTCGGCGCAGATCTGGGTGAGGATTCCCGGCGCGCCGAGCTGATTCGTGACGAGATTGGACCTGACCGAAAGCTCATGATGGATGCCAACCAGAGCTGGGATGTCGACGAAGCCATCGAAAGTATGAAGGTTCTGGCGCAGTTCGACCCGTGGTGGATCGAGGAGCCGACGAGTCCCGACGACGTCCTTGGTCATGCGAGGATCAGGAGTGCCGTTGCACCTATCGGCGTCGCCACCGGCGAGCATGCGCACAACAGGATCATGTTCAAGCAGTTCCTCCAGGCGAATGCGATCGATTTTTGTCAGATCGACAGCTGCAGACTGGGTGGCGTGAACGAGGTCCTGGCAGTCCTGCTCATGGCCGCCAAATTCGATGTTCCTGTGTGTCCACATGCAGGAGGAGTGGGTCTGTGCGAGTACGTTCAGCACCTCTCCATCTTCGACTATGTATGTGTGGGCGCGTCCTTGAAAGGGCGCGTGCTCGAGTATGTCGATCATCTTCACGAGCACTTCGTGACCCCCGTAGTGGTTGAGAACGGGCGCTATATGCCACCAGCGGCTCCGGGTTACAGCATCACCATGCACCCGCAGACGCTGGAGGACTACGCGTTTCCCTCCGGATCAGTGTGGAGCGGACCTGCGTAGCTTTCCATTTGCGGTTGAAGAAGCCCTGGAGAGCTGCACCATTCGGCGTCTACTCAGGCTGAAATATCGCCGCGGCGCCGAGCACGAGTGATTCTCGTTGCGCTGCTCGCCGTTATGCTGGGCGCCGTCATTCAGGGTTCAATCGGCTTCGGCTTTGCGCTTGTGGCGGTTCCTACGTTCACTTTGCTGCTGCCTGAGGTGGTCCCGTCCGGGCTCCTCCTGATCGCGGTGCCGATGACGATCACCATGGCTCTGCGGGAGCACGGTTCGATCGATCTCTCTGGTTTGTTCTATTCAACTGTGGGGCGAATCGTCGGCACTGTTGCCGGCGTGGCGCTGCTTGCGATGGTGCAGGCCGACTCACTCGCGCTCTTGGTGGGTGGCATGATTGTCCTGGCCGTGGTCTTGAGCTTGTTCGCCGCTCCAACCGAGGTCGAGTGGGGGATGGGGATGGCCGCAGGATTTGCGTCGGGGGTGATGAGCACGGCGGCGGCGATAGGCGGGGCGCCCATGGCTCTCGCCTACCAGGCCCGGCCCGGCACCGAGCTCAGATCGACGTTGTCGGCTTCCTTCGTGTTCGGCACCCTCATGTCACTCGCCGCGCTCGCATTGACGGGGAGGGTCGACGGCGACCATGTGATCTTCGCTCTCGAGATGATTCCCGCGATGCTGGCGGGGCTGTTGTTGAGCAGATACCTGAAGCCGTGGCTGGATGCCAGATGGCTCCGCCCCGCGGTCCTCTGCTTCGCCGGGATCGCCGGCGTCCTGGCGATAGCCCAGGGACTGGGGTGAGGGTGCCGGTGCCGGCCACCCATTAGTGTGGGTGGGGTGGCACGTATTTCGGGGACCGAGCTCGCCCGGCGCGCCGGCACGACGCTCACTCAGGTGGAGCGTCTCGTCGAGCTCGAGATCTTGGCCCATGACGATGGGGATGCCTTTGGCCTGCCCGATATCCAGCGCGTCCGGTTGGTCCGGGCCCTGGATGATGCCGGGATATCGCCCGAGTCGCTTGGCCGGGCGATATCCGAGGGTCATCTCTCCTTCGGCTTCGTCGATACCATGTGGCCGGAGCCACCTGCCCTGACGGAGAGAACATTTCGCTCCGTGGCGTCGGATCTGGACTTCGACCCCGATGCGCTCGTGCGTCTCTATTCCATGTGGGGTTTGCCCAGGCCGAGTCCCGACGAGTCCGTCCGCGAGGACGACGCTGCGATCTTCGCCGATTTCGGTGTGTCGATCCCCGCCGACGCACTCAACGAGCTCACTATGATGCGCAGCGCGCGCACGCTGGGGGAGAGCCTGCGGAAGGTGGCCGATACGGCGCGCTCGTTCTTCAACACTTACTTCGAAGAGCCGGCGCTTAAGAATGGAATGTCGCGTCAGCAGATCATCGACATGTTGGCCCAGGTGAATTCTTTCATGGGGCCCTCTCTTGACCGCTGGGTGCTCTGGCTCCTTCACCGGCACTCGGAGCACAACCAAACCGAGTACATCATTGAGCATGTGGAGATAGCGGTCGACAAATCGAGCGCCGGCGAGCCGCGAGCCCATAAGTCCTCGGCCATAGTGTTCTTCGACCTGACCGGTTACACGCAGCTGACAGAGGAGCGGGGCGATGCAGCGGCGGCCGACTTTGCGCTGCGTCTTGCAGAGTTGGTCCAGGAGGTTGCCGCTCGATACAACGGCCGTCCGGTAAAGTTGCTAGGCGACGGTGTCATGCTGCATTTCGCGGCTCCGCCGGACGCGGTCATGTGTGCTTTCGAACTCGTGGACCGAACCCTGGAAGCAGGCCTTCCGCCCGCTCATGTCGGAGTCAACGCCGGGCCGGTGATCGTTCGTGACGGCGACTATTTCGGACGGACGGTCAACATTGCCTCTCGAATCGCAGATTACGCACGCTCCCACGAGATCCTTGTGACTCCGGAGGTGAAAGCCGCGACTGGGGCCGAGCCCATTCAATACGAGTCCATCGGCCCGGTCCTCCTCCAAGGTGTGCGCGACAAGGTAACGCTCTTTCTTGCGACACGCGCCGACATGGAGACCCGCACCGGGGCCGGGCAAACGACCGCCCGGGGTCATCCGGGACTAAAGGATCCAGGCGCAGGCCAGACTTTGCGAGAAACGTAAACCGTCTCAGGTGAGCGAGGTGTACTTCTCCTTGAGATATTCAAGCAGCGGTTCCGGGCTCACCTGCTGCCCCACCACCTTCTCTGCGAGCTCGGAGGCCTGATAGAGGTAAGCCTGGGAGTGGATCTTTTCGCGCAGCCACCCCAGAAGGCGAGAAACGTCTCCGTTGTGGAAGTCGTCGTCCAACCCCCCCAACTCTTCTTCCGCCTTGTTGTAGAAGGCGGCCGAGTAGATGTTTCCGAGTGTGTACGTCGGAAAGTAACCCTGCAGACCCATCGACCAGTGGACATCCTGCAGAACGCCGTCGCCGTCGTCTCGGGGACGAATCCCGAGGTGTTCCTCCATTCCGGCGTCCCAGGCGTCCGGCAGATCCGCAACGTCGAGCTCGTTGCGGAACAGCGCCAGCTCGATCTCGAGCCGCATTGCGATATGGAGGTTGTAGGTCAGCTCGTCCGCGTATATGCGGATAGTGGTTCGTTCGGGATAGTTCACCCCGAGATGGAACTCGTCGGGACTGACGGTCCCCAACTCAGCCGGGAAACGCTCCTTGACGTGAGGTAGAAGGAAATCTGTGAAGGACCGCCTCCGGCCGACGAGATTTTCCCATAGCCGGGATTGTGATTCGTGCATGCCCAGAGAGGGTGCGGACCCTGCCGGGAGCCCCACGAAGCTGTCGGGAATGCCCTGTTCATACAGCGCGTGACCGGTTTCATGAAGAGCCGCATAGATCGAGGGCAACAGCGCGTTGGGTTGGGTCCTGATCGTCTGACGGACATCTCCGGGCCCGATTGACGAGGTGAACGGGTGCGGCGACGAGTCCAGCCGACCGCCCTCGAAGCTGAAGCCGATGCTCGAGACCAGCCATCGGCAGAGCCGATCCTGCTGAAGTGCTTCAAACGGCTGCTCCAACCATGCCGGTCGCTCCGCCTCCGGGGGGATGGCGTCTTCGACCAGGGGCCGGAGACCCTCCACAAGCCCGCCGAACAACTCCTCTACCCTGCGCGTGGTCATTCCAGGCTCATAGTGATCCAGCAGCGCGTCGTACCGCTCCTCTTCGTATCCGAGCGCATCCGCTTCTTCAATCTTCAGGGATACGAGGCGCTCCAAGTGGGGCTGGAGAATGCGAAAGTCGGATGCGGGACGCGCTTCGGTCCAGGCCTCATAAGCGACTCCTCGCGCTCTTGCAAGCTCGGCCACGAGTGCCGGGGGCAGGCGAAGCGCCTTGAAGTGGTCGCGCTTCAGCACCCGGACGTTTGCGGCCTGGCCCTCGTCGAGGGTCGTGTCCGAGGCGAGGGCCTCGATCAGATCGCCAAGCTCCGGGTCGGTGAGGCGCTCGTGGGCGATGGTTTCGATCGTTGCGAGCGTTCCTGCTCTAGCCGGCGCCCCCTTGGGCGGCATGAGCACCGCCTGGTCCCAGCTCAGGAGCGTGCCCGCCGCACGCAGATGCGAGAGCTCCTCGAGTTTCGGCACCAGCCGCTGCCACGCGTCGCTCATGCTCCAACCCTAACCGGGTGTATGGAGGACGGGTTGGTTGGCCTCGAGCGGTTGAGGCGTCCCCGGCCACCCAATGGCTAAGATGCATCATGCGAACAGCGATTGGGTCGGACCACGCCGGGTACGAGCTCAAACTCCTGCTCGTCCCCCACCTGCAGGCCAAGGGTCACGAGATCCTGGACCTGGGGACGCACTCGGCGGCGATGGTCGACTACCCCTACTTCTGCGCCGCCGTCGCCCGGGCCGTCGTACGGGGCGAAGCCGACAGGGGCATCGTGGTGGGGGGCAGCGGCCAGGGCGAGCAGATCGCGGCCAACAAGGTGCGCGGTGCACGAGCTGCGTTGTGCCATGACGAGTGGACCGCCCGGTTCTCGAGGCGTCACAATGACGCCAACATCCTGGCTCTAGGGGGCAGACTATTGGGTGAGGTGCTGGCTCTGGCAATTGTCGACGTCTTCTTCGAGGAAACCTTCGAAGGGGGAAGGCACGAACGGCGGCTGGCCCAGATCGCCGAGATCGAGGAACAGGAGAGCGCCAGATGAGCAACCCGGGATGGGCCGATTGGTCCGCGGTCGAGAAGGTCGACCCGGAGCTGGCCGAGGCGGTTCTGGGTGAAGTAGCCCGTCAGAATTCGAAGCTTGAGATGATCGCGTCCGAGAACTTCTCATCACCGGCGGTCTTGGCGGCTCTCGGTACGCCACTCACCAATAAGTACGCGGAGGGGTATCCGGGCAGGCGCTACTACGGAGGCTGCGAGTTCGTCGACGTGGCCGAGAGCCTGGCGATCGACAGGGCTAAAGCGCTTTTTGGCGCCGAGCACGTCAACGTCCAGCCCCACGCCGGAGCACAGGCCAACGTGGCCGCCTACTTCGCGGTCCTCGAGCCCGGCGACACGATCATGGGGATGAGCCTCGCTCACGGCGGACACCTGACGCATGGGTCGCCGGTCAGCTTCTCGGGGCGCCTCTTCCGGGTGGCGGCCTACGGCGTTCGTCAAGATGACGAGCTCATCGACCTGGATGAGGTTCGCGACATCGCGAAGAGGGAACGTCCGAAGATGATCGTCGCCGGCTACTCGGCTTACTCGCGGATATGGGATTTCGCCGGGTTCAGGTCCATAGCCGACGAAGTTGGGGCCCTGCTTCTTGTGGATGCGGCTCACTTCATCGGTTTGGTTGCCGGAGGGGTGCACCCTAACCCGGTTGAGTACGCCGACATCGTGACCAGCACGACGCATAAGACCTTGCGGGGCCCGCGTGGCGCAATGATCATGTGCAGGCAGGAACACGCCAAGGCCATAGACAAGAGCGTTTTCCCCGGCTGGCAGGGGGGCCCGTTGATGCATTCCATTGCCGCCAAGGCCGTGGCGCTTACCGAGGCTGCGTCAGAGGAGTTTCGCCTTTACTCCCAACAGGTCGTGGCCAACGCCCGGACGCTCGCAGCCACCCTCCAGGAGGAAGGGCTCAGGATCGTGTCGGGAGGCACCGACAACCACCTCATGCTGGTAGACCTGCGCCCTGCCGGTGTGACCGGAAAAGAGGCCGAAGCCCGCTTGGATGAAGTGGGGATAACCGTCAACAAGAACGCGATCCCCTACGATCCCGAGAAACCCTTCGTCGCTTCCGGCGTACGTCTGGGCACGCCTGCCCTAACCACCTGCGGAATGAGGCAACCCGAGATCGAAGAGGTAGGCCGCATGATCGCAGGGGTCGTAAAAGACGGCGCATCCGAATCGAAACGCGCCATCGCCGGGCGTGTGGCGGAATTGACGGCCCGGTTCAAGCCCTATCCCGACGTCGCCTGACGCGGCTGAATGATCCCCTATCTGATCGTCGGCGGCGTCGCAGCGGCGATCACCTACGCGACCACCCCGCTCGTGCGGTGGCTCGTCCTGAAGGCCGGGGCCATCGACTATCCCCACGATCGCAAGGTGCATGCACAGCCCACGCCAACTCTCGGAGGGGTGGCGATCCTTCTCGGGGTGATAGGCGGCGGCGTTGCGGCCGCGTCCCTGCCGGGCTTCGGCCCCGTTTTCAAGCTCACATCGGAGCCTCTGGGAATAGCGGCGGCAGCCCTCGTCATCGTGGTGCTGGGGGCGGTGGATGACCTGAAGGACCTGCCTGTTCCGGTCAAGGTTGCCGGACAGGTGTTTGCGGCCGGTCTGTTGTTTCTTTCGGGAGTAAAAGTGAGGTTCATCGTCACCCCCGATACCCCTATCTCCTTGAGTGACGACGTCTCGGTGATCGTGACGGTCACCTGGATCCTGGTGATGATCAATGCGGTCAACCTGGCCGACGGCCTGGACGGCCTTGCCGCCGGGGTTGTCGCCATCGCTGCGGCTTCGTTCTTCGTCTACGTCTATGAGCTCTTCCAGACCGGGGCGTTGGGACCCGGGCCGTCGGCGCCTCTGGTTGCAATCATCGTGGTCGGAGCCTCCCTCGGGTTTCTTCGTCACAACTTCCATCCCGCTCGAATCTTCATGGGGGACTCAGGCGCGATGCTGCTCGGCCTCCTGCTCGGGGCCGCCACTGTGGGGGGGGTCGGAGGCGCTCCATTCGTGACCTCGAGCAGCTTCCTTCTCTACGTGCCTTTGCTCATCCCTCTCAGCGTGCTCGCCATCCCCTTCTTGGATGCGGTGCTTGCGATCGCGCGGCGTACGTGGAGGCGGCAGAGCATTTTTCTGGCCGATAAGGAGCATCTCCACCACCGTTTGATGGATCTTGGCCACGGGCATCGTCAAGCGGTCGTCGTCATGTACGTGTGGTCTGCGTTGGCGGCTGGAGCGGGACTGGGGTTCACTTTCCTCGAGCGCTCGGATCTGATCTTCGTTTTCCCCCTCGCCGTCGGAGCGATAGTGGTCTACACGCTCTTCCCGGTGTTGACCAAGGCCATCACCGAGCACTTCCCCCACTGAACCCTGCTAGGATGCTTGTGAATCTTTTCACAAGCGCCGGCCTGAGGTAGGATGCAACCGTTTCCGGCCCTGGCCTCACCGGCGGGGTTGCCGGAGGTTCGAGTTGGGAGCAGCAAAGCCAGAGCCTGTGTGCCCGCCCGGTAAGGTCAACGGCCGCGGCCGCAGGCGACGACGCGGAAGATGGAGAAGGCCCACGGGTGAGCAGACCGTCACATGGGTTGCCTAGCCAAGATCGGGACGGGCGAGAGCCCGTCGCGCCCGAGGACGGCCCCGCAGGCCCAGCCCCTCGATCCAAGCCCCTTGTGGACTTTGGTAACAGCACGACCCGCGGTGCGGCCAAGGGTATGTCGCTCGCTTTCGAGTTCGCAGGGGCGGTTTTCCTGTTCTGGCTGATTGGGCGCTTCGCCGACTCCCGGTTGGGGACGGACCCTTGGGGGCAGATCGTGGGGTCGCTCACCGGATGGCTGGGTGGCTTCCTGCACGTCTATTACGCGACGCAGAGAGGGCAGTTTTGATCGAAGTGCAGATGGTTGCCCGGATGGTGCGCCGGGGCCTGTGGTCGGCGCCGCTACTCGGGGCGGCATTGCTGCTGTGGGGCGGACCGCTCTACGCCTGGTCGGGCGTCGCCGGTCTTGGTATGGCGCTGCTCAACCTGTGGCTATCGGCGCGCCTCATCGGTGGTGTCGCCGACAGGAATCCGCAGCTGCTAATGGCGGTCGGTCTGGCGACCTTTGTCCTCGGCCTGATCCTTGTCACCTGTATCGCTCTGGCCCTGAACGCGATGAACCTCGTCTTCTTCCCTGTGACGGGTGTCAGCCTGATAGGGAGTCACCTGGTCTTGGTTCTATGGGAGGCTTCGGGCGGTCCCGGGGATGGTCCGGCCCTTACGTCCAAGTCACGAACCTCGACCCGCCGCCCGACAGTTAGGAGCTAGCCGCATGGAGTTAGATGTGAACGAGCTCTTTTTCTGGGACCCTATTCTCCTGAACGGCACGCCATTCGAGATCAACCGTGTCGTTCTGCTGATGTTCCTCGCTTCGATCCTCTGCATGGGGTTCTTCCTGCTAGGGGCCCGGCGTGCGGCCGCGATCCCAAGGGGCATCGGGTTGATGGCCGAAGAGGCCTACATGTTCGTGCGGAACCAGATCGCCATCGACGTGATCGGGCCCGAGGGCATAAAGTACGCGCCCTACCTCGCTTCTTTGTTCTTCTTCATCTTCTTCTGCAACTTTCTCGAGATCGTGCCGGGGATCAACTTTCCCGTGACCTCGCGGATGGCCATACCTGCTTTCCTGGCATTGCTCAGCTATGTCGTTTTCAACGTCGTGGGAATCCGCAAGCAGGGTCTCAAGTACTTCGTCAACACACTCTTTCCCCCCGGCGTCCCACTGGCGATCAGGCCGTTGCTGGCGGTCATCGAGTTGTTCTCGGTGTTTTTCGTCAGGCCATTGACGCTGGCGATTCGACTTCTGGCCAACATGATGGCCGGCCACGTCCTGCTCACGATCTTTTTCCTGTTCACCGATACGTTCATCCTCGGGGGCGATTTAGTGGGGATCCCCCTGGGAATCCTGACTCTCCTGGTGGCCTGTGTGTTGATCATCTTCGAGCTCCTGGTCATTACGCTCCAGGCGTACATCTTCACCATGCTCACGGCCTTCTACATCTCCGAGTCGATGCATGGGCACGAGGAGGAAGAAGAGCACAGCCAACCGCAGCGTGACAAATCAGACCACGAAGCACAACAGGAGACCGAGGGAGTGAGGGAAGCCGCGTGATCATCAGACCTAGACCCATTGAACCTGCGAGGAGGAACGAAGAATGAGTGAAGTACTCATACTTGCCCAGGAGTCCGGTATGACCGATACGGGACTTGCGGCGATCGCCGGGGCACTGGTCTACGGTCTCGCCGCGATTGGACCTGGTGTCGGGATCGGCATGGTGTTCTCGAGTGCCATTCAGGCAATCGCCCGTCAGCCTGAGATGGCCGGACAGACGCGTGCGACGATGTTCATCGGATTCGCATTGATCGAAGCCCTCGCCCTGATCGGCTTCGTCCTGTCGTTCATCCTCCAGGGAGCGGGGGGTTAGCCCGTGTCGTCAGCCATCAGCGGCGCCATCTTGTTGGCGCAGGAGTCAGGGGGGCACTCGGGGACCGACCTGGTTCTCCCGGCTACCCCGGAGCTCATCTGGGGGGCCGTGTCATTCGTAATCGTTGCCTTCGTGCTCTCGAGAATCGCATTTCCCCGGCTGCGTCAATCCGCCGAGAAGCGCGAGCAGTCGATACGCGAGAAGCAGGAAGAGGCCGAGCAAACACTACAGGATGCACAAAGCGAGAAGGAAAAGTACGCCAAGCAGCGCGCCGAAGCCCGCTCCGAGGCGAATCGCATCGTCGAGGAAGCACGCGGCTCGGCCGAGCAGGTACGGAAGGACACTATCGCCAAAGCCGAGAAAGATGCAGAGACGATCGTCGAGCGCTCCCGCGAGCAGATCGATTCGGAGAGGGCACGGGCCATGCAGGAGCTGCAGGCCACCGTTGCCGATCTTTCCATCGAGCTTGCCGAGAAGGTCGTCGGCCGCTCACTCGACGGTTCTTCTCAACGAGAGCTCGTCGACGCCTACATCAAGGAAGTGAGCGGCATGCCCAGCAACGGAGGCAAGGGCGCTTGATGGCCGATGACCAGCTCGTAGAGGGTTATGCGGAGGCGCTGTTCCGGCTCGTGCAGGCGGAGGGCGAGCTCGACCGGGTCGAGGATGAGCTCTACCGCTTCGGAAAGGTGCTCGAGTCGAACTACGAGCTCAAACGGGCTCTATCGGACCAGGCGGTCGACAGCTCCGTCCGCACCGGCATGCTCGAAGAGCTCGCCGGCGACAAGGTCTCGCCTCAGACGTTGGGCCTTCTCTCCTTCGTGGTCGATCAGGGCCGCGGGAGGCTGCTTCCCGAGATACTCGCGCGGCTCAGCGAGCTCGTGGCCGAATCGCGCCAGGCCGCAATTGCCGAGGTGCGCAGCGCAATCCCGCTCGACGATGAGCAGCAGGCGCAACTCGCCGACGGCCTGTCAAAGGCGACCAGCCTCAACATCGAGCTGAAGGTCATTGTCGACCCGTCGGTAATGGGCGGAGTCGTGGCCAAGATCGGAGACACGGTTATCGACGGCACCGTGAGGCGTCGTCTCGAGCAGCTCAGAGAGCAAGTGAGGTCTTAAGTGGCACAAAGAGAGTTCTCGATCAGCCCGGAGGACATCACCGCCGTACTGCAGCGGCACCTTGCCGAGTTCGAGCCGTCCCTGGAACGTGAAGAGGTCGGTCGGGTACGGGAGGTCGGCGACGGAATCGCCCGCGTCTCCGGTCTGCCTCGCGCCATGGCGAACGAGATGCTCGAGTTCGAGGGAGGCGTGATGGGCCTCGCCATGAACCTCGATGTCGACGAGATCGGCGCCGTGGTCCTGGGCGAGGCCTCCCACATCGAAGAAGGGCAGCCGGTCAAGCAAACGGGTCAGATCCTTTCCGTCGGGGTGGGGGACGAGCTTCTGGGCCGGGTGGTCGACGCTCTGGGTGCTCCGCTGGACGGGAAGGGCTCGATCGACACCGGACAGCGCCGCCCGCTAGAGGTTCAGGCGCCCGGCGTGACCGCCCGTCAGGCCGTGAACCAGCCTATGCAGACGGGCATCAAGGCGATCGACGCAATGACGCCCATCGGCCGGGGTCAGCGCCAGCTGATCATCGGCGACCGTCAGACCGGCAAGACCGCGATCGCAATCGACACCATCATCAACCAGCGCGAGGCGTGGGGCACGGACGAGCAGGTCAAATGCATCTACGTGGCGGTTGGTCAGAAGGCCTCGACGGTGGCCGAGGTGGTGGGGGCTCTCGAGGAGGCGGGCGCCATGGAGTACACGGTGGTGGTCAACGCCGCCGCCTCGGACCCGGCGCCGTTCCAGTACCTCGCTCCCTATTCGGGCTGCGCCATGGGACAGCACTGGATGGAAAACGGCGAGGACGCGCTCATCGTCTACGACAACCTCTCGCAGCAGGCCATCGCCTACCGGCAAGTGTCGCTGCTGTTGCGCAGACCGCCCGGCCGTGAGGCATATCCGGGTGACGTGTTCTACCTCCACTCCCGTCTTCTCGAGCGGGCTGCCCGTCTATCCGATGAGAACGGCGGCGGGTCGATGACGGCGCTGCCGATCATCGAGACCAAGGGGGGCGACGTCTCCGCCTACATTCCGACCAACGTGATTTCGATCACCGACGGCCAGATCTTTCTCGAGACCGATTTGTTCTTCGCGGGGGTGAGGCCTGCGATCAACGTCGGGATATCGGTCTCTCGTGTCGGCGGGAATGCCCAGACAAAGGCGATGAAGTCTGTTTCTGGGCGCCTGCGACTCGATCTCGCCCAGTTCAGAGAGCTAGAGTCGTTTGCGGAGTTCGGCTCCGACCTCGACAAAGCTTCACAGGCGCAGCTCGAGCGCGGCGCGCGACTCGTCGAGGCTCTCAAGCAACCGCAGTACTCGCCCTTTCCGGTGCAGGATCAGGTGATCTCGATCTGGGCCATCACAAACGGGTTCACCGACGATCTCCCCGTCGAGAGCGTGCATGAGTTCGAGCGTGAGCTGCTGGACCACATGAGAACCCATCACGACGACATTCGAGAGACCATCAAAGAGTCCGGCAAGCTGGAAGACGACACGTCCGAGAGGCTGAAAAGCGCGGTGAGCGAGTTCAAGGACTCCTTCGCCGACCGGGTGGGTACGGTGGAGACCGTCGCCGCCGAGGAGGGTGTTCCGGAGACCTCCGAACCCGGCTCCGAGGGCGAGGACACAGATGCATCGGACACCTCCGAGGGGCGATGATTCGGGCTCGAAGGCGAGCTCGGACGGCGCCGACGACTCGGCGCACGACGAATCCGGAGCTCGTTCATAGGTGAGACATTAGATGGCCGAGCAGCTCCGTGTCGTCAAGCGTCGGATCGGGTCCGTCCAGTCAACCCAGAAGATCACCCGCGCCATGGAGCTCATCTCGTCGTCGCGGATCATCAAAGCGCAGCAGCGTGTCGATGCGGCGCGTCCCTATGCGGAGTCGATGAGACGCCTGTTGGTGTCGGTGGCCCAGAATGCCGGCAACCTCGATCATCCGCTCCTTGCCGAGCGAGAAGACGTTTCCACCGTCGGGCACATCGTCGTCAGCTCGGATCGGGGGCTTGCGGGCGCGTACAACTCGAATGTTTTGCGCACAACCGAGCGCGATATAGCCGATCATGGCAAGGAGGCAAGGCTGTTTCTAACCGGGAAAAAGGCCGTCTCCTACTTCCGCTTTCGTGGCTACGACACCTCGGACTCGTGGACCGGGATCTCGGATCGTCCGAGCATCGACGATGCCCGCACCGTGGCGCAGGCTGCGGCCGACGCCTTCTCGGAAGGTGAGGTCGACCAGGTGCGCCTGACCTACACCAGGTTCGAGTCGGCCATGCGTCAGAGCGTTGTGGTCAATCAGGTGCTCCCACTGCCGCGTGAAGAGCTCGAACGGGATCAGGACGAAGATGAGGGCCGGCGCGCCGGTTACGAGTTCGAGCCGGCGCCGGAGGAGATCCTCAACTACCTGCTGCCGCGCTATCTCGAGAGCACCGTGTATCAGGCGCTGCTCGAGGCATCCGCATCGGAGCATGCGGCGCGCCGACGCGCCATGAAAGCGGCGACCGACAATGCCGAAGAGCTCCTCGAGGACCTCACGCGCGAATACAACCAGGCTCGGCAAGCGGAGATCACGACAGAGATCATGGAAGTCGCGGGAGGCGCCGAAGCTCTTTCGGGCGCCTCCTCCGGCGGGCACGAAACGAACTAGGAGGGTTGTGACATGGCAATAGCGTCGAATCGTCTCGAGCAGGACCAGGAATCAGGGCAGTCCGGGTCGGGCGACGGGCAAGAACTTGCCCAGGGGCGCATTCTTACGGTAACCGGCCCCGTGATGGAGGTTGAGTTCCCGCCGGACGCGCTGCCGGAGATCGGATTCGCTCTGACGGTCGAGCGCACCGTCGACGAGAAGACCGACACGATCACAGGCGAGGTATCCCAGCACGTTGGCCATTCGACCGTGAAAGCCATCTGTATGCAACAGACCGACGGGCTGGTGCGCGGTACGCCGGTGA
The DNA here is from genome assembly GCA_013694625.1 of Actinomycetota bacterium. Taxonomy (GTDB): domain Bacteria; phylum Actinomycetota; class CADDZG01; order CADDZG01; family WHSQ01; genus JACDDL01. The sequence continues at coordinate 8,213 of JACDCD010000218.1, read as the reverse complement.
TCAACACCGGCGCGCCCATCAGCGTGCCGGTCGGCCCCCAGGTTCTCGGGCACGTCTACAACGTGCTCGGCCTGCCCCTCGACGGGTCGGAGCTTCCCGATGACATCGAGCGCTGGCCAATCCGTCGCCTGCCTCCCAAATTTGAAGACCTCGAGCCGAAGACCGAAATGTTCGAGACCGGCATCAAGGTCATCGATCTCCTCGAGCCCTACGTGCAGGGCGGCAAAATCGGGATGTTCGGCGGTGCCGGGGTCGGCAAAACCGTCGTCATCCTCGAGATGATCCATCGGGTGGCAACTGAGCACGGAGGCGTTTCGGTTTTCGCAGGAGTAGGCGAGCGGACGCGTGAAGGCAATGACCTGTGGGTCGAGATGAAGGAATCGGGCGTCCTGGAAAAAGCCGCTCTCGTGTATGGACAGATGGACGAGCCTCCCGGAGTGCGCCTGCGGGTTGCCCTTTCAGCGCTGACCATGGCCGAGTACTTCCGCGATGCGGAGGGACAGGACGTATTGCTTTTCATCGACAACATCTTCCGTTTTGTGCAGGCGGGCTCTGAGGTGTCGACGTTGCTCGGGCGTATGCCCAGCGCCGTCGGTTACCAGCCGACCTTGTCAGAGGAGATGGGTGAGCTTCAAGAGCGGATCACGTCGACAAAGGGCCGGTCGATCACCTCTCTGCAGGCGATCTACGTGCCAGCCGCCGACATCACCGACCCCGCCCCGCACACGACGTTCGCGCACCTTGATGCGACAACGGTGCTCTCACGCCAAATCTCCGAGCTGGGCATCTACCCCGCGGTTGACCCGCTTGACTCGACCTCGAGGATCCTCGATCCACGCTATGTCGGAGAGGAGCACTACGAGGTTGCCACAACGGTCCAGCGCATCCTGCAGCGTTACAAGGACCTTCAGGACATCATCGCCATCCTTGGCATAGACGAGCTCTCGGAAGAAGACCGGATCACGGTCCAGCGCGGCCGAAAGATCCAGAGGTTTCTGTCTCAGCCTTTCTTCGTGGCGGAGCAGTTCACGGGCATCGAGGGAAAGTACGTGCCGGTCGGCGAGACCATTGCGTCGTTCAAGGCCATAGCCGAAGGGGAGCACGACGACCTTCCCGAGCAGGCCTTCTACATGGTGGGCGGGATCGAAGAAGCGGTCGCCAGAGGCAAGGAGCTCTAGGCTCACCCAACTCGAGGAAAGAAGAGTTATGGACGTAAGCATCGTCTCCCCTGAAGCCAATATGTGGGAGGGGGAAGCGGATCTGGTGATAGCACGCTCGCCGGAAGGGGAGTTCGGCATCATGCGGGGCCATATCCCGTTCTTGGCCGCATTGGTGCCCGGGAAAGTGACGGTGGTCTCCGGTGACGCGCGCGACGTCTTCTTCGTCCCCGGAGGTTTCCTGGAGTCCTCGGGTTCGCCCGACGACTATCACGTCATCGTTCTTGCCGATGACGCCGAACTCGCGGATGAGCTCGATGCGTCGAGGGCGAGGGAGCTGCTCGAGGAGGCTCGACGGAAGCGGGATGAACGCGACGATGACTCCGCCGAGGCCGAGCTTCGCGTGGCCATGGTACGGGTCGACCTGGCCGAGAACTAGCCCTACCTCTATGCGTTAGCTCGTGAACGTAGACAAAGGCGCCGGCTCGAGCACCAGCGGCTCAAGTGGCGAGGTCGTCGATCACAGCGTCCACGGTCTCGTATCGATTCGGATGACGTCGGCGCCCCCTGTAATCTTGAACAAGGTGAGGCGCCGCCTCGGTCCCTCCGCGGAAGCGGCGGACGCCGAACCCGATATCTGCATCACCTTCAAGGACTCGCTTCCCACCAGTGGTCGCCTGCGTTTCCTGGGCCTGAACAGGGCGGCCTACGACAACGAGCATTTCTATCTTCTCGATGACTCTGGACACAGAATCCGGATTGATTTCGAGACACTGGGCGAGCGGTGCGAGGTCTACTGTGAACCAGCCGTTACCTCCATTCCATTTCTCCTGCCCATAATCGGCCTTCGGCTCCTGCGCAAGGGACACGTCCTGCTCCATTCTTCGGCGTTCGTCCAGGGTGGAAAAGGCAACCTGGTGGCCGGTTGGCAGAAGGGAGGGAAGACCGAGATGCTCCTTGCCTTCATGTCCGAAGGAGCGGATTATCTCGCCAACGAATGGACGATCGTCTCTCCCGACGAAGGATTGTTGCGCGGCATCGGTGGTGTCTTGCAGATCTGGGACTGGCATCTCCGATACACGCCTCAATACCTGAAGCGCCTGCCTGAAGGCGACCGGAGGCGCCTGGCTGCCTTTCGCCTCTATCAGCGTCTCTACGGCGGGCTGCCGAAGCGGTCGTCTCCAGGCGGAGTTGTGCGGAAGGCACTACAGCAACTGAGCCTCGAGGGCGGCGTTTCCTTGCTCCGTCAAGTGCGGGTCACGCCCGAGCGGCTCTTCGGTGATTCGATGTGGAAGGGCCCTGCTCCTCTGGACCATGTTTTCTTGGCAACGGTCGGAGCTTCCGAGACAAGGGTGTACCCGAGCGGCTCGCATGAGATCGCGCAACGGATGATTGCGTCTCAAACCTACGAGCGGAGGGATTTGCTCGCTGCGTACGATCACTTTCGCTTTGCGTTCCCGGGCCGGCCCAACACACTCCTTGAGCAAGCGAGTGAACACGAGCTGCAAATGCTCTCCCGGGCTTTTTTTGGGAAGGCAACCCACGAGGTCGCCCATCCTTACCCGGTTCCCCTTGGGGATTTGTATCGGGCAGCCGCTTCCTACTGCACCTGATGCCTGCGTCGCTAAGGGGCTTGTGCGGCTGGTGATGGGCGATTGGAAGCTCTTTTGCCCAGCTGTCGGGAGTAGGCAGACCAGATGGCGCTAGTGACATCGCGTCGGACATCATCTAACTCCTGCGCCGCGTCTACGACGACCATTCCCGGCAGCCGCGATCTCAGCTCGAGGTAATCGCGACGGCGTTGTTCGAGGAACTCTCGTGAGTGCTCGTCTTTCCGTTGAAACATCAAGTCCGCCGGAGCGTCCAGAAGCACGACGAGGTCAGGGGGAGGCACTGCGTGAGCAAACACCCACCGCCTTGCGATCCGGGCCGGCTTCGGATTGCGGGGCGGCAACAAGGCATCGTAGGTATAGCGATCGAACAGGACTATCCTGCCCCGGAAGCGGTGGTACCGGGCGGTGAGATGCCGGCGCCACTGGCGCAGGAGGCCGGAGGCAACACTTCCTCGCCGGCCTCGGTTGCTTGTTCTTGCGCGCCCCATGTAGATCACGCGTACCGGGACCGGCAAGCTTGCGCTCAGAGCAGAAGCTACCGATGACTTCCCGGCACCATCTGGAGCAAGTAGGGCGACGGTTAGTCCATGGCCGCGAGAAAGAGCGAATTGCAACGTTCGCTTGAACGTCCGAGCGGTTTCCCCTCGCCCTCCTGTTTGGCGCCCCGCCTCTGCGTCGGTTCTAAAGTCGCCCACCAGTCGTTCGAGAGACGCGCGGTCGCCGCTCTGCGCCGAGTCGATAAGGCTCTGCGAATCCCATCCCTCAGGACGGAGTCGAGTGGTGAACCGAGCAAGCACTCCATCTGGGCGCGCGGACAAAGCCAACTCTTGCAACCGCTTGGTGCTCTCTTCATCAATTACAGCGTTGTCGAGAAGGCAGTACAGCAGCACGATCCAGAAAGCGTCGGCACGGTCCAACTCGGCCACTGGGCCCGTTTTCTGGCGGTGGGTCAGTAGCTGGTTGACGCCTTCTGCTTCGAGCGCGTCAAAGGGTCCAAAGGGAAGCCGGCTTACGGTGCGCAAACGAAGCCATTCATCGATCGCCGGAACATAAGCGAGGAAGCAAGGATTCGCCCGCTCACTCGTGTCCGTTTCGGGAAGGAAGCCGAGATCCATCACAAGATTTCGAGCGCCCCCCAGGTCGTCTCTTGCGACGAGGAGGTCCACGACCGGCCTGGGTTCCTCGGGAGCTGGCCGAGAGGGCAGCGTGCTCCACCTAATGGCCTGCCGCTCGAAGGCGTGGAAGACCTCCATTAGCACGTGATCCGCGCCAGATTCAGGCAGGGACGCTCTGTCGTGCACTCGAGAAGGCATCTTCACAGTCATCCTCTAGAGATCAATAGGAGCCAACTAGCGTATCCTATGGGTCACTTTCGGCGACTGGGGCGGGCAGAACCGAAACAGTATGCATAGTCAGGACCGGTGACTGAGCTGGCGCGGAGCAAACGTTCGAAGTGGACAAACATCGACCAAGGATTGCGACGTCAGTCTGGTTCGGCGCGCGCTGCAGCCACCCTATCGGTTACTGAAGGGTCCCCGGCACGGGGCAAGTGTTCGCGCGATCTACCGGAGGATGGCCAGCCAGCGCTGCCGGACACGGGCCAGGGCTCTCAAAAAAATGAGTTGGTCGCAGGAGGTGACGACGAGCACCGATCCGAGGTTCTCGGGATGGCTCGTCAGGGAGGGCTGAACTCCGTAGGGTCAATGTTCAATCAGGCGCTACGTTTTGGCATCACATTCCTGCTGGCCCTCCTACTTGGGCCTTCGGGGGCGGGCCTTTATTACCAGTCGTTTGCTTTTCTGGCTTTTCTGAGTTTGGTTGCCTCGGGAGGCTCCACGCTCACCCTTACGCGCTACGTTGCCGTTCACAGAGCTGACCGCGACGACGGCGCTCTGAGAGGAACTCTCCGTCTCGGCCTCATCACCCCAACTCTGATAGCAACTGTGATCGGGATCGGGCTGTACCTCTTGGCGCCGTGGCTTGCGCAGGTCGCATTCAACGACCCTCGCTTGGTGACCCTCCTTCGTCTTGTGGCGTTGGCGTTGCCCGCCACCGCATACACAGACGCAGCGCTCTCCGCCACCCAGGGGTTCAAGACGATGAGGCCGTACGCGCTGATCAACCTGTTCTTCGAGCCGGCCTGCCGCGTGCTGCTGACCGTTGCCCTCCTTTGGGTTGGCTGGGGGCTTACCGGAGTCATGATTGCCTTGGTCGTGACGAACTTCGCCTCGGCTGTGCTCGCCTCGGTCGCTTTGAGGCGGTTGCTGGGCAAACTCACTACACCTCCCCAATACAACGTAAAGGAGATCTTTGCCTTTTCCGCTTTCAGTTGGTTCACGAAGATCGCCGGCAACGGCTTGATTTGGGCAGACACCATCCTGCTGGGCATTTACGCTACGGCAGCCGATGTTGGCGTCTACACGGTTGCCACCCGCCTGACCCTGCTGGCGACCGTTTTCGTCGACCCGGTGACCACTTCCTTCTCACCCAGGATCGCCGATCTTTGGCGTCGTGAGCGGTACCAGACGCTTAGCAAGACCTACAAGCTCGTCACAAGCTGGGTGTTCAGACTCTCATTGCCGTCGTTCATCGTCTTGTTGTTGTTCCCGACCGAGCTCTTGTCGATCTTCGGGCGGAGCTTCGGAACCGGAGCGACAGTCACGGTGATCATGACATCGGCCTGGCTCCTGAACTGCCTGAGTGGACCTTCTGGCTACATGTTGACTATGTCGGGGCGTGTCAAGGCACAGATGGCCACCAGTGCAGGGGGCCTCGTTCTCAACGTCGCTTTGAACTTGTGGCTGATCCCTTCTCGGGGGATCATCGGGGCGGCCATAGCATGGGGCGCCTCGCTCGTCATCATCACGATGGTTCGGGTCGCGCAAGTATGGGCCTTTTCGCGCATGTTTCCCCTCAGCCGGGATCTGCTCAAGGGTGTCTTGGCGGGTCTTGCGGCGGCAGCGGCGGGATTGTTGATCCGTACGGCGACGGGCGGCGGCCTTGACTCTCTCATCGCCGGCGCCGTCGCGATCGGAGCCGTGTATGTCGCAGGCCTCTGGATGCTTGGCCTCGACGACGATGATCGTCTCGTTCTCCACACGCTTCGGCGGCGACTCCCATTGGGCAGCCGGTGACGGAAGGGCCGGTCAGGTGACCATGTGGAAACCGCCGGGTCAGTCCGTGCCCAGGCTCTGCGACCGGCGCTCCAGAACGTGTATCCGCTTTTCGGACGTGGAATACTCCTGGCCCATGGCGTTGTCCTTGAGGTCCTGGCAGGGCATCCGCACCCGCGAGCGTCGTCGCAACCCGGGGAGAGGAGCTTCCGGAATGGCCAGTCGACTGCTCGAGAAACGAAACGACGAAGCCGAAGAGGCGGAGTTTGGCGTGGCAGGGGCGCAAGTTGGCATGGCCGAGACCTCCCGCAGCCAATAGATATGGAGCGTCCCCCGGGGCTGCGAAACCGCGTCTTCTGTTCGTCCTGTGGGATCTCGGCGATCCGTCGACACGGCATCGCGCCATTGGGCTGGCAGGAGATGCCCGACAAGGACAATTACGCTATTGCTCTGTGCCCGTCTTGCGTCCGCCGCAATCTCTGGTTGATTGAAGCGCGCCTCGAAATCGATTTTGAGGCGGGGGGCTGATACGAGCCGACTAGCCGAGCCCGAACGCCTCTGCGGCTGCCTCTTTGTGGCGGCGTTGAAGCTCACCCAGCTGATCCTCAGCGCGCTGCAATAATGCCTGGAAGTCTGCAGGCGGAGGTTGGGGTGGGGGGAAAGCCTCCACAAGGCTGCGCCACAAACCGATCTTCCCTGTCACGCCGATCATCAAGCCTTCGAGTTCGATGAGACGGCTTAGATCCGAGTAACCGGTGAGCTGGCCGTTGCCTTTCAGACGACCCACTTTCTCGGCTACCCAGGCTGCCCTGGACTTCATCATGTTCTTGCCGGCACCCACCACCTCCATGAGTTCCTCGAGATGAGCTTTGTCGGTCGAAGCCTCCGCCGCGAACTCCGCCAGGAAGTCGCCCAAGGGAGTGCCCTTGTTGCTTCTTTGTGAGCGTTTTGCGAGTTCTACCCCTAGGGTCGCGCCTGCGAGATGGTCGTTGAGATAGATGCGAAGGAACTGGATGGACTTATTCATGCGAAGTATTTCTCCCTTCAGACCAAACCCAACCCTGAAAAGGCTTGCATTTGAACTTTGTTTGGTTTTTCGTTAGCAGGAAGTGCCTAGCTGAAGTAGCCGGGCGTTGAAAGGGAGGGAGGGGAGCGATGTCTCAAGAGATAGAGGGCGTGGGAAACGTCACGAGTGAGCCGCTTTTGTCGGCAGGAGACGCCGAGGCCGGGTTGACGACTCAGCGCGAGATCGCCCTACCAGATGCGCGTTCGGACAATCCTGACATCGAGACGGTCGTCCGCGAGGAGGTGACGGTTTTGCCCTGCCAGCCCAAGAAGACCACCGGCAGGATGAAGTCCACCGGGCGTAAGAAGTCAACGGCCCGTAAATCGACCGGCAGGAAGAAGACCACCGGCCGGAAGAAGTCCACCGGCCGGAAGAAGTCCACCGGCCGGAAGAAGACCACCGGCAGGAAGAAGACCACCGGCAGGAAGAAGACCACCGCCCGCAAGGCGACCGGCCGAAGGAAGTCAACGGCTAGAAAGAGGACAACGGGTACGAGGAAAGCCGCCGTCCGTAAGTCGTCGGCAGGACGGACGGCCACAGGACACAGAAGAGCCGTTGGCACAAGGAAGGCGACGGCTCGCAGGGCCGTCAGATAGGCGAGCAGTCTCTCAACGGTGGCCCGGACCAGAGCCCGGGCCACCTTTGAGGTGACCGGGGTGCTCGAATGCGCCGGTAATTTGCGCGACGAGCCACTCTAGGATGAAGCCGATGCTCCGCTACTCCGTCCAGGGGCCCTGCGCGCTGCGGGGTGAGGTCACCATCAGTGGAGCAAAGAATTCCGCCCTGAAGATAATGGCGGCGGCTCTGATGGTTCCCGGAGAGATAGTGATCGAGCGGGTGCCTCGTATCACCGACGTTGCCCTCATGAGTGAAGTGCTGGAGCGGCTCGGCGCCCGGGTGGATAGGGACGGCGGCTCTCTTTGGATCGACTCGTCGGGCGATCTTCTCGACGAAACTCCTTACGAGCTCGTCACGATGATGCGAGCTTCTATTCAGGTTCTGGGGCCTCTTCTGGCGCGCCTTGGTCGTGCGCGTGTTGCACTCCCAGGAGGGGACGCAATTGGATCACGACCCATCGACCTCCATCTAAAGGGATTCGAGAGGATGGGCGCCAAGTTCGTGTCGGAGCATGGCTACGTCGAAGGCATTGCCGAACGTCTGTCGGGGGCAAACGTTCTGCTCGAGTTCCCATCCGTGGGGGCGACAGAGAACCTGGTGATGGCAGCCGCAACGGCCGATGGCGAGACGACGATCGAGAACGCGG
>JACDCD010000217.1 GCA_013694625.1 Actinomycetota bacterium | reverse complement strand
CCGCAGCTTTGACCCCTGCATGCCGTGTACCACTCACGTGGACACCGGGCAGGGAACGGTAGTGCGCGAGGTGAACACTTGTTCCTGCGGGGCCGACTGAGAGCGCGACTCTCCGCGTGACCACCGTTGTCGGTGGTGTGACCCAGCTTTATCAAGGGGATTTGGACCTAGGACGCCATGCCGTCGAGCGCTTGGGCGGCGAGGATCTCGGCAAAGACGTGCTCGTCGAGGAGCTTCACTACGGAGCGGTAGCCGTCGCCCAATACCTGCACGATGTCCGTCCGGACACCCTTGTCCTGGTCGGGGCGATTGAAAGGGGGCGGGCTCCGGCGTCGGTCTGCCGCCGCCGTATCCGCGATTTGGAGCTGACACCGGCCGAGATCCAAAGCTCGGTTGGCGACGCCGTCACGGGCTACGTGACGATTGACCTCGCCCTGGAGGTCGCCTCCGGTTTTGGCGCCTTGCCTTCGCGCACCATCGCGGTGGAGGTAGAGCCCGTCACCACGGCTCCGTGCGCAACCTTGACTCCCGAGGCCACCGATGCTCTCGAGGAGGCGCTCACCCTGGTTCGTGCCGAGGTCCGCAGGGCACCGTTGCTAAGGCTCGCCGACGACCTCCGCCCCCTCGTCGACCCGACTCGCCTCGAAGCCTCCGCGGCGCTCGATGCACTCGAGGGCCTGCTGCTGGAGCTGAGGGCCCTGGACGAGGACGGCCGCTGGGGAGCGACGTTCGCCCTGCGAGACCGTTTGCGTCGGCTGATCGCGGAGGGCGCAACCGGGCAGGGGATGGACCATCTCGACTGGGGGCTGTGGTGGGCGCTGATCGAGGAGCTGGACCGGCTTCAGTCGCTCGAGGGCTCGCCGGACGGTTGAGCGGCGTCTTCCAACAGCCCCAGGTTCTGCGGTCGCACCGCCACCCGATTGCCCCGTTCCGTGTGCAAGACGAGCGCCCCGTCCATTAGGGAGCCCACTGCTCGTCCCATCACCCGGGGGCCGCCCGGTCCCATGGGGATGAGGTGGGCGCGCACATGACGATCGATGGTCTCGAGGCGACGGAGGTAGTCGTCCAGGACTGCTTCCGGGGCGCTTGTGTACCGCCGCTCGATGCTCTCCACGATCCCTGCCACCAGCCCTATCCGGGACCGCTCCGGGCGCAGGACGATCACGTTGACCACCGCCCAGGCAACTCCCTGCGGACCTAGCTCCGCGTGGACTCCCACAGCCGCCGCCCGTTGCCCGTGGCGTCGCACCTCGTCCGGCCACTCGATCGTGGTGCCGCTTCCCAACGCGTCGGCCAGCCCGCATGTCGCAACGGTGTACAGCCAGCCTTCTTTCTCCGAGGAGAGGGGGGGACGCAGGATCAACGAGAAGGCGGTGGTAACTCCCGGTACGACCGTCCATTCCAACCCGGCCCGCCCTCTCGGCGAGGCTTGGTAATCCGCCAGAACCACCGATCCCTCTGTGGCGCCGGCTCGCGCCCACGCGAGCGCGTCGGATTCCGTGGAGAGGAGCGCCGGGTACACCCTGACCTCTCGGCCGGGCAGCGCCTGGGCCACTGCTTCGACTGAGTAGCCGGCTACGTCCACAGTTCCCCTTGCCCGATCTCGGCGCCGATTCCGCTGAATGCCGCCCTGAGACGAGTCCATTGAGGGATGGGGAATCGAGCCATCGCACGCGACGTCGCCGATGCGATCCGCTCCTTGTCATCGCCTCCTCTCTGGGCCAGAGCTTCCAAGAGGCTGCGAGTCACCGCAGCGAATTCATCGGGGGGCAGCTCCAGGAGCGCACCGAGGAGAGCCTCTGCGAGGTCGCCCCCGGCAGCGGGGCGGTCCAGTAGTCCATCGAGCCAGGTCGAGGCTTCGGCGCGCCGCTCGGAGGCACTGAGGTCCGTCCACCTCATCAGGTCTTCACCGATGATCCGGAGCCACATTTCGACCGGCTCGTCATCGAGGACGCTGAGGAGATCGTCTCGTGGCGGGCTCTCCGGATCGGCGAGAATCGCGGAAGCCTGGCGGACAACGGCGGCGGGGGCCCCGGGGACGGCCGCCGCCTGTCGTGCACACAGCCTGGCGCGCTCGGTTCGCCCCTGGCGGAGATAAGCAAGAGCCAGGTTGCATCTCGCTATCGCGAAGCCCTCCGGCCGGACGCGCCGGGGACTTGCTCCGACGGCGATCTCGAAGGCTTCGATCGCCTCCGGCGTATGTCCTGTGGCCAGGAGCGCAAGCCCAAGGGCGTTCGCGGCTGCTCCCTTCCCGGAGATGTCCCCGGCCCGTTCGGCTATCGCGATGGCCTGGGTCAGGACCGGCCCGGCATCTTCCGGTCGCCCTAGCGAAAGCAAGGCACCCCCCAGCTCTCTCGCTGCGGCGGCAGCCTGGGCGGGCACTCGTTTCTCGTCGAGCAGCTCTCGCGCTCGAGTGAAGCACTGCGCGGCACGGTCGACCTCACCCACCTCTGTCTCTACCAGGCCCAGGTTGAACAACGCCGCACCCTCCTCGAGATCGAGATGCGCGCGTCGGAAAAGATCCGCTGCGCTCTGAAAGCGGGACGCTGCCTCTTCGACCTGACCTGCGCCGCGCAGAGTCGCACCGAGTGCGACGAGCGCTTTTGCATGCTCAACGGGATACCGGCGCGGTTCGAAGAGACTGAGCGCGGCACCCAGGGCGACCCTTGCCTCATCGAGTCGCCCCGCGTTCGTAAGGAGCACGCCGAAGTGAAACTGAGCCGCGGCGTGCCGGATGGGATATCGCTCTTGCGGATAGCCGGCGAGTGTCCGCTCGAGCTCAGAGATGGGGTCGACGTCGGCCATGAAGGTGCCATCCTAGGAGCATGAAGGTGCTTGTCGCAGGAGTCGGAAACGTGCTGCGCGGCGACGACGCATTCGGAGTCGCGGTCGCCGAGGCTCTACTGAGGGAGCCTCTTCCCCACGAAGTGCAGGTCATCGACGTCGGGATCGGGGGAATCCATCTCGTGCAGCGCCTCTTCGACCATGTCGATGGCCTCATCGTCGTCGATGCGGTGGATCTCCATCGGGCCCCGGGAACGGTGATGGTCATCCGTCCAGAGGTCCGAGACGTGAGGGCCATGCCGCTTGAGGAACGCCACGATCAGCTTGCCGACATGCACTACTCGACACCGGAGCGAGCCTTCATGCTGGCTCACGGTCTCGGTGTGCTCCCCGCCGAGACGTGGTTAGTCGGGTGTCAGCCTCAGGACGCAGACCGATGGGGCGAAGGTCTGTCTCCTGCCGTTCTTGCAGCGATCAAGCCTGCGGCAGCGGAGGTCCGGCGGGTTGTTGCGAACCTGGGCGTCGAATGGTGAATGCTAGAACTTGAGTTTCTTTTCGCCGGCCGACCCCGTCTCGGCGACGCCCATGAGGTAGTCGACCAGGGTGTCGTTCGGCTTGTTCACCGCATGTTTGGCTTCGAGGTGAGCCACGAGGTTGCTCTTGAATTCGTCTTCGTTGGCACCCGTTATGTGCCCGCCGCAGGATACTGCTCCTGCGTCCTTGCAGTAGAGCTCATGGGTCATGAGATGGTCGCCTCCTTGCTCCGCAGAATGCGGGCCAGTGCGTCTCGGACAACGCTCAGGTCTGAATTGATCTCTGTAAGTATCGGCTCGATGGGTTCAACCCGCTTTGCGATGGCTCGCAGACCGACGTTCACCGTTCCCAGCGTGAACAGCGTCTTTCTCAGCGCCAAGGCGATCAGGATCAGGTGGGCGGCGAGGGCAGCAACGATGAGCCCGATTGCAATCAGTGTGAGGATGCTCAATATGTGCACTTAGGCCCCCAGCATCCGTTCGACGGCCCTCAGGTAGATTGCCAGTCCGCCGCAGACCCGCTTGACGAGATCGCGTGTCTCCACGAGTGCCGGCACGGGCTCTAAGTTGGCCGTGATCCCGACGCCGTGCTCGAGGACGTCGTCGACATAACGCCTTATCTCGGATACCTCTTGAAGGAGGCGCTGAGCGAGAATCAGGACGAAGGGGATGACAACGAAGAAGAGCGCCCCTACTCCGATCCACCACCACACCGCACCAGCACCGGACGCAGCGTCCATCGCACCTCCATCGGATTGGTTGCCCCCATTCTATATGGATTTCGCCTAGCGCCCAGGTGACTCGGGTGAGGGTCCCCTTATTTGAAGCAGCGTCGGTCCCGGCGGGGGATGGCCGGGTGAGTGGTCCTCCTCGACCTGGATGGCGACGAACGCGGGGAAGTTGTCTCGCAGCGCCTCCTCGATCCCCTCTCGAAGGGTGATGGAAGAGGCCGTGCATCCGGAGCAGGCTCCGGAGAGCCGAAGGCGGACGATTCCGCCATTAGCATCCAGGACCTCTACGTTGCCGCCGTGGGAATGGATATAGGGGCGAATGTGCTCGAGCGCCGCGTCGGCGGCGGCTGTCTCATCGATCCCCGCCCCGTACGCGTCGAGGAGCCAAGCCACGGCGGCATCAGACCGGAGCCGGTCGAGCGTCGCGCCGTCGAGAGCATCAGCCAGCCGGGTCAGCCCAAGCCGGTGGAGAGCGTCGATGCCGTCGAGCAACTCGAAGACCAATTCCTTCACCGGTTCGGTCAACGCGT
>JACDCD010000143.1 GCA_013694625.1 Actinomycetota bacterium | reverse complement strand
GGCGCGCCGGAGCCCGTGCAGCCCGCTCCGGCAATAGCGAGGACTACGAGCGCTGTCCCGGCGGCCCGCCTCAGAGGGACCAAAGCTCTTCGGGTGTGCGCTCTACGATCCGGCGCGCCGCGTCGACACCCATCTTCACCGAGTGATCCATGTTGGCCATCTCATAGCGCCATGCGCCGAAGCGGCCGCGTGACAAGATGTCGTGCTCCATCAACCACGGCTGGATGGTGTTCAGCGCGCCGTCCCGCTTGAGGGTCGGCACCGGGTAGGCGTAGGGAATGTCGACGAGATGGGCGGAGACCACCTCGGGCCGGCCGCCGATCACCCCGCTGGCACGGAGCCCGGCCTCGACCCGGTCCTCGAGACCGGCGCGCGGCTCGGGCTTGTGGGGTGAGTAAGAGGTCTCGGTCATGTAGGAGCAGTAGCGATCCACCTCGCCCCCGGGCACGTTGTCCGGGGAGTACTTGGCGAAGTTCGTCGCCCGGTAGAAGGGTGCGTGACGCTGCGGAAAGTACATCCACGACTTGTCGTCCTGGAGGGGAGCCGCGTAACCGATGCCGACCATGTAGACGCCGTTGTGCTCGAGGTCGCCGGCCGCCGCCCGTGCCTTTTCCGGGCACCCCTGCAGCCTCTGCACGAGCCTGTCGAGGGGCATTGTGGAAACCAGCGTGTCGTAGGGCTCCAGTCGTCCGTCACCCAGCCGAAGCTGCCTGGCCACCGGATCCACCTCCACCACGTCACACCCGAAACGGATATGGTCACCCAGCCTGAGTGCGAGCCGCCTGTAGATCTCGCCGGTCCCGCCGGTCGCAGGGAACACAAAGGTGTTGTTGGGGCCCCAGGAGATTTCGTCTTCGTTCAGGATCAGGTTGCGCAGGGCCCTCCGGTAATCCACAACGCTGACTCGCTCGGCGATCCAGTTGGACGCCATCCGCTCTGAAGGCGTCGCCCATACCTTGAAGTTGTAGGGCTCCATGAAATGCCTCGTGATGCCCTCCCCGAACGTGACCCTCATCCATTTGGCGAAGTCCATGCTCGGATCCCCGCCCTGGGCCTCGATCAGTCCCAGCACACATTCGTGCGCCACCTCCGGCGGAAGGTGACGGAGGTTGTTCTGAAACGGGTAAGGGACCCAGCGGTCCTCGAACCGGACGTAGGAGGAGCGGTCATGATGGAGGACGTCGTCGCCCATGATCTCCGACAGCAGCCGGTCGAACTCGCCGTAGTGGCTGAATACGACGTGACCGCCGTGATCCCAGGTGAAGCCCTGCGTATCGAAGATCGAAGATGCGAGGCCGCCGGCTATGGAGGACCGTTCGAGAATGGTCCAGTTGTCGTGTCCGAGAGCGGACAGCTCCCGGCCGCAGGCCAGCCCACACGGTCCTGCGCCGATGATCACTACACGGGGTGTGTCGGTCACGTCGTGATTCTCCTGCACTCGGCTCTTGACGTGGCGTATCTCCGCCTCCGGAGCGCGCAAACCAAGGAAAGGGTCCGCCGCTGTCGGGCAGTCTATCTACTAAAAAGGGGCATACTCCCGTCGTGGACTCTCCTTCGGCCCTCCAGGTACTGGGTGTAAAGGTCGCCCGGCTCGACCCGGCGGCGGCCATGTCCGAGATCGAGCGACTCTACGAGAAAGGGACGCCGGCGTCGGTGGTTCATGTGAACGCGCACACGCTCAACCTGGCGGCCGAGGACCCCTCTTACCGGGCCGTGCTGAACCGCGCCGGCCTGGTCCTCAACGACGGCAAGGGGATCATGCTGGCCGCGCGGCTCCAGGGCTCCAGGTTCCCCGCCGATCTGAACGGCAACTTCTTCGGTCCCCGCCTTCTCGAGCTGGCCGCGTCGCGTGGGTGGCCCGTGTTCTTCCTGGGGGCCGCACCCGGAATAGCCGAGACCGCGGCACGCCGTCTGACCGATCGCATCCCCGGGCTCCGGGTGGTGGGCGTGAGGGATGGACATTTTGGCCGTGAGCAGGACGCCGAGGTCGCCGAGGCGGTCAGGGTCACCGGCGCGGGCCTGATCCTGGTGGCGCTCGGCAACCCCTTGCAGGAGCGCTGGCTGCACCGGTGGCTGCCGGCCACCGGCGCCCGTCTGGGCACGGGAGTGGGCGCTTTCTTCGACTTCCAGGCCGGCGCCGTGCAGCGGGCGCCGGGGTGGATGAATCGCCTCGGCCTCGAATGGGCTCATCGGCTCGTCCTCGAGCCGCGCCGGATGTGGCGCCGTTATCTCGTCGGCAACCCGCTGTTTCTGGTCCGGGCGGCGCGCTCGGCGCGGATGCGCTCGTCGGTGCCCGGGGCGACGCCATGAGCCTTGGATCACCCGTGCGCCCGGCCATGCTCTTCGACCTCGACGGCACACTCGTGGACAGCGTCTACCAGCATGTCCTGGCGTGGCAGGAGGCTCTCGAACGGGCGGGAATCGCGCTGTCGGTGTGGCGGATACACCGCAAGATCGGGATGTCGGG
>JACDCD010000141.1 GCA_013694625.1 Actinomycetota bacterium | reverse complement strand
CGACTTCCATACAGGCCGCCTCGATGGCCGAGCGACAGAAGCCCGGCACCACTCGCCTGCGGACGTCGTCTGACAGCTCGTCGGTGCTGATCAGCGTCCAGGCATCCTTGATGTAACCCTGGACGGGTTGGCCAAGGTTGTCCTCCAGAACACATCTTTCGATACCCAGGTGGGTCAGGTGAGATCTTCAGCGTTCTTGCTCAACATGAACGAGGTGTTCGAGAAGTTCGTTTGGACCGCCATGAGGGAGGTCTTAAAGGTGCGGTTGCACGATTTCCCATTGAACGCTCAGGGGAGATCGCTCCATTTGGACGTCGATCACCGACTATCGATCAAGCCAGACCTTGCCTGGTGGAAGGGCTCGCACTGCATTTTCGCTGGCGATATTAAGTACAAGGACCTCGACGCGGAGCCAGCCAGAGAGAGAGATATGTCCCAGCTGGTAGCCTACATGTCTTCAACGAATTTGAAAGCGGGACTTTTGGTGTACGCAAGCAAAGACGCGATTCATGAACGCTACCGCCTCCGACATTCTGATGCCGATGTACGGGTAATGGGTCTCGGCCTAGACCAGGAGCCGGACCAGGTACTGAGAAACATCCAGGATCTCGCGAACACTGCTAGCGAACTGGCCGATTCTGGGCTTATGTGCTTGGATGCCCCCTAAGATGCAACTCAGTGTCACTGTCGGCTGAGCAGGAAAGGACCGCCTTGGACCGACGGTTTCCCGGCCTGGACATTCAAGCACAACGGTGAGCGTCAACCATCGGGCGCAAGGCGCACAACGAGTGTCGCGGACGAGGCGTCCTCTTGGAGCCCGCCGGATCTGCATCGCGCTCGTCCTGCTATTTGGGCCCACAAGCGCGTGCCGAAGCGCCGATCGCGCACCCGGTGCGGGCTCGCCCTCACCGCGCGCATCTCCATCCTCGTCGCAGTCTCCGGAGCCCGATCAGGGGCGAGACGTGACTTTTCCCGGCCCCGGCCGAAGCGAGATGGAGGGCTCCTTGTTCGGACGGGGCCGCGCGGGCGTCGTTCTGTCCCCCCAATTAAGCCAGACGCGCGAAGCGTGGTTCCCACTTGCGCGCGTGCTCAAGAAACGAGGGTACACCGCACTCTCCATGGACTCACTGGAGGAGAATCTCGATGGTGAGGTGATCGCCGGGGCGCGTTTACTGCGTCGCAAGGGGGCGAGCCGAGTCTTCGCAGTGGGCGCGAGCAAGGGCGCTACCACCGTGCTGGGTGAAGCCGTTCGAAGCGACATGCTGGCCGGTGTCATAGCCGTGTCGCCGGTGCTCACCTTCGGCGACGTCACGCTGAGGCGCAACGGCATCAGCTCTCTCACAGAGCCTGTCCTAATCATCGTGGACGAGAACGACAGCTCGATCTTCGCCGTCGAGGACCTCGAGAGCTGGGAACTCAGAGATCTGTGTCGAAAGGATCAACGACGTGGGTGCTCACGGAACCGACTACCTTCACTCTGAGCGGAAGAGAGATGCGTTTATCAAAGCCGTCCTTCGCTTCCTGCAAGGATGAGATGCGGTCCGGTGGTTCGCGACCCGACCCCCCTTCCGTCCAGACCGGCTCAAAAGGGGACCGCGTCCAAGATCCGCACCTCGGGCGGGTACTCGTGGGCGCTAGGCTGCGCCCTTGCGATGGGAGGAAACATCTTCCACGGCGATCTCTGCCCCGTGGTTTTTCGCACCGGACGACCTGGCTCCTCCTGAGGGGATGTGCGTGGGTGGTGATTTGAGGTGGATGGGGACCGACACCGCGACCTCTATTGAGGACGCGCCGCAACATCAATTCCCT
This sequence comes from Actinomycetota bacterium, assembly GCA_013694625.1. Taxonomy (GTDB): domain Bacteria; phylum Actinomycetota; class CADDZG01; order CADDZG01; family WHSQ01; genus JACDDL01. Next base: position 5,509 of record JACDCD010000141.1, on the reverse strand, counting down.
CGGCTGGGGCCAATCCCTGAGGGGCCCCCTGATCGAGGCTTACAATAGTTGTCGGGGCTGCTTGGTGACTGTCGTGGCCTGACGTGATGATCCAGCGCTCGTGACCGGGCGGATAAGGGGAGGAAGGATGCATTCACTCGCAGCAAAGAAGACTCTTGCGCTCGTCTTCGCGCTCGCTGTGGTCGCGATGGCGTGCACAAGGGAAGAGGAAGGAGGGGAGGGAGGCGGGACGCAAGGAGAAACCCAGGCGGCCCAGGGCGACGAGACGACCCTCCTCGACGAGATCAAGCAGCGCGGCACGCTTCGATGCGGGGTCAACAACACCGTGCCGGGCTTCGGCTTCGACCCGGGCACGGGAGAGATCGAGGGTTTCGACATCGACTTCTGCAGGGCGTTTGCGGCGGCGGTCCTGGGTGACTCTGAGGCCATCGACCTGGTTCCAATCGACGCTGATAATCGCTTCATCGCACTTCAAAACGGCGACTACGACGTGCTCGCGCGTAACACAACGTGGACGACCAGCAGGGACGGGGCCGAGGGCGTCGCGTTCATGCACGTCAATTTCTACGACGGCCAGGCGATGATGGTGCGCGAGGGCGACTTCTCCTCGATCGATGAGATGGATGGCACGAACGTCTGCGTCACTACCGGGACGACCACGGAGCTGAACCTCGCCGACTACTTCGGCGCGCGCGGCCTTGACTTCGAGCCCATCGCCTTCGAGGAGAACCCACAGCTCCAGAGGGCCTTCATCTCAGGCCGATGTGATGGATGGACCTCGGACCGGTCGCAGCTCGCCGGCATACGCAGCCAGTGGCCCGAGGAGGAGGGCGGGCCGGAATCCCTCATCATCTTCGACGAGGTCATATCCAAGGAGCCGCTCGCGCCCGGAGTCCTCGACTCGGAGATCGAGTTGCACGACGCGCTCGATGCCGTGGTAAACGGCCTAATCCTCGCGGAAGAGCTCGGCGTCACGAGCGCCAACGTCGAGGACACCGCGGAGGATCCCGGCGAGGGGCCGGTCGCGGCGCTGCTTGGTGCACCGGTCCTCGATCCGGAGACAGGTGAGTCCGCTCCTCTCGACAACGGGCTGGGGATCACCAACAACTTCATGATCGACGTGATCTCGGCGGTGGGTAACTACGGGGAGATATTCGACCGCCATGTGGGCCCGGAGTCCGACCTCGAGCTGGAACGGGGCATCAACGCCCTGTGGACCGACGGGGGCATCCAGTACGCCATACCGTTCCGGTAGGCAACCGGTGTGACCGAAGCCGGCCCGGCTGTCCGCCCCCATGGCTGATGCGGCGTTGAAGGAGGCGGCGCGCCCTTCCCTCTGGAGAGACGTGCGCGTTCTGCGCGCGGCCGGACAAGTGGTATTCGTCGTCATCCTCGTCGTGATAGCGCGCGAGATGTATCTGAACGCGAGCTTTGCCATTGGCTCGGCGGGCCGAGAGCTTTCTTACACCTACCTCGACAGTCGTGCGGGGTTCGCTATCAAAGAGCACATCGTCGGCTACTCGGCCAACCAGCCTCTCTACAAGGCATTCCTGGCCGGTGCCACGAACGCCATGCTGGTTGCCGCCGCTGGGATTGTGATGGCAACCGTCCTCGGCGTCCTGATAGGAGTAGCCAGGCTTTCACCAAACTGGATGGTCAAGAAGATCGCGCTTGTCTACGTAGAGGTATTTCGCAACATCCCCCTTCTGGTTCAAGTGATCTTTTGGTACGTCGCGGTCATCCTGGCCATTCCTCGAATCGAGGACAGCGTGTCCATATTCGGCGTCGCGTTCGTGTCGAACCGCGGGGCCGCGATGCCGGCGATCCGGAGCGGAGCCGATTTCGGGACGTGGTCGCTGTTCGTCTTGGCCGCTCTCCTTGTCGCGGCGACTGTGTGGCGATGGCGGACCCGCGTACATGAGCGCACCGGCGGACGGCACTACCGGTGGCTGTCATCGCTTGCCGTGATGGCGGTCCTGGCTGCCGCAGGCTATGCGTTGCTCGGCGACGCCTTCAAAGTCGAGCTGCCGGAGCTCATCGCGCACGGCTATTCGGGGGGTTTGCAGATCAGCCCCGAGTTCGCCGGCATCCTCGTGGCGCTGGTCGTCTACACCGCGGCGTTCATCGGCGAGATCGTGCGCGGCAGCATCCTGGCGGTGTCCAAGGGGCAAAAAGAGGCCGCCCAGGCGCTCGGGCTAAGCCCGGGGCAACAGCTCCGCCTCGTCGTATTGCCGCAGGCGATGCGAACCGCCATCCCCCCGATCAACAACCAGTACCTCAACCTGTGGAAGAACACGAGCCTCGCCTTCGCCGTCGGCTTTCCCGATCTGATCAACATCTCGACCACGATGGTCAACCAGGCGGGGCACGCGCTGGAGACCTTTTCGCTGGTCGTGGGAACTTATCTCGGCACGAGCCTGCTCATCTCGTTTGGCATGAACGTCTTGAACCGCGCGGTCACGTTGAGGGGGGGTACGGCTTGAGCGGCGCGGGACCAAAAGGTCCGCGACTGGGTTTGGGTCTCTCAGAGGATGTCGATCTTCTCAGATTCGAGCAGCAGGCCCGCGATGTCGAGGCGGCCCCAGGGCCGGGACCGGCGACCCCTGGGGAGTGGATCCGCCAAAACCTGTTCTCCGGTCCCGTGAACGCCCTGTTGACCCTCGCTTCCGGGACATTCGTGTTGTTTGTCGCCTATCAGATCCTGAGCTTCGTGTTCGTGTCCGCGGAGTGGGAGGTCGTCCAGGTCGGCATGAGGGGCTACATGATCGGGGGTTTCCCGGTCGACGAAGCCTGGCGTGTGTGGGCCTCCGCCTACCTCGTGATCGTCCTCGCCGGCTTGTCATACGGCGTGTCGGCGCGCCGCTTGCGCCCGTCCGCAGGGCAGGCAGCCGTGGGGGCCGTCGTCGTCGCGGTAGCAGGGACTATCGTCTTCTTCACCGCCCAAACGGTCCTCGTGCGGGCCCTCACGGCCGGGGTTGCGCCGGCCGTCCTTGCAGGCGCCTTAGTTGGCCGGCTGTTCGGGAGGAAAATTCTCAGACCACTCATTGTGGCTTGGGTGCTTGTCTTCCCCGCCATCATGATCGTCGTCCGGGGCTTTGACGGCGTGCCCCCCTCGGAGTGGGAGGGGCTCTTCTTCAACATAGTCGCCGCAACGGTTGGGATCGTGGCGTCCTTCCCGCTCGGCCTTCTCCTCGCGCTGGGGCGCCGGAGCGAGCTGCCGGCGGTTCGGGTCGTGTCGGTGGGCTTGATCGAGCTGTTCCGCGGGGTGCCCCTTGTGGCGTGGCTGATCTTCTCCAAGTTCGTGGTGGACCTTGTGCTGCCCCCGCAGATGGTGATCCCCGACATCGTCAAGGCCTTCGTCGCAATGACGCTTTTCAGCGCCGCCTATGTCGGGGAGATCGTCCGAGGCGGACTTCAGGGAGTCCCCGCGGGCCAGTACGAAGCCGCCAGGGCCCTGGGGCTGTCGACCACGCGCATGATGGCGCTGATCGTGCTCCCTCAAGCGTTGCGTTCTACCATCCCTGCGATGATCAGCCACTTCATCAGCCTGTTCAAAGACACTTCGCTGTTCGTGGCCATCGAGGTCACCGATCTGTTGGCCGCCGCCCGCCGGTCCGCCTCCAGCCTGCAGTACTTCGGAAGGGACATGGAGACGCTGTTGTTCGCCGGGCTCATCTTCTGGGCCGTTGCTTTTTCGATGTCCCGGTGGAGCCAGCGCCTCGAGGTGCGCCTCGGAGTGGGAAGGCGTTAGGCGATGGCCGATCGACCAGCCACAGCGGGTATCGAGAAAGCCGGCGACGACCGGATGATCGTAGCCGACGACGTCGTCAAGTCCTTCGGACACTTTCAGGCGCTCAAGGGAATCTCGATGGCCCTGAACAAGGCCGAGACCGTCGTGATCGTCGGGCCGTCGGGTTCCGGCAAGTCCACCTTCATTCGCACGATCAATCGGCTCGAACGCCACGACGCTGGCCGCATCTTCGTCGACGGCATCGAGCTGACCGACGACATCCGCAACATCGCGCAGATCCGCAGTGAGATTGGGATGGTGTTTCAGTCGTTCAATCTCTTTCCCCACCTCACCGTCCTGCAGAACATCGGGCTCGCACCCCGAAATGTCAGGAGGTGGCCGAAGAAGAAGGCCGAGGAGAAGGTCATGCAGCTTCTCGAGCGCGTCGGCATCCCCGAGCAGGCCCACAAGTACCCTGCGGAGCTCTCGGGGGGACAGCAGCAGCGGGTTGCCATCGCCCGGGCGCTGGCGATGGAGCCAAAGATTATGCTCTTCGATGAGCCGACCTCCGCCCTCGACCCCGAGATGATCAAGGAGGTCCTCGACGTCATCGAAGAGCTGGCCGAGTCGGGCATGACGATGATCGTCGTGAGCCACGAGATCGGCTTCGCCCGTCACGTTGCCGATCGGGTCATGCTCTTCGACGACGGCCTGCTGATCGAGGAGGCACCGCCGAACAGATTCTTCGACGACCCCCAGCACGAGCGCACCAAGCGGTTCCTGTCCCAGATCCTCTAGTGGTCTCGAACATAAATGACTCGCACGTCCTCAGGCATTTGTGGAGTGCCCTTGCCTAGCAGCTCCGTTCCTTGATCAGCGCTTGCGCTCGTCACCCCGCCTGGACCAGAATAGAGAAGTTCGCCACCCGTGGGCGGGTGGCAGAAGCCAAGGGGGTTTCGATGTCTAAGCGACTTGCGGCACTAGGCGCTGTCGGCGCACTACTGGCGCTGAGCATGAGCATGGTCTCGCCCGCTTCATCGCACGACGGGCGTCGCGCACGCGTTGTTGCACGACTGCGAAACGTTGATGGCGACGTTGTCGCGGTGGTCAAGATGCAGCGCGGCGGCGACAAGATACGCGTTCGGGCTTTCGCGCGGCGCATAGAGCCTGCCGGGGAGTTTCACGGCTTTCACGTCCACACCACCGGCGAGTGCGATCCTGAGTCGATCGATCCCGCAACCGAGGAAGTCGTACCCTTCTTCTCCGCAGGAGGGCACTTCAACCCCGATGAGAACGCACACGGAGAGCACGCCGGAGATTTTCCGGTTCTCCTAGTGAACGATGACGGGACTGCGCGGGCGCGCTTCGTAACCGACCGATTCAGGATCAATGAGTTGTTCGACGAGGACGGAAGCGCGGTGATCATTCACGGAGGGCGTGACAACTACGCCAACATCCCCGCAACTACTCCAACCGGCGAAGAGCGTTACCACTCACATCTGGAGGACGTTTTCGGCCCCGACTCGATCACCTTGGCTACGGGCGACGCAGGCAACAGGTACGCGTGTGGCATCGTGCGTCGCTGACGCAGGGCGAGCAAGAGGCGGCTCCTTACCCGCCATGACCGTTAGTTAACCAACTCGTGTCGCATATGGACGGCGAGCTGGCTGCGGGAGCGCAGGTCGAGCTTGCGGTAGATGGCGCTGAGGTGATATTCGACCGTCTTGACGCTTATGATCAGCTCTGCGGCGACTTCCCGGTTCGATAGTCCCTCGACCA
>JACDCD010000092.1 GCA_013694625.1 Actinomycetota bacterium | reverse complement strand
CCGAGGCCGTAGGCCTCGCAGGCAGGCAGCACCTCCAGCTCGACCGCGCGGGAGTCGAGGTTGTAGAGGCTCTGCTCGGAGACGAGGCCCATGAAGTGGCGGCTGCGGGCGATCTCGTTCGCCTGGGCGATATGCCACCCGGCGAAGTTGCTGCTCCCGACGTAGAGCACCTTGCCCGCTTGGACGAGGTTCTCCATCGCCTGCCAGATCTCATCCCACGGCGTCCCCCTGTCGATGTGGTGCATCTGGTAAACGTCGATGTAGTCGGTCTGGAGCCGCTTCAAGCTTGCATCGCAGGCGCGCCGGATATTGAGGGCCGAAAGCTTGTCCATGTTCGGCCAGTCGCCCATCCCGCCGAAGAGCTTGGTCGCCAACACGACCTTGTCGCGCCGGCCGCTGCCCTGCGCGAACCACGTCCCCAGGATCTTCTCCGTCACGCCTTCCCCCGGCTTGCCGCCCTTTCTCCAGCCGTAGACGTTGGCGGTATCGAAGAAGTTGATGCCGTGCTCCAGGGCGCGATCCATGATGCGATGGGCGTCCTCTTCGCTCGTGCCAGGCTCGTCCCACCCAAAGTTCATCGTCCCCAGGCAGAGCGGGCTGACCATCAGCCCGGACCGCCCCAGGTATCCGTATTCCATGTGATCCGTCCCCTTTGTCTCGATTGTCAAGCCGACCCTGCGTACGCCGTCGAGGATAGTGTCCCCACACGGACCTCCGGCGCGGCGGGCGAAGCGTGGCGGTAACCTGAGCAGCCTCTTGCCGGGTTCTCTGGACCCCTTCCGATCTGACTCTCCCTGGAATGGACATCGAGCTCAAGGATTCGCAGGCCGGCGCGCCGTCGATAACATCAGCTTCGAGGTACCCCGGGGATCAGGTCGATGACCTCTATTTTGCAGGCATCCTGTCGGTCGACGGCGCGTTGAAGGGCGGAACTGCGGTCCTTATCGACCCAACGGCGCAGGTAAGACGACGACCATCCAGGTGTTCGTCGGCCCGACCCTGCCGACGTCGACGACCAGACCGCAGCCGTCGTCCAGAAGAACTTCATGGCCTCCTATGGGGATTTGAGGTGAGCCGATCACAACGGGCCAGTGGCCGGCGAGCAATCTCTCGGCGAGCACATCGGCCGTAACGATTTCGGGATGGTACGGGTGGAGAATGGCGGAGTGCTAATGGGTAAGGGCCGTGACTAGACCCGCTGCATGGCTTGCGTGGCTCGCATGTTTGGGATCCGCCGGATTGGCGGTCGGAGCCATCGGCTTTCTGGTGGTAGACGACTACTCTTTCTGGGAGGCCCTGAACGAGGCGCCGTCGGTCGAGCTGGCCTTGGCGTTGCCGGTGGTCGGCGCGCTCGTCGCCTCGCGTCACCCGCGCAATCCGATCGGCTGGATCCTGTGTGTGTCGGGCATTACCCAGGGGATGGTGGAGCTCACCTACCTGTACGCACAGCACAGCTACGTCGTTGATCCCGGCTCCCTTCCGGGGGCCGGGATCGCTGTGTGGCTCAGCACCTGGACGTGGATGCCGGGTTTCGGGTTGCTCCTTACCTTCTTGCCGTTGCTTTTTCCGTCCGGATCTCTGCTGTCTCCTCGCTGGCGACCGGTTGCGTGGCTTTCGGGCGTTTGCCTCGGATCGATGGTCCTCCTCACCGCCGCGAGCCAATGGTCGGTCCGGGGCCCGCCGCTGCTGGGAGACCTCGACGACGAGCTTCCCTGGTTCCCGCCCCTCATCCTGCTTCTGCTCGTCTGTGGAGTGGCGTCAACGGCCTCGCTACTCCTAAGGTTCCGGCGATCGAGAGGTGAGGAGCGCCAGCAGTTGAAGTGGCTGGCTTTTGCCCTCACGGCGCTGGCGGTGCTCTTCCTTTCCGACGCGCTCACGTCCGGAGATGTCCAGAACTCCGTCATAGCACTGGTGATCATCCCCTGCGTCCCGGGCGCGATCGGGCTTGCGATTCTCCGGTACCGCCTTTACGACATCGACCGCATCATCAACCGCACTCTCGTCTACGGTTCCCTGACGGCAATGCTCGGGCTGGTTTACGCGGTCGTTTCCCTGGGGGTTGCAGCACTTGGGTCGGGCGTGGAGCTATTTCGCTCGGATGTCGCCGTTGCGGGGGCGACCCTCGCGGTTGCGGCGGTCTTCCGGCCTCTGCGGCGTAGAACCCAGTCGTTCATTGACCGCCGCTTCTACCGCAACAGGTACGACGCGGTCCGTATCGTCGAGAGCTTCAGCGCCCGCCTGCGCGAGGAGGTCGATCTCGACTCCCTCACCGCAGACCTTCTGGCGACGGTCAACCGCGCGGTCCAACCCGCCAACACATCGCTGTGGCTGCGGAGGTAGCGGAGCCCAACCACGTCTCTTTACGCCAGGGGCGCAGGCCCCTGAAGTGCCTCACCAAGGTGAGTAAGCAAGTAGCGGGCTGCGCCGGGTGTGGTCGGCGCGCCGAGAACATGGACTCGGGCCGTGGGCCACACCATGATGTGGTGAGACGCCCGAGAAGGCTTTCGTGCCCCTCCAGCCACAGGGGTCCGGCCGACGAGGCGCTAGACGTAGCGGAGGTCGGCCTCGTCGGAGTCGCCGACGACCCGGGCGCAGGTGGGGCAGTACCAACGGGTCTCCATGGGAGTGCCGCAGGCGTCGTGGCGCGGCGGGTCGGCGCTGTCCGAGCGACTGGCGCCCCAGTGGGCCAGCAGCCGCACGGCGCTCCCCAGCCCGAGGCCGGCGCCGGACAGCTCGTAGCTGAAACGGGGGGGGCGTTTCAGGTAGGGGCGGGCGAGCACGATGGTCTCGCGCTCGAGGTGCTTCAGGCGCGCCGAGAGGATGTTAGGGGCAATCCCCGGAATCGCCTCGGCCAGCTCGTTGAAGCGCTTGGGCCCGGTCAAGAGGGCATCCACGATCAGCAACGACCAACGGTCACCGACGCGCTCCAACGCGGTCGCCAGCGGGGACTCCCTTTGAGGGGGCACGGCGCCGATCCTAAGTCCATGGGTCTCGGGTCCACAGGTCCTCCGGGATGGTTGCGTGAACTCCTCCTATGTAGTAGCTTGCTATTTGCAAGTCACTCTACATGGAGGGGTCACAGAATGGTTGCATTGGAGGATCTGCAGAGGACCGTCGGACGGGTAGCCGAGAGCGTCGGGCCCGTGGTCGTGGGGGTGGGGCACCGCTCCGCAATAGGCTCGGGGGTGGTCGTCGCGCCGGGCAAGGTGCTCACCAACGCCCACAACATCCGGCGCGACGAGGTGACGGTGACGTTCAACGACGGCCGCACCGCTACCGGCAGGGCCGACGGCGTCGACGCCGAGGGCGACCTGGCCGTGCTCTCGGTCGACACCGCCGACGCGCCGGCGATCACCTGGCCCGAGAGTCCCAACGGCCTTGGGATCGGCGCTCCGGTCCTTGCGTTGTCCAATCCCGGAGGCCGCGGGCTGCGCGTCACCTTCGGCCTCGTGTCCGGAACCGAGAGAACCTTTCGAGGGCCGCGCGGGCACCGGATAACCGGAAGCCTCGAGCACACCGCCCCCCTCCTGCCGGGGTCCTCCGGAGGGCCGACCGTGGATGCCGGCGGCAACTTCCTCGGCATCAACACAAACCGGCTCGGGGAGGGCTTCTACCTCGCGATCCCGGCCGACTCCGACCTGCGCCGCCAGGTTGACGCATTGAGCAAGGGCGACTCTCCGGCGCGCCCCCGCCTCGGCGTCGCCCTGGCTCCCTCGGACGTGGCGAAGAACCTGCGGCGCGCCGTGGGTCTGCCGGAAGCCGAGGGCCTCCTCATCCGGGGAGTCGAGGACGACGGCCCGGCGGCGCAGGCGGGCCTTCGAGAGGGAGACCTCATCCTCGAAGCAGCGGGGCGCGCCACGGTCGACGTGGACGAGCTCCAGGCCGCCCTTCAAGTCTCGAGCGCCGGATCCCCGTTGGACATCAAGTTCCTGCGCGGGACCGAAGAGCGTTCGGTAACGGTGACCCCGGCGGCCTGACCCGGCGCCGGCCACAAGGGGCCGCCTATCTTTGGGGATGAGCTGCGTCATACCGGAGCTGAGCCCTAAGGTCACCGTGCAAGAGGAGACGCCCGAAGACCGTCAGGCCAGGTTGCTCCGGAGGAAATCGAGCGTCCTCCTCCAGGAGCGGTCGCGCGCCCCGGCGTCGAAAGTCCCCAGACGGTCGGTGTCGTTGAAGAAGGCATGGCCGGCGCCGTCGTAGAAGTCGAACGTCACGTCGATCCCGGCGTCCCGCATCTCCCCTTCGAGAGCCCGGACGTCGTCGAGTGAGTTCATCTCGTCGGCGGTGCCGAAGTGACCCAGCACCGGGCAGTGGATCTTCGAGAAGTCCGGCTTGCCGTGTGGCATCACGTAGTAGTAGCTCACCGCAGCACCTATCGCAGAGTTCTCCGCAGCGGCCCATACCGATAACCCACCGCCCAGGCAGAACCCGACCGAGCCGACCTTGGCCCCCTGCTGAGCGTCGTGGCCGAGAAGGAAGTCGACTGCGCCGCGCATGTCCTTCTCGGTCCTGTCCATCGACATCGCCATCATCTTCTGCTCCGCCTCGTCGGGCTGTTCGGTCGTCTCGCCCCGGAAGTGGT
>JACDCD010000088.1 GCA_013694625.1 Actinomycetota bacterium | reverse complement strand
GACGTGCCGGTTCCCCCACACTGGGGAGGGTGGCGCCTCATGCCCACTGAGACCGAGTTCTGGCAGGGTCGCCCCGATCGGCTGCACGACCGTCTGATCTACCGGCGCGTCGGCCCAGAGTGGACGGTCGAGCGCCTCGCCCCCTGACAGGCGTGCCGAGTGGGCGCGGAGGGTGGATTATGCACATTAGTCATCCAGTCGGCGGCATTGCGGCAAGGCGCAGGACGTCATCGTGGAGCCGGCCGTTGGTTGTTAGCGCCGAACCGTTCCCGCTCCAGGGCGTCCCGTCAAGTGACGTGGTGCGTCCGCCGGCCTCGGCCACGATCACTTCGAGCGCACAGATGTCCCACAGGTTGAGCTCCGGTTCGACCATCACGTGAGCGGCGCCGCGGGCCACGAGCATGTGGCCCCAGAACTCTCCGAACCCCCGGCTTCGCCACGCCCGGCTGATCAACGCATTGAGGAACTCCGTCAAGCCGTGCTGCGCGAATACCTCGGCCCCCGGCGTGAGTACGGTTGAATCCTCCCAGGTATCGAGCGGGTCAACTGCGATAGGCTCACCGTTCATGCGGGCGCCGGAGCCCACCGCCGCTTCATAAACCTCACCTAGTGCGGGTGCATCGCACACCCCCACCACGGTGGTGTCGTCGATCCTCAGCCCCACGAGCGTCGCCCAGATGGGGATACCGGCCATGTAGTTGTGGGTGCCGTCGATGGGATCGATGACCCAGGTCGGCGCGCCGGGAGTGGCCGGCCCGCCGCCTGCGCCACTCAAACCCTCTTCCTCGCCGAGGACATTGTGGTCGGGCCAGGCTCGGGCGATGCGGAGTCTGATCTGTGCCTCCGCCGCCCAGTCTGCCTCTGTGACCCAGGTGCCATCACTCTTTCGCTTGGTTACGGGGTTGGCGCGGTAGTGGCCCATGGCCACCCGGGACCCCGCCTCAGCGAACTCCCTGGCACTCTGCAGCTCACCCGAGTAATCCTTCACGATTCGTAGAGTAGTTCCTGCTGCGGACCTGGGGATGAATTCACCTGGACGGGCCTCGTATGGTGCGCCGAGTCCTAAGTTCAGGCGAGTGGGTAGACTCGGATACCCGACTAGCCTGGAGCCCCAATGGCCGTTCGTGCGCAGCTCTCGAAGGACATGTTCATCAATCGCGAGCTCTCGTGGCTGGACTGGAGCGCCCGCGTTCTCGCTCTTGCCGAGGATTCCGGCACCCCACTGTTGGAGCGAGTGAAGTACGTCTCGATCTTCGCGAGCACCATGGATGAGTTCTACATGGTGCGAATCGCAGGCATAAGGCGCCAGGCCGCGGCAGGACTTACAAGTCGTTCCCCCGACGGGTTGACCGTCAAAGAGCAGTTGGCGGCCATAAATGCAAAGGTCGGACCTATCGTCCAGCGACACGCCCATGTCTTCCGGGACGAGATCATGCCGGACCTTCGGGACTCCGGGGTCGAGATCCTCCGCTGGGACGAGCTGAAGAAGCGCCAGCGGAAGGAACTTGATGAGCTCTTTCAAGAGCGCATCTTCCCGGTCGTAACTCCCCTTGCGGTCGATCCAAGCCATCCCTTCCCGTTCATTTCCAACCTCACTTTGAGCCTGGCAGTCTTGGTAAGAGATCCGATAACCAACAGGTCACACTTTGCGAGGGTCAAGGTGCCGCCACTGCTGGCCCGTCTGGTCGAGCTCTCCGAGGGCGGGCGCTTTGTACCTATCGAAGACGTCATCGCCGCAAATCTGAATAAGCTGTTTCCGGGAATGAAAGTCCTCGAGCACCACGCCTTCAGGGTGACCCGCAATGCCGATCTCGAGGTGAACGATGACGGCGCCGAGGATCTCCTCGAAGCATTGGAGGCAGAACTGCAGAAGAACCGCTTCAGCCCGGCGGTGCGCCTGGAGGTCGAAGAGAACATGCCCCGTCACGTTCTCGAGCTGCTCACACGCGAGATCCAAATCGAGCAAAAGGATGTACATCGCCTGCCTGGGCCCTTGGATCTTTCAGGGTTGTGGGATCTTTACGATCTCGATCGCCCGGACCTGAAGGACGAGCTGTTTCAACCCGTAACCCCTTCAGTACTGCTGCCCTCCGAAGACAATCCCCCAGATATGTTCGAGTTACTTCGCGACCAGGATTTGCTCGTCCATCATCCCTACGAGTCGTTCCTAACTAGCTTTCAACGCTTCATCGAACAGGCCGCTGCGGATCCCACTGTGCTGGCGATCAAGCAAACGCTTTATCGCACGTCAGGTGACAGCCCTATCGTGGAAGCGCTCATAGAGGCTGCTGAAGCAGGCAAGCAGGTCGTCGTCTTGGTGGAGATCAAGGCGCGCTTCGATGAGCGCAACAATATCAACTGGGCCAGAACCCTCGAGCGCGCCGGTTGTCACGTAGTGTACGGGTTGGTTGGGTTGAAGACGCACTGCAAACTATGCCTGGTCGTCCGTCAGGAGGGTGAAGAGCTCCGTCGCTACGTCCACGTCGGCACTGGGAACTACAACCCAAAGACGGCGCGCATTTACGAGGATATGAGCCTCTTCACCTCCGACCGCGAGATGGGGGCCGATGTCAGCGACCTCTTCAACCATCTCACGGGCTACTCACGGCAGCACAGCTACCGCCAGTTGATAGTCGCGCCGGACGAGATGAGGAAGACCCTCATCCGGATGATCGAACGGGAGGCCGAAGCAAGTACGTCCAAGAAGCCGGGACACATCGCGATCAAAGTGAACAGCATGGTCGACGAGAGGGTGATCGAGGCGCTGTATGCGGCATCGCGCGCCGGTGTGGAGATTGACTTGTTCGTGCGCAGCATTTGCGCGCTGCGGCCGGGCGTGGAGGGCATAAGCGAGACGATCAGGGTTCGAAGCATTCTCGGACGCTTTCTTGAACACTCACGAATTTTTTACTTCCACAATCAGGGGCTCGAGGAGATCTACATCGGCAGCGCCGACGTGATGCACCGGAACCTCGACAGGCGGGTAGAGGTGCTCGCCCCCGTAAAGGCACCGGAGCTGTCGGAGCGCATCAAGTCATTGCTCGAGCTGGCGTTTTCGCGAAACATCTTCGCCTGGGAGTTGGGGGCGGACGGCGTCTGGACCCATCCTGGGCCGGATGGCGAAGAGCCGCTGCTCGACTTCCAGAAGGAGCTCGTGCAGCTTTCGGCAAAACACGCAGCTACTTAGCCTGTCGCAGCCCTGAGCCGCGGCGGGCGGTCGCCCACGAGAGCGGGCATGCAAAAGCCCTGGGTTCGCCCGCCCCTCTCTGTTCCCAGAAAGTGGGAACGTCAGCGGAATCGATAACATTACTGCGGACTGGGATGAGCAAAACAGGCGGCCGAGTGACCGATGAGTTCCCCGACGCCGAGGCGTCTACATAGGAAGCTAGTAGCAAAAGAAGAGAACAGGCCAAGCAGAAAGGACGAACAGATGCCGAGCGTTACTCCACATCTCTGGTTCGACAAGGAAGCGGATGAGGCTGCGAATCTCTACTGCTCGATCTTCCCCAACTCCCGGATCCTGGAGACGCACCGCTACGAAGACACGGGTCCCAGCGGCACCGAGACTGTCATGACCGTCACGTTCGAGGTGGAGGGACAGCGTGTCATCGCGCTGAACGCCGGTCCTCACTTCAAGTTCGACGAGGCGTTCTCGTTTTTCGTCGAGTGCGAAACACAGGAAGAGGTCGACGAGTATTGGGACAAGCTCACCGCCGACGGCGGCCAGGAGAGCCAGTGCGGATGGCTGAAGGACAAGTACGGCCTGTCGTGGCAGATCATCCCCAAACTCCTGGATGAGCTGCTGCAGGACGAGGACAAGGACCGGGCGAACCGTGTGATGCAGGCGATGCTTCAGATGAAGAAGATCGATTGCGAGGAGCTGCGCGAGGCCTACGAGGAGCCCGTCAACGCGTAGCGGAAATGAATGAGGTCGGCGAGTACCTCCAGGTCGTCTCGCAAGGAACAGCGAGCGGCTCTGGAGGCTCCCGGGCGTCATCGAGAAACCGGATCCGGTCTCCCGACAACTCCATCGCCTTCACCTGTTCGCCGGGCGCCGAACGGTGAAGGGCTCTGAGCAGGGCGAAAGGCCGAGGAGGGCAGGGGTGCGGGTCCACCAGAGCCCCGACATGTGTGGCGCGCGACATCACACTGGTGCGAGAGGGGGGATTCGAACCCCCACGTCCGAAGACACCGGCTCCTAAGGCCGGCGCGTCTGCCAATTCCGCCACTCTCGCTCCGAGCCGGCGCCTAACTTGCCTTTGAGCCTAGCGGGGTTGGGCCCCCACACTAGGTGGTCGGCTTGAACACCCCTCCGGCGCACGACCTCCCAGTCCTCTGCTCTTTACGGGGTCCCCGTGCTGCTTTGACCAAGTCGCGAAGCGAAACGAAGTCCTCGACAGGATAAGAAAGGGCGGGAAGCCGTCTTTTTACGTCTCTTTTCACCACTTAGGCGCCTGGGATGGCTAGAGTGGTTTGAGGAACCAAATGGGCCGGCTACCGGTCCACCGAGAGGAACGCATGACCGCTCCGCAAATGGGCATTCGCCCACCCCAGGCCGGCACCCGGCGAATCCGAACGCGCCTGATCGTCGTGGGACTCGCGTCGCTGCTCATTCTGGCTGCAATGGGGCCCGCTCGAGCGGATGTCCTTGTGAACAAACCCAAGGGTCGCATCTGCGTTGGGGAGGCGATCAAGACAGGAGTCTGGTACCAGGCCTACAGCGGGGGGCCTCGATGGTTCGAGGTGCGTATTTTGAGTCCGCGAGATCGTGTCGTGTTCTCGACCCGGGGCAAGGCCACGACGCAATGGCGCTATTGGAAGTTCCACCCTCAACGCACTGGTGTCTTTCGCACCGTGTATCGCGTTCCTGGATGGCAGGCTCGATTCGAGACGCGGGTCCGTTTGTGCGGAGGAGGGTCGCGGGCCGGTTTGGCGACTTATCAGAGCCTGATTCCCCACTCCATCGCCTGTAGAGGAAAGGTGAGGACACTGGGTTTCCGCCCTCTGTCCATTTAGGTGCCGCGGGGTTCCATGGACGCTTATCCTTCCGGGGGTTACTTGGAGGCGCCGTTTGAATCGCAAAATGTTGGCTCCCGTGGGGCCGACACAAGAAGCGGGGCCCGCACTCCTCACGGGCCCCGCTACTTAGATTTGTTCCGATCTAGAGGTTCAGCTTCAACGCTCTAGCGCGGGTCGTAGCCGCCCTTGACGAACTCCCAATCGGTCCAAGGGATCGACTTTAGCGAATCGCTCGTGACGCCAAGCGCTTTCCAGTCAGCGCCGGCGAACTGCACTCTGTGAAGCGATGAGACACCCGAGTTGTCACCGATGATTGCGCCGTAGTCCTGGAAGGCGGTCGCGATAACGAGCTCGGCTGGGTTGAGGCCTCTCCTGCTCAAATCGACCGACGGCTTGATACGGATGACGATGCCCTCGGGCACGATGCCGTTCTTGCCCTTCTCGTGCCCACTCATGGGCCAGAAGTGTGTCTGTGCAGTCTCGTGCCAGAACGCCTCGAGCCTGTGGGTGATCTTGCCTGCTCTCACCTCATCGACTCGGATGACACGGGATCCCGCGGCCACGCCGTAGTGCCCGAAGTTGCCGCTGGTGCCACCGCTCTGGCTTTCGATGATGCCACCGGAGTTGAGCCACTGACGATCCATCGCATCCGCTGCCCACCCACTACTCGTCTTCCGCGCATGCCACATGCCGACTATCTGATTGGTCGAGCGGTCGATGATCTGCATGGCGTTATCGGCCGAGGTGCCGGGGAATGCGTTCGCAGGGATGCGAACGTTAACCGTGCGGCCCTGAGCGTTGATCGTGTAGAGCCTGTCGGTTGGCTGTGCAATGAACAGCGGCAGCGCTCCAACATTCGGGGATGTCTGCTCTGGGGTGCCGCGCATCTGCATGTAGTTGAACTTCACATCGTTGGCGCCGGTGCGCCAAGCGCTCATCGCTTCGTTGATATAACGAGCGGAATTGGGATCGACGGGCGCATTGGCGGACAACGGCGTATTCCAATATGACGTGGTCGTGTAGGCGACGTAGGGTGCCGGCGGTACAACGGCTTGGGCTGGAAGCGCTCCTGCGAGAAAACTGGAAACAACCATTCCTCCCAGAATCAGGCGTGTCTTGCCCGCGATCTTCTTCGGATGCGACATCAGGGTTCCTCCGTTCGGTGGCCGGGCGGCCTCCACAAGAAGGTCCCTGGCTTTGCGTCCCCGCCTCACGACGGGTTTGCCGTTTCGCTGAAGGTCTGTGACCTGCTGCTAGATCTCTTATGACCTCTGTCTTAGTCTTCATCGGGTTTGCTGGAAATTACTTGAAAGCAACGGCTCAGTTGGGTTTGCCCGGTGCAGGTGACCAACGCAGTGGCGCGAACGCAGCCAGGGCTGGGTAACTGAGAGAGAGGGGTCGGCAACCGGTAGGTGCGCAAGGCGATGCCCTTAGGGTGGTTGCCCTGAGGTTCACTGGGGAAGAACAGAGGAACTATTAGATCAACGGCAACGGGGGGCGAATGCAAAGACTACGGAGACACGGGAGGTCGGTGACCTCGTCTAGGTCCGCCCTTTTCCAACGCGCCGCAGCGAAGCCGTCCCGGGCCCGTGAGGTCCAGACATCGTGATCGACCGAGAGGTGCTCACGGAGCGCCTCCCCGGTGTGGGCTGGGTGGTTGCATTGGCCGGTCTGCTGTTCATTGCGGTGTTCTCCGCTCTTTGGGCTCCGGAGTTGTGGGATAGGGCCGGCGTCCTCCAGAGCAAGGGGGCGGATCGCATTGCTTCCACAGCGGAGGTGCAGACGAAGAATGACTCTTCCTCACTCGCGAGGCGAGATGGCGCCTCCAGAGCGTCTGCGGCGCCGGGGGTGATCCTTGCGGATGACCGGGTCGGAAATGACGCCGTCTTGCCTGTAGCGTCTCGATCTTCGGACCGGGAGTTCGGTGGAGAGAGCAAGGCCTCCGCTTCGACGGAGCCGCACGGCGTCATGGCCGATTCGGAGAGAGAGGTAAACCGCACCGAACCCGGCGCGTCAGAACACCCGGTGGATCAGAATGGCGCTCCAGAGTCCGGCACATCGGGCCATACCGATGGAGATGTACCTACCACGCAGCCAATCGCCGGCAACTCCCAGGCCAAGGAGCAGG
>JACDCD010000086.1 GCA_013694625.1 Actinomycetota bacterium | reverse complement strand
CGATCGTAGAGCGTCTTGGGTGTGTCGAACTGTTGCAGGGCGCCGTCTTTCATCACGGCCACTCGCTGTCCGAGGGTCATCGCCTCGGTCTGGTCGTGCGTGACGTAGACCGTGGTGGTCCCGAACTCACGCTGGATTCGGGCAATCTCTACGCGAGTTTGCACGCGCAGCTTGGCGTCGAGGTTCGAGAGCGGCTCGTCCATGAGGAACACCTGGGGACTGCGGACCAGGGCGCGTCCGAGTGCAACCCGCTGGCGCTGGCCACCCGAGAGCTGGCGGGGCCGGCGCTCGAGCATGGTCTCGAGCCCCAAGATGCGTGCCGCATCCCTCACCTGTTTGTCGATCTCGGGGCCTGGGACTTTCCGCATGCGCAGCCCGAACGCCAGATTCTTGTAGACGGTCATTTGCGGATAGAGCGCATAGTCCTGGAACACCATGGCGATATCCCGCTCGCGTGGGGGGATGTCGTCAACCTGTCTGTCCCCGATGTAAACGTGGCCTGAGCTGATGGACTCGAGTCCGGCAAGGAGGCGTAGCGCCGTCGTCTTTCCCGAACCAGAGGGCCCGACGAAGACGACCAGCTCGCCGTCCTCGACGGTCAGGTTGAGGCTCTTCAATGCGACGACGTCGCCAAAGCGTTTTGTGGCCTCTACGAATCTGACTCGGGCCATGGGCGCCTAGCCTTTTACCGCGCCGGAAAGCATGCCTCGGATGAAGTGCCGTTGAAGGAAGACGTACGTGACCACGACGGGAAGAGCGACGATGATCGCCCCTGCCGCGAGAAGGGTCGCTTCGGAGGCGTGCTGCCCCTGGAAGAAGGCCAGTCCCAGAGGGGCCGTGCGGAGGTTCTCGCTGGAGACCATGACCAGAGCCAGCAGGAACTCATTCCAGGTCCACATGAAGATCAACACCATCATCGTCAGCACTGCAGGGCGCGCAAACGGCACCAGGACGCGCCACAGGATCGACCAGTTACGGGCCCCGTCGATCTCGGCCGCTTCGATCAGGGAACGAGGGGTGGACATGAAGAAGGCTCGCATCCAGAAGGTGCCAAAGGCGAGTGATAGGCCGATCTGGGGGAGGATCAACGCCCAATAGGTGTCGGTTAGCGAAAGAGCACGCAAATCGTAGTAGAGGGGTATCACGATGCCCTCCAGCGGGACCATTAGCCCGAGCAGGAAGACATAGAACAGCATCTTGTGCCCTGCGAACTTCATCGTGCCGAAAGCGAAGCCTGCCAGGAGAGATAGCAACGTGGCCACCGCCACAACGCTTACGGAGACAATCACGCTGGACTTGAGGTAGGTCGCAAAGTGGCCCTGGGTCCAGGCTTCGGCGAAATTGGAAAAGTGGAGGTCACGGGGGATGCTGAAGCCGGAGAGCTCGCCCGGGCGCTGCAGGGCGGCGAGCACGATGCCGCCGATGGGGTAGAGCGCGATGAACGAAAAGGCAACCAACAACCCGTAGTTCACCACGCGATCGATGCGCCCCGTCACTCCCGCGCCTCCGCAATGCGATTTACGACCCCGGTGATGGCAAAGATGACAAGGGCGAGGACAACGCCGATCGCCGAGGCGAAGCCGACCTGACCCACCTCGAAGGCCTGGTTGTAAACCTCGAAGGCGGGGACCGAGGTGGCGTTGCCCGGGCCGCCCTTGGTCGTCAGATAGACCAGGTCGAAGTTCCGGAGCGAGGCGATGATGGTCAGGGTGAGAGCTACGGCGATCTCGTTCCGTAGATTGGGCAGTGTGACGGCGAGGAACTCGTGGCCGGGCCCTGCGCCATCGACACGCGCGGCGTCGTAGAGGCTGGTGGGGATCTTCTGCACCCCTGCAATGAACAGCACCATGCACAGTCCGTACTGCACCCAGGTCCCTATCAAGCCGACTGATGGAAGCGCCCATGAGAAGTCCCCGAGCCACGACCGGGTCAGCCCATCGAGCCCGGCGGCTCGCAACCCTTCGTTGAGCGGCCCTGCACCGGGCGCGTAGATGTAGCTCCAGATCACCGCCACCACTACGAGCGGTACGACCTGCGGCAGGAACAAGATTGTGCGAAACCACGTAAGGCCTCGCAGGTCCGTGCGCGAGATCAGGGCCGCAAGCAGCAGCCCTATGGCTACGGGGAGCACGGAGTAGAACAGAATGAGAACCAGCGAGTGCAGGAAAGCGGCGCGCGTTTGAGGGTCGGCGATCAGGTCTTGGTAGTTGCTCAACCCGATCCACGTGCCCTCGGTTATCCCATCCCATTCGTAGAACGACAACAGCACGCTGTGACCAAGTGGGAGAAGCACGAATGCGCCATATACCAGCAGCGCCGGCAGTAGATAGAGATACCCGATGGCGCGCGGTTCGCCCGGCGGCGCCTTGTCGCGCGCATGTGCGCGCCGGCCGGCGCGCACACCGATGCGGGCCGGGACCGGCAAGCTGTCCTTCATCTGCCTATCTCGACTCCATGAAGTCCGAGTAGTCCTGATTGACCGTGTCGACGAAACTCTCGGCATTTACTCTATCGGCCATCAGCTCTTGGACCGACGCCGTGATCGTGTCGTAGAAGGTCGGGGTTGCGTAATCGATGTAGGGGACGATCGAGTCCGTGGCGTTCAACTGGTCCCAGGCGGTGAAGATGTCGCCCAGCACCGTGCCGCCGGGGACACTCGGGGCCCCCTTGGGCGCCGGAAGCCCGCCGGTCTCCGTAATTACTTTGGCCGCGTGCTCGTTCGTGATGAAGTCGATGTAGGCGGCGGCGGCCTCGGGTTGATCGGACCCCGTCGTTATGGCAAACGGCAGGCCCTCACCGCCGAGGGCGACCGGGTCGTCACCGCTCTGCGCCGGCGGCATCAAGAAGAATCCGACGTTCTTGCCCATCTCGTCCCCGAACAAAGGCGATTGCCATGTGCCGGTGATGAGGAAGACGCCCTCATCTCTAGTGAAGGCGGCCGACGCGTCGTCGTACTTGACCCCGTTGAACCCGGGCGTGAAGTAACCGGAATCGACCCACTGCTGCATCACCGACGCGGCCTCTGTGTTCTGGTCGGTGGCGAAGGAGACGTCGCCGAGCCCAAAGACGAACTGGCGAAGGTAGTCCTTCGGCGCAAACTCGTTCTGCACCGCCTGGAACTCATGAATCCCCGGCCACTTGTCGAGATTGCCGAACTGTATCGGTATCTCACCCGCCTGCTTGGCGGTCTCGAGGGCGTCAACGAACTCATCGAAGGTCTTGGGGAGGGCCAGGTCCAGCTCGGCCAGCTTGTTCTTGTTGTAGTACACACCGACGATCTCGCCCACCTGAGAGAGGCCGTAGAGATTGCCCGTGCCGAATTGGTCGCCATCGGCGGAGAACGAGTTGAGCTTGAGCAGGGTCGGAGAGTAGCGCTCGGCCCACCCATATGCCTCGGCGTAATCGTCCAGTGGGCGCAGAAGCCCTCCTGTGACGAGCTGTCCCATCACGACGCGGCCTTGATTTGCCTGCACCACGTCCGGGGGGTTGTCGTCCGAAACGGCGAGCTTGAGCGTCTTATTGATATCGGTGAATGATTTTGCCACCCGCTTGATCGTGACATTGGGATACTCGTCCATGAACTCATTGTTGAGCTGCTCGATCTGGGCGTTCTGTCCACCCCGCACCTCCTGGTCCCAAACCGTGAGGGTGACATCCTCCTTGGGCAGCGAGGTGGACGACGACTGCGGCTGTTCGGCTCCGCCATCGTCCGAGCTTCCGGGCGTGACGCTGCCGCAAGCCACAAGCGCCAGGGCAAGTGCCACCAGCGCGCTCAAGCACCTTATGGACAACCTTCCAGACAACATTCCCCAACCTCCCATTGACCTTCGTTCTCTTGCCCGGTGACCTTCAGGGACTGAATCCAAGCAGGCCATGCCGGGACAGGTATTCGTCCAACATAGCCGTAGCGAGACGGTACGAGCCGACCAGCGGATGAGCAACCAACGCCTGGGTGGCTGCGGAATAGGATCTGGCCACCGCCGCCTCGACGGTGAGACGCTCGTAGGTCTTGACCGGCTCCATCAGGGCACGCGCAGTTGAGGGCACCGCCCCGGCTGCCAGCGGAGTGGCGCCATTCCCGTCGACGAGACAGGGGAGCTCCAGGACATCGTCGGCGAAGCCCGCAACGGCCCCGTTCGCGGGGACGTTCACGATCAACGGTACGCTGGACTGCGCCCTGATCGAGGTCATCACGGCCATGGCCAGGCCTTCGTAACCTTCGCCTTCGAAAAGCTCTTCGCCGGACGAGGCGTCGGGATCACCCCGGCCGCTCTCGCGCGCCATATAGGTCGAACGGCGCGTCGACATCGCGAGCTCATATGCGGCCCGGGCCTGGGCCCAATCGCCGGAGGAGGCGCCTTTGGACAGCTCCTCCCACAAGGGGCGATTGAGTGTTTCGAGCTGCTGGCCGCGGGTATTGCCGGAGCGCCGGATGTGCTCGAGCGCCTGCTCCCGGTAATAGAAGTAATAGAGGTATTCGTTGGGGAGCATTTCAATGTCCCTGACAAGGCCGGGGTCGAAAGGCGCCCATTCGGCGCCCGCCGTCTGGAGCTCTTCGAAGCGATCAAGCAGCTCGGGCAGCCGGTCGGCCCCGTTTACCAGCACGCGGCGCACCCACCCCAGATGATTCAGCCCGAAGTAGTCAAGGCCGACGTCGTCGCCCGGCACCCCGAGCACGCGGGCAATGGTCCGTTTCATCGCCGTCGGCGTGTCACAGATCCCGATGACCTTGACTTCGGTGTGTTTTTTCAACGCCTGCGTAATGAGCCCCGCGGGGTTGGTGAAGTTGATCAACCAGGCATGAGGTGCGACGCGCTCGATCGTGCGCGCGTAGTCGATCATCACCGGGATGGTCCTGAGGGCCATTGCGAACCCACCCGGCCCGGTTGTCTCCTGACCGATGATCCCGTGCCGGAGAGGGACCTGCTCGTCGATGATCCGGCCTGCCTCTCCCCCGACCCGGATCGCCGAGAACACGAAATCCGCCCCTTCGAGCGCCGCCTCAGAATCTGTCTCGGCCCGCACCCGGAAGGCCGCGCCCCACTCTTCACAGAGTCCGCCGCCGAAGGCCGCCATCGTCTCGAGCCGCCCCAGGTCGCAGTCGTGGAGAACCACCTCCTCGAGCCCCAGGGCTTCGGCGCGCCGGGCGAGTCCGCTGAGAAGAAGCGGTGTGCGTATGCCCGCTCCGAGGACGGTGAGCTTCACGGGCGCCGAACCGGGTCGAGATCCGCTAGATCTACATCGCGGGCTCGCGCCGCTTCGAGCAGGCCTTCCTCGGTCGGGCATCCCGCATAGCCACCGACGGCCTGGACCGCCGAGCCTCCGCAGAGATTGCCAAGTGCGAGCGAGACGCCGGCCGGTAGATCGTGCAGGAGCCCGTAGATGAAACCGGCGTTGAAGCAATCGCCGGCGCCCGTAGCATCGACAACCTTGACCGGTTCGGTTGAACTGTGGAGAACTTCACCGTCCACAACGGCCACCGCCCCGCGCGCACCTTTCTTGATGACGACGCATTTGCACAGCTCCCTGAGTTTCTGCAGGGCTTGGCCTGGATCCGGCGCGCCGGTCATGGTTATCGCTTCGGCGTCGTTCATCAAGAGCACGTCACTCAGGCAGGCCAACCTCCAGATCCCCTCCGACTTGAGCCAGGGCTCCCAACCCCAGGCGTCAACGGACAGCGACATCCCCCTGGCCGCTGCTGCTTCCGCGACTCGCTCGAGCCATGGAACCAGGTGGATATGGACATGGCGGGCATCGACCCGCGCGATCATATCGACGACGTGATCGGCGAGCCGGCAGTCGCACTCCTCGGCCTCGGACTCGTGGGTGATGAAGCCGCGGTCTTCATCCACATTGAGTGCCACGGAAACGGCCGGGAGGGGGCGGTCGATGACCTGGAGGAACTCGGTGGACACGCCCTCGCCCGCAAACTGCTCCCGCACGAAGCGGCTCCACACGTCGTTGCCGATGAGCCCTCCAAAGGCGACGGAAAGGCCTAGGCGGCTGGCGGCGGCGGAGAAGTTGAACGCGCCGCCCGCTGAGACTTTCAAACCCGAGGCGTAGTTCTCCCTCCCCGGCTCGGGCCATTTGGACAAACCGGTGAAGATAACGTCACACGTGGGACGTCCCACCACAAGCACGTCATATTGCATGGGCCCTCCTGCAAGCACCGTCCCCCGTCCCCACCGTAACCTTCCCAGAAGGCCGGGAGCGGCAGCGGCACTGTGGCTCCCTATTGCTGCTGCTTGTCCTCGACCTCCTGCATCACGCCCTCGACCGTCTCGTGGCCGCTGAAGCTCTCCGGATCCCCCTCGGTCGCGCCGGCCGGTTCTATGCGTGCTCCTTCGTCCCCAGGCGCGCCGGCCGCCGGCTTGTCGAGGTGAACCTCCGCCCCGCAGTTGGGACACGAGACCAACCCGCTGAGCGGGGCTGTGCTGTGCTGGCCCAGCTCACGTGGCAGGCTTTGGCCGCACTCAGGACACGTTCGATCTGCCATTCCCTCCACCTCTCTTCCCTGCAGAGCGTACGCCGGTTCGAACGCGTCCGGCACCCATGCGCCTTTGCGTCCGAGTGGCCTTATCATGGCATCCGTTTGGGCAGTGGGAGAGGACACCTGTCGGTGCGTAAGGGCCTGAGGGCCACGCCGGCGGGCGGCAACCGAGGGAGCGCTCGAGCTGATAACGTCCGCCGAACATCCAGCAGGAGGTGTCCATGTTTCCGCGGAGCTTTGATTACCTCGCACCCGAATCACTGGACGATGCTCTCTCGATGCTCGCAGAGCACGGAGAGGATGCCAAGGTGCTTGCGGGCGGCCAGAGCCTGATCCCCCTCATGAAGCTGCGCTTTGCAGCGCCCGACTACATAATCGACATCAACCGGATCACGGGCCTGGGCTCGGTGCACGAGAACGGATCACTTAGCGTCGGCGCATTGGTGCGGACACACGATATCGAGCGCTCCGAGCTCATCAGGCGTCGTTACCCGGCAATGGCAGCAGCAGCTCCGCTGATATCGGATCCCCTGGTCCGCAACCTCGGCACCGTGGTCGGCTCCCTTTGCCACGCCGACCCTCAGGGAGACTGGGCGTCGGTGATGCTCGCCATGAATGCAGACATCGTGTGCCGCAATGGTGCCGCCGAGCGGCGCATCCCGGTGTCCGAGTTCGTTCAAGGTCCGTTCACGACGACGCTCGATCCGACCGAGATCGCCACCGAGGTGGACATCCCGGATCCGGGCGCAGACACGTTCGGCACCTACATGAAGCTCGAGCGGAAGGTCGGGGACTTCGCCTCGGTCGGGGTGGCGGTTCATCTCTCCTTCGATGGCCGCAAGGTCGAACGAGCGGGCATCGGGCTTACTGCAGTGGGCCCGGCCAATATCAAAGCCACAGAGGCCGAGCAACTGCTCGCGGGGGCCGAGCTCGACGGCGGAACCATCGCCCGAGCCGCCGATCTCTGCGCCGAGGCGGCCGACCCGCACAGTGACCTCCGGGGAAGCGCGGATTACAAGCGCGCGATGGTGCGGGTGTTTGTGTCCCGCGCCCTCAACGCCGCGGCCGCCGGCAAGGCAGCGTGAAGGAGGATGAACGAGGTGGCGAACAAGACCATATCGGTCACGGTAAACGGTGGGTCGAAGACATCAGAGGTCGAGCCGCGCCGGCTGCTCGTTCACTGGATCCGGGAGGCTCTTGGCCTGACCGGGACGCACGTCGGGTGTGACACCTCCAGCTGCGGCGCGTGCACCGTGTTGCTCGACGGGACGCCGGTGAAGTCCTGCACGATGTTTGCCGTGCAAGCCGACGGTCGCCGGGTAACCACCGTTGAGGGCCTGCAGCAAGATGGGAAGTTGCATCCGATCCAGGAAGGTTTCAAAGAGGAGCACGGGCTCCAGTGCGGTTTCTGCACACCCGGCATGATGCTTATGGGAGCCGCGTTGCTCGAGGAGAACCCCGACCCAAGTGAAGATGATGTTCGCTGGGCCATCTCCGGCAACCTGTGTCGCTGCACCGGTTACCAGAACATCGTCAAGTCCGTTCAGTGGGCGGCGAAGAGGGCCGCGTCCGAGCAACCGGGCGCGCACGCGTAATAGAAGGCTTGCAGCTATCCAAGGAGGAGACGTGGCGGTAGAAGAAAAGGAAATGCCCTGGGTCGGCAGAAGCGTAAAGCGCAAGGAGGACGACCGCTTCGTACGAGGCGGGGGCAACTACCTCGACGACATCCGGTTGCCCAACATGCTTCACATGGCGATACTGCGCAGCCCGTTTGCCCACGCCCGGATCGAAGCGATTGACACCTCGGCGGCCGAGGCAGTGGGCGGAGTCGTTGCGGTGGTTACGGGAGAGCTGCTGGCTCAGCACAAGCTGGCGTGGATGCCCACGTTGTCGGGCGACACGCAGGCGGTGCTGGCGACGGACAAGGTGCGCTTTCAGGGCCAGGAGGTTGCCTGTGTGGTGGCGACGGATCCGTATGTCGCTCACGACGCCCTCGAGCTGATCGACGTCGAATACGAGCCTCTTCCGGTAATCGTAGATCCCAAGAAAGCCGTCGAGGATGGAGCGCCGGTTATCCGGGACGACAAAGAGGATCAGAAAGACAATCGCATTTATCACTGGGAGGCGGGCGACAAGGCCAGCACGGATCGCGCCTTTTCGGAAGCAGAGGTCGTGGTTGCGCTCGACACCCATTACCCGCGTTCCCATCCCGCGCCACTCGAGTGCTGCGGCTGCATAGCCGATGTCAACCCGGCAACCTCGAAGACGACGATCTACATGACCTCACAGGCGCCGCACGCGATCCGCACCGTGTTCGCCCTCGTTACCGGTCTGCCCGAACAGAACATTCAGATCATCTCCCCAGACATTGGCGGTGGTTTCGGCAACAAGGTGCCGGTCTACCCCGGCTACGTGGTGGCGACCGCCGCATCGCTGCTGATCGGACAGCCGGTCAAGTGGATCGAAGATCGCACCGGCAACCTCGCGTCCACCGGTTTCGCGCGCGATTTTCACATGCATGGAGAGTTGGCGCTCAAGCGGGACGGCACCATGCTCGGCCTTCGCGTGGGGATGCTCTCCGATCAGGGCTATGCCTACGCCGACGCACAACCGAGCAAATTCAAAGCGGGCCTCTTCCACGTTGTCACCGGCTCTTACGATATGCCTGCGGCTCACGTCGTCACGGACGGCGCGTACACCAACAAGGCCCCCGGTGGGGTCGCCTACCGGTGCTCGTTCCGCATCACGGAGGCATCGTTCCTGATCGAGCGCCTAGTGCAGAACGCGGCCTACGAGCTTGGCATGGAACCCGTCGAGCTCCGACGCAAGAACTTCGTCCGGCCCGAGCAGTTCCCCTACACATCCGTCACCGGATTCGTGTACGACTCGGGCGAGTACGCCAAAGCGCTGGATGTCGCGCTGGAGAAGTCGGGCTACGAGCAGCTGCGCGCCGAGCAGGAGAGGCTCCGGGCCGAAGGCAGGCTTCTCGGCATCGGGGTCGCCAGCTTCACCGAGGCCGTCGGCGCGGGTCCCAGCAGGGACTACGACATCCTCGGCATCAAGATGTTCGACTCGGCCGAGCTGCGAATCCATCCGACCGGCAAGGCGATCCTCAAGCTTGGGGTCAAGTCTCAGGGACAGGGCCACGAAACGACCTTTGCTCAGATAGTGGCCGGCGAGCTCGGCATCCCGCCTGAGGACGTGACCGTCCAGGAGGGCGACACCGACAACACGCCCTACGGGTTGGGCACCTATGCGTCGCGGAGCACGCCTACGGGTGGAGCCGCCACCGCGGTCGTCGCTCGCAAGATACGCGAGAAGGCCAAGCAAATCGCCGCCCACACCCTCGAGGTGTCGGCCGATGACCTCGAATGGGAGGGTGATCGCTTCTACGTCAAGGGCGCGCCGGAGCAAGCGGCCACCATCCAGGACATCGCCTTTGCGGCCTACACGAACCACCCTCAGGGGATGGAAGCCGGGCTCGAGGGTGTGACCTACTACGACCCCCCTAACCTGACCTACCCTTTCGGGACCTACGTCGTCGCGGTTGAGGTGGACGCGCAAACCGGCGAGTGGAAGGTACGCAAGGTGGTTGCCGTCGATGACTGCGGAGTGAGAATCAACCCGATGATCGTCGAGGGGCAGATCATGGGAGGACTCACGGAAGGCTTTGCCATGTCTGCGATGCAGCAGATAACTTTCGACGAGGACGGCAACTGCATGGGCTCGAACTTCATCGACTACCTCCTGCCGACCGCCTGGGAGACGCCGGCCTTCGAGCTTCACGCCACCGTCACCCCTTCTCCGCACCACCCGATAGGCGCCAAGGGGGTCGGCGAGTCCGCCACAGTGGGCTCTCCGGCCGCCTTCGCCAACGCGGTCGTGGACGCGCTCGCTCATCTCGGTGTCCGCAACATCGACATGCCCCTGACCTCGGGCAAGGTGTGGGAAGCGATGCAACAAGCCCGAAGCTCGTGACCGGCGAGGTTCTCCGTCGCGCCAACGAGCTCGAAGGGGAGGGTGAGGCTTACGCCCTGGCCACGGTTGTCCGGGTAGACCGCCCCGTTTCTGCGAAGCCGGGAGACAGGGCGCTCATCACCCCGGACGGGCGGCTCGAGGGCTGGGTGGGTGGGTCGTGCGCGGAACCCTTGGTCGTGAGAGAGGCGTTGGCCACTCTTGCCGACGGCGCGCCGAAGCTCTTACGGATCCGGCCCGTCGGGTCGCCGCGCGAGCCGGCTGAACCCGGGGTCGTCACCGAGGTGACCACCTGCGCCTCCGAGGGCGGCCTCGACGTCTTCGTCGAGCCGCATCTGCCCGCGCCGCGGTTGGCTGTGGCCGGCTCGTCCCCCACGGCTCGGACGATGGTTCGCCTCGCCAAGATCCTCGGCTACCGGGTGACGGCGGTCCTCGATGATCCCGCCGAGTGTCTGCCGGGGGCAGACGCCACGATCGGCTGTC
>JACDCD010000056.1 GCA_013694625.1 Actinomycetota bacterium | reverse complement strand
CCAACGACCCGGCCACGACGGCCCCAGTGGTAGCTCGATAACTATGCATCGGTCCCACGCGAGGTGCAGATATTCCGCCTGGGCGTCGTTCTACCTCGAGGTCAATCGGATGGGGCCGCGGGGCCGGTTGGCTTGATGATCCACAGCCCGGTGCGCATGTCGCTCACGTAGATGAGCCCACTCTGTCTGTCGAGGGCCAAGCCCCAGGTCGACGCAGGGCCTCGTCCCAGCGTCTTTCTGCGCTCATCGTCGGTCGGCGGCACGAACTGTCCGACCTTCGAGGGGTCGGTCGGGTCGCTCATGTCCAACGCAACTATCCCGTGCGAGTACCACGACGAATAGGCGCGGTCGCCCATGACCTCGGTGTTGTGGATCGACCACACGCCGTTGGGCGTCCGCAATTCCCCGCGCACGTGCGGCAATCCGGCAAATTGGCCGACCTGCTGGTATTCTGGCACGCCATCACCGTTTGTGTCTGCCGCGGTCGATTCGGCAAACACCCTCAAGAATCCCACCGCGGGAGTCGTCGGAGCGAGGTTGACCCTCACCGACCTGGGATCGGGCGTCGCGCGAATCGAGTCAACGAGGCCATCGATGTCGGAGACCATCACTACTGGCATGTCCTTGCCCTTCTCCGCTAACTCGTCCACAACCCGCCTGCAGCAGAAACTGATGAAGGCTCGGTATGGTCGGAAGGAGTTGATCAACACTGCCCTCGCCCCGGCCCGCGCTGCGAACACCAACTGCCGTCCCAGCCCGCACGGCGGATCCTTGCGCCCGAAGGGATTCTCGAACTCGAAGGCCACGGTCCTACCCCCCGCTCCCTCGAAGTCTTCTGGGGAGCAACCGACGCCGGCGTCGTGAAACAGTTCGCTAACGGGACCTGTCCGAGAAAGCAGCGGGGTCGGCAGGCCGAGCGCCTCTATGGCCGGATATTGGGTGGTCCCGGTGGCGCTGCTCGTGACCCTCGGAGGCGACAGCGAACCCTCGTCTTCGTCGTTCTGAAGGATGTAACGCTCTCCGCCGTTGTTATAGGGGGTCATCGAGTGCGCATCGCCGTCGTCATCCGCGTGGAAAGTAGTTTGGCCAATGAGCTCAGGCTGCCGCAGACGGCTGATGTCGAACTTGAGGACGCCGGCATCCCAGTAGGAGACATAGGCGGTCGAACCGTGTTCGGCAGCGCGGGCACTGTGGGCGAAGTAGGCGTTGAAATACCCGATGCCTTGCCCCCGATTGGTGAGCTCCCGATCACCGGCCGTGATCTCGAGTGAGCTGTCCGACACTATGTCCCAAGCTGCGAGCGTCTTTGGATGCTTGGGGTAGGTGATGTTGACGATGCGAAAGTCCCCTCCGTGCGAGGAGAAGGGGACCGCCAGCAGAGCGATAACCCGTCCCCCCGGGCGCCGGGCGAGGTCGAGCTCGTGCACCCCCCCGAAGAAGACCGGCACAGGCAAGTAGCTGAGTTTCTCTGGGCGCTTGGGGTGGGTGACGTCGAAGAGCGCAAGCCCGCCCTCGGAGATTGAGAAGTGGCTGCAGCCTTGCACCCCGACGGCGAGGACGTCTCTCTTGCCGACCCTCTTGACGACGGGATCCTCGTAAGAGACCTCGTCCCTCTTGAGTCGAGCAACCGCAACGAGCTCCGACCGTTTCGGCCTGCTGACGTCTACGATCTTCACGCCCCTGCCGGTGCAGCCGGGGCTCCAGGTCCCGACGTAAGCGTGCTCTCCGGTGGAGCCCCGATGATCGAAGAGCTCGACGTCTGCTTCGGGGGCGACTCCTCCCAGCGAGATGTGGTCGAGGACCTCGAAGTTGACCGCCTTTCCCACGGTGGGTGCCAAGGGCCTCTCTTGTGCAACGGGGGATGTGACGGGAAATGCCGGGCCGAGCCGCTCGAGCAAGAGCCGCTCCCGGTGATGCTTGAGGCCCTTGGCCCTACGGAGCACCCCCTCGGGAGACGCAGCAACATCCCCCACCAGCGCCATCATCAACCCGACTACGACGACCAGGTTCGCCCTCTTACCAACCGACATCTCTCTGCCCCCCCACTCGAACAACCGCTCCTAAACTGTCGATGGTCCGAGGCAGCATATCATTAGGCGAAACCCGCCTGAATGAAGCTTCGTGGGCCGGTACAAGCCTCGCTTCTCGCCCCAGTATGTCCAGCATCGAGATGAGCTCACGAGCATCGAGCACGTTACCGCCAATACCCGCCGCACTTGCGGTGCGAGCTACGCGCCGATCGGCGCTGACGAGTGGCAGCTCCAGCCTCGGGCCCAGCCCACGAAACCGCTCATGGGGCACGGGTGTGGGCGAAGCGATCGCCGTCGTTGCCGCCAAGACCGGCTATCTCAGTGATGACAACCTCGCGCTCGACGAGGAGCTAGAGGTCGAGCTCTCGGTCGCCACCAAGGGCCGCAAGCGGGCCGGGAACAACGGTGAGCGTCCGCGCGACCGAATACCAAACGGGCTGACGCGAACACAGCTGATGGAGCGCAAGCTCCAAACAAACGGGGCGAGCATCTCTATCGCAAACGAGCTGCGTCGATCGAGCCGGTGTTGGGACACAGCGACAACGCGGCATGGGAACTTGCGGCGGCGCATCGGCACCTTGAGGGTGGTCTCGGGCGGCTTGCCTGGAGCCTTGCAGACGAGCTGGGTTGGGCAAAGACCTTACGATGCAGAATACGTAGCCGTCGCGCAGCGGCTGGAGTGTGTCGGCTGCTCACAATCGATGTCCGCCTCAGCGAAGCGCCGCCAGGAAGGTAGAAGCGATCGGGCCGGGGCAACTCTAGGGCACTCACCGAGCGCGAGAGCCTCGATCGAGGCGTGAAGGTGTCCGTTTAAGGGAGGTAATCTCGTAAGATACTCAGACACGGTCCAGTGGCGGGCGGCCGGGTTCGATGAATTTGAGCAAGAGGGGGTCTCGAATGATCTTGGGTCTGAGGCGGCAGTCTGTTGCGGTGGCTCTGTCGGCTTTTCTCGTGGGAAGTGTGGTTCTGC
>JACDCD010000038.1 GCA_013694625.1 Actinomycetota bacterium | reverse complement strand
GTAGGCGGCGGCGCACCCGGATTGCTTCGTAACGGTCGAGTTCCTCGGAGGAAGCGGCAGCCTTGATCTTGGCACAATGCTCTTTGAGCACAAAGACGCTTTCGGTCTTGGCCGCAGCCAGAAGCTCTGGCTCGGAGGCAGGGCTGGCGGCGGCGGCTGAAACGATCTCTTTCGCTTGAATCTCTGACAGCTCCCCCGAGCGCAACGCATTCTCAGTCGCCGGAAGCTCACCAATACTCTCGGCCGTCTCGAGCACCCCGAGCGCGTGGCCGACCGAGGTGCCGGTGGTGCGCGCCATCCAGCGCGCCGGCGAGCGGTCGCCATCGCGCCGCCAAGCTCCTGATTTGGCGACGCGCTGAGCACACAAGGCCTTGCCCGCTGCGGCGAGCCGCTCGATCGCGGCGAACTCCTCGACCAGCTCGGTGGCGTAGGCACCCTCCAGGACGTCGGGCTCAAGCGTCGTAACGACCTCTCTGATGGCGGCCTTGGCGTGGGCCAGAGCTTCGAACATGGCTACATATTAAAGAGGGGGTGTGACAGATATCGGTTAGGTTCTGGCGACCTAATCAACTTGATGCTGCTAATGGTCGGCTGGGTCGGTCCATTCTGATTCTTTGCGTGTCGCGTCATACAGGTCAGCGGCACGACTCGGCCACAGCCGGGTATCGTCTACGCCCCATGTCCCACTTGCGAGGCTACCGGTTGTAGGCCGGCGCGATCCCCCTGAGCGTCTTCCACACCTCGTCACAGCGTTCAAACGTCTGGGGTTCGAACTCCGGACCATCGCACGCGGCTAGATTTGATTTGAGATGCTCCATGCTCGACGCGCCGAGCAACACGTGGTCGGTTAAGGGGTGGGACAGAAGCCAGCGAAAGGACAGCTCGATCAGGCTGAGATGCTCGTCCTTTGCTATCTCCTGGAGCCGGTCCACGGCCTTGAACTGTTCCTCGTTCCAGTAACGGTCCCGGTACATCGCCATTGAAAAGCGGGTGCCCTCCTCCGGAGCCGATTCACTCCGGTGCTTTCCCGTCAACAACCCTCCGGCGAGGGGGTTGAAGACGATGTTGGACAAGCCGAACCGCATAGAGCAGACGGCGTACTCCTCCTCGATTCGGCGGGAGAGGAGGTTGAGGAGGGGCTGGGAGACCTTGACGGTCTGCCAGTCATTCTTCTCACTTAGCCACAGCGCCTCGACATGCTGCCAGGCGGCGTAGTTCGATAGTCCGATGTAGCGAACCTTGCCGGCGGCGACGATCTCGTTCATCGCGCCGAGCGACTCTTCCAAAGGAACGTCATGATCAGGTTGGTGCAGGTAGTAGAGATCGACATGGTCGGTCTCTAGCCGCTCGAGGCTTGCGTCGATCGCCCTGTGGATAGCCGGACCGCTGAGGCCTTTGTCCTCGGGGTCGTCGCCCATGGCATTAAACACCTTGGTCGCGATCAGGACCTCGTTCCTGATGCCCTTGATCGCCCGGGCAAGCATGCGCTCGGATTCGCCGTTGTTGTACGCGTTGGCCGTATCGAACATGTTGATCCCGCTCTCGATGCTGAAGCCGACCATCTGGGCGGCAACCGAATCGTCGACCTGCGAACCAAAGGTCATGGTGCCCAGCACAACACGTGAAACGTCGAGTTTGGTGCCTGCAAGTTTGCGATAGTCCAATGCATCCACCCCTAGTAGTATCGAGCCCGAGGTTAACCGGCCTGAGTCAGATCGAGAATTGCCTTCGCATCGAAGTCGTCTTCGACATCGATCAGGGGCGGCCGGACGCCCCCCATCGGAAGTCCGTGACGAGCCTCCGCAAGCCTCTTAACCGGAGCCGGTCCAACTTGTGCAAGTATCTCTTTCTGCACGCGCTCGATGCGCTCCGACAGCATCGGGCCCTCGACGGCGTCTCCGGTTTGTACGCAGCCGTACATCGCCGTCATGGCTTCAGGCATGAAGTTGCCCAAGGCAGTAATCATGCCCGGCGCGCCTAGAGACAGACGCCGCCACAGATCGTGCTCCGAGCCGAACAGTACCTTCTTGCCGGTGCCCATCACGGCGGCCCCGTAATCCACATCCGCGCCGGAATCCTTGACGCCCCAGACATCACAACCGGCAATTACCTCGGCCGGAACGGCGACTGCAAACTGGGGTATGTGGTAGACGATCACTGGATGCCGGGCGGAGCGGACCACCGTGTCGAAAAAGCGCCGCAACCCCTCCGTTGGCGGAGGTTTGAAGAAGTAAGGAGGCATGACCAGAAGCGCCTCGGCCGGGAATCCCTGCAAGGCCCGGACCATCTCGAGAGTATCGGGCAGGCTGGATTGACCGACACACGGAATGATCTGCAGCGGAAGATCAAGGGCAAACAGCGCCTCGAGCACGGGGAGCTTCTCGTCCATGCCGATCGAGGGCCCTTCACCGTTCGTCCCGAACGGCACGATTCCCTGAACTCCCCGTTCGGCCAGCCATTCGACGTGGCCGAAGTACGCCGCAGTGTCGATTTCGCCATCGCCGTCGAAAGGTGTGACATTGGCGACGTAAACCCCTTGGATCATTTTCGGTAAACCTCCGCAATTGGCGGCCCGGATGCGGGCAGGACCGCACGGCCTTCATAGCATGGGTTTGACGACAGATATGGAGGATGCAGATGCCACTCGATCCACGGGCCCGTGAGTACCTCAACCAGAACGCCTCCAAACCACCCATCGAGACTCTGCCCGTGGACAAGGCTCGCCGTTTCGCCGCGTCTACGGTGTGGGTGAGCGCGCCGGGAGTCCCGATAGCCTCGGTGGAGGAAACCGAAATCGAAGGCGTCCCGGTGCGCATCTACATCCCGGAAGCCGAGAGGCCGCTTCCGGTGCTCGTGTACTTTCACGGGGGCGGTTGGGTGACCGGCAATCTCGACCTCGTCGACTCTCCGTTGCGCATACTTGCCAAAGAGACACCCTGTGTAGTCATCTCAGTCGACTATCGCCTGGCGCCCGAGCATCCCTTCCCGGCGCCATTGGACGATTGCTACGCGGTGACCGAATGGGTGGCAGCCAACGCCCTCTCGCTCGGCGCAGACCCGGCGCGCCTCGCAGTCGGCGGCGACAGCGCAGGGGGCAACCTCGCCGCCGCGGTGGCCCTCAGGGCGCGCCGTCTGACGGCCTTCGACATCGGGCTTCAGGTGCTCATCTATCCCGTCACCGACAACAACCTGGACACGCCGTCATATCTCGCCTACTCGGAAGGCTACGGGCTGACTCGTGAAGGCATGCGTTGGTTCTGGCATCACTACCTTCCGGAGGGCAACGACGCCCTGGCCTGCGTACTCGGGGCTCCCGACCTCTCTGAACTACCACCGGCCCTTGTGATCCTTGCGGAGTTCGACGTGCTGTTCGACGAGGGCAAAGCGTACGCGGATCGCCTGAGGGAGGCCGGCGTGACAACCGACCTCATGATCTGTGAGGGCATGATCCACGGCTTCTTCCGCATGACCGGGGTGCTCGACAAGGCCAATCAGGTGCTCGAGGAGACGGCCAAACATATGCGGCGCGCGCTCCGGAGCACCGGCTGTAGGTAAGACGCGGTGCCTCCGCCCATTCGGACGGATACCCACCGTTTCCGGAATGAAGGGAATTTTGTCGCACCCGAACCGTACCCTCCTGACAGGTGCAATAGCTTCATCCTGAATGGGCACCTCCGGGATGACAAAAGGGGTGGTATCGATGTCCGATTTGACGGCCGAGCGACTCATCGAGGCCTGTGGGGAGAGGGGGCGGGACGGCGGAATCGCTGTACAGGCCGAGTTGGAGCCTCTGGGGGGCTCCACGGGCCGCCGTGGAACCTCCCTTGCACCATCATTCCAACCATTGCCGGGACTTCGTTCTCGGCCTTCGTTGAGCGGTCGTCGCGGTCGCTGCGATAAACGAGGCGGATCGCCATTGCCGGGACTTCGTTCTCGGCCTTCGTTGAGCGCCACTACCAAGTTCCGAACGCCACGGCGCGCCAGACGGCCCCATTGCCGGGACTTCGTTCTCGGCCTTCGTTGAGCGAGACCCTGAGGCGAAGTATCGGGCGGTGCCTTCAGCCATTGCCGGGACTTCGTTCTCGGCCTTCGTTGAGCGAGCCGAGGTGGAATGCCGTCTCCTCATAAGCAATGCCGCCATTGCCGGGACTTCGTTCCCGGCCTTCGTTGAGCGTGCCATTCAGTGATCCCGGGGAAAAGCGAGCCGATATCCATTGCCGGGACTTCGTTCTCGGCCTTCGTTGAGCGATCACAGCTCCGCGCCTGGCTGCGTAAAAACAAACCATTGCCGGGACTTCGTTCCCGGCCTTCGTTGAGCGTTGATCCCCCCGCCGCCCTGTGACCGTCCGCCGTCCATTACCGGGAACTCGGCCGCATCCCCAGTATGCGAATCAAGGCGCGGTCGTCGTAGAGCACGCTCTCGATGCCTGCGGGAGTCACCCCGCTCGCGCGCGCCCACGCGGACAGGAACACCGTGCCCGGGTCGGTGCCGTGGGGCCCAACCATGGTGCGCGCGGCCTCCACGGGGTCGGCGGTTCGGGCGGCGGGCAGGAGATGGTGGCGGCGAGCGAGCCGGGCGCGCCGCTCCCCTACCTCCACCCGGCGCCCGGCTATGGGCGCCCCTCGGCGGCATCGGAGTTTCGCCTACCCTCCGGAGCCGATGCCGCCAGCCAGTCGAGCCTTTCCAGCAACCGCACCATCGTGGAGCCGTCGCCGATCCCGCCACCCTTCAACGCCACGGGCATGCCGGATGCAATCCCTCCCTCCAGCCGCCCGTAGGAGGCCAGCACGTCCGTCTCCCTGAGATCGGTCAAGCCGGTCGCCCCGAGGGCGTCACACACCGCCTTTGCGACGTGGCCGCCCGACAGATAGAGCGCATCCACGATCCCGGTGCCCACGACGGCCGCTCCGACCGCACCCAGCAGCCGGGAAACATCCTCGCCCTCTCTCGTCGTTGCTCCTGTCCCTTCCGAAGAGGACGTGATCACGCCGACAATGGGGTTCATCCGCAACCTCCCGACGATCTCATCCACCGCCGCCGACACCGCTCCCCCGTCATCAAGCGCCGCGTCCACGTCCAGGTGGACAGCCTCGAGGCCGAGCAGATCCTGCGACGCGGTCACCTGGTTCCGGGTCAGACCCGATGTCGAGCCCACGATCGCGAGGAGCCTCACGGGGGGCAAGCCAAAACGCAGAAGGGCGAGCGTCAGCGGGCCGGGATCGGCGATGACCACCGGGCCGGGAAGCGTCTGCACGACGGCTGCCACGCGCATCACGTCCCGTTGGGTGATTCCCTCGAACATGACCACGCGCGCAGCGGGGAGCCGCCGTCCAAGGTCCGGAGAACGCACGTGCTCGAGCGGCACGACCTCGGGGGTCGCTCCCCTGACGCAGAGGTCGAAGCCAAGGCGTTGTTCCCCTAGCCGGAGAGCGCCACCGGCGTAACCTCGTCCGGCCCCCGGATGGACCGGCATGACACAGGCCCGGGCCCCCGTCCCGAGGGCATCGAGAGCCGCCTCGAGATAGAGGCCAACCGGGCTGAGCCCGCCGGAGTCGATGCGCAAAGCCACGATCGTGTCCTCTCCGACGGGTTGGCGGGTGAGAGCGTTGGTGATGCGCCCACGGATCTGCTCGGCAGGGAGATCGCGCATCCCGAGATCCAGCGCCCCTGCGCTCCCGGGTGTGAACCCGATCCTTGCAGGACCGCCCATGGCCCCCACACCAGCCGCCAGCGAGGCTCCTCCGGTGAGATCGTCCGCGAGGCACAGGATCGGCCTCATCGGCCGTTGTTCGTCTTCTCCCGCAGTGTCCTCAGATGCTCGCCCATGGACATGTGGAGCTCGACCGCCCGTCGCACTGCGCTTTTCATGTTGCCGGGATCGGCGATTCCTTGCCCGGCGATGTCGAACGCGGTGCCGTGGTCGACGCTTGTCCGGATGATCGGCAGCCCAGTCGTCACCGACACCGTGCCGTCGAAGTCAACGGTCTTCGACGCAATATGACCTTGATCGTGGAACAACGACAACACCGCGTCGTATTTGCCCCGCCGGTGCTGCGCAAAGATGCTGTCTGCCGGGATGGGCCCGACCACGCTCCAGCCCCGGTTCTTAGCCGACTCGACCGCAGGGCGGATGGCGTCGATCTCCTCGTCGCCGAACAGCCCACCCTCACCCCCGTGTGGGTTGAGTGCGGCAACTGCGATCTCGGGCTCCTCGAGCCCCATCAGCCTCAGCGCGCTGCGAACGTTGTCCAACGTCCTGAGCAATCCATCCTCAGTGATGGCGTCGATCGCGCCCCGCAGCGAGAGATGCCGCGTCGCAAAGAAGATTCTCATGCGCTCGACCATGAACATCGTCTCGTAGTCATCGGTATCGGTGAAGGTGCCGAGCATCTCGGTGTGGCCCGGTTCCGGAACCTCGGCGGCCTTGAGTGCTTCCTTGTTTATGGGCGCCGTCACGATTGCGCCGGCGCGGTCGGCCATGCACATCTCGACGGCAACCTTCAGGTAATCCACCGAGGCGCGGCCGTATTCGGCCTTCACCCGTCCAAACTCGTGGTGGGCGGCGTCGACGTTCTGCAGGTCCAGCACACAGTGCCCCTCGGATGGCAGCTCGTCGATGCTGGTGGCGCTCGTCAAGGCGGGGTCGCCCCCGATGACCTCCGCTGCTCGGCTCATCACGGCCGCGTCGCCCACTATGACGGCCTGAGCGCCGGCTTCGCTCGCCGCCTCCAGCGCTCCTAGGCAGATTTCAGGTCCTATACCGGCCGGATCCCCCATCGTGAGAGCAAGCCGCACCGCCACGGTCGCATCCTTCCTCAGGAGAACAGACTCGTGAGGGGTTTTATCAGCGCCGGCCCACGGATCCTCAGGTAGGCGACGCCCAGCACTATGTAGACCAGCCCGGATAAAGAGATGAAGAACAGGGCGATGTTGGAAGGCCGCGTCCACTTCGGATAGACCTTCGGGATCTTGTAATAGTTCATGTAGATGAGCCCTGGTATGTAAAACATCATCGCGAAAAACTGCAGCACCGCCACCGTAACCAACAGGGTGCCTGGGGTCGCGAAGGGGATCGTGATGATGCTTACGAGGGTGAGGAGCACGAAGGCCGTGTAGTAGACGTTCCTAAATCCCCATCTCTGCAGGCGCTTGAAGTTCGCCGTGAAGAAGTCGGAATGCATCCTCGATACCGCATCCACCAGGGCGAGCCATGTGTCGGCCAGAAAAGCCGTCGCAACCAAGAAGAACACGAGCTTCCCGACCGTCCCCCAGCTCGTCTCGAAGAACGCCGCCTGCTTGCTGACGAGGTTGTCGTCGCTGGGAACTGCGCCTTTAGGCCACAACAGAGCGAAGGAGAGCAGAGTAGTCAGCACCAGCGTCACCGTGTTCGCTCCGGTGCCGAATGCCTGGTCGGCCCACAGCCACCGGGTCCACCCTTTGTACTCCTTCTTGTTGTCCTCGGTGTCGTCGAAGGTGTAGCCGGCCGAGGGGATCGTTTCTGGCTCGCCGGTCACGGGG
Organism: Actinomycetota bacterium; assembly: GCA_013694625.1. GTDB lineage: Bacteria > Actinomycetota > CADDZG01 > CADDZG01 > WHSQ01 > JACDDL01. The sequence continues at coordinate 2,675 of JACDCD010000038.1, read as the reverse complement.
CTTGTAACCCGGCCCGCGAACCGTCCCAATCCAACCCCCTTGTCACGGATCCAGTAGCTATACAACACGTTCCCAAAGCCGCCCTGGCCGGCGAAGGCGATGGCCGTGATGAGGTAGTCGAGATTCTGCGTGCTGAGGTTATCGGGGATCGAGAAGCGGAAAGTGAACAGACGGCCGAAGTACTGGCCGTAGAACGGCCTCACAGCAGGGTGAAAGCTCGCGATGACGAGCCCGAGAATCGTTATCGCCGTGATGACGATCATGATCTTCTCGATGATAGGGTAGATCGTCTTGCCGAAGATGATGACCGACGCGAATACGGCGATTATCAGATAGGCCCAGAAATAGGTCTGACCGTCCTCGGAAAGCCCCGGCGGGAAGCCGGTGAGCGCCACCATGCCGCCAGCGGCGCCGCTTGCATAGCCGCCAAACCACAGGTAGACGACGAACAGCATGATCCACATCAATACGGCAAACGCTCTGTTGATGCGCTGAAAGCCGGTGAACATCGTTTCGCCCGTGGTCGCCGTGTAGCGCCCTATCTCGATGGTGACCGGCAGCTGCAAGGCGCACGCAGGAAGGATAAGGCCGATGAGGGCCGGCCCGAACAGAGCGATGAGCAGCGGCCAGAATACGAGCTCGCCGCTTCCCTGTGCCGTGGCCGCATAGATCGCCCCGGGACCGAACAGCGCCAGCCAGCCGAAATACTTGGGCACCTTGCGAACCCTCTTGAGAGGCTCGTGATGCCCCATCACATCGGTGGCGCCCGTGAACTCGGGCTGTTCCCTGTCTTCGGCCAGTCGCGGCTGCTCTTCGGTGACCGCCATGAGGCGCTACCCCCCTTATAGACAACTCCGACCCACCCGGAAACGCGCTTGAATCATATGCCGACGACATGCCGCTTACAATGCCTTGGTGATGGAACGCTCATCGAACGCAGAGCGCTAGACGAGGCGGTCGTATGCAGGCAGCGTCAAGAACTCGACAAATCTCTCACCGAGAGCCACCTCCTCGAACAAGGCGCGCGATTCGTCTGGACGGCCTTGGCCGAAGAAGAACTCGTCGCCGACCTCGCCTCGCACCCTGTCGAGCTCCTCTGTGGCGATCCTCCTCACGAGCTCATGGGTCACTTGCCGTGTGTTGCCGGCCTCGTCGGTGAGGACGGCATCGTGGCGAACCCACTGCCACACCTGAGAACGTGCTATCTCGGCGGTGGCGGCGTCCTCCATCAGGTTGTAGATGCCGGCCGCTCCGTTGCCTCGTAGCCACGAAGAGATGTACTGGATGCCGACATTGACGTCACTGCGCAGGCCCGCCTCGGTGATGCCTCCGGGCATATCGCTCACGTTGAGCAGATCCTTGCATTCAACCGACACCTCTTCGCGCGTCCGGTCGACCTGATGCGGCCGGTCGCCCAGCACCTTGTCGAACTGCTCGGCCGCGACCGGCACCGAGTCTGGATGCGCAACCCACGTCCCGTCGAAGCCGTCACCGGCCTCCCTTTGCTTGTCCTCGGCCACCTTGGCAAAAGCCTTTTCGTTCACGTCCGGATTCTTGCGGCTGGGGATGAAGGCCGACATCCCTCCCATGGCGTGCGCCCCGCGCTTGTGGCAGGTCCTGACCAGCAACTCGGTATAGGCGCGCATAAAGGGCACCGTCATGGTCACGGAGTTGCGATCCGGGAGCACGAACTCGGGGCGCGTCCGGTGGCATTTGATCATGCTGAACATGTAGTCCCAGCGGCCCGCGTTCAAACCGGCGGAATGGTCGCGCAGCTCGTAGAGGATCTCTTCCATCTCGAAGGCAGCCGGGACGGTCTCAATGAGCGCGGTCGCCTTGATGGTGCCCCGCGGAACTCGGAGAGCGTCCTGCGAATGGTTGAAGATGTCGTTCCACAGGCGCGCCTCGAGATGGCTTTCCACCTTCGGCAAGTAGAAATAGGGGGCGCTGCCCTTATCGATGAGCCGCTTTGCGTTGTGGAACAGGAACAGCCCGAAGTCGCAGAGGGCGCCGGCCAAGGGCTCCCCGTCGATCTTGATGTGCTTTTCCGGAAGGTGCCAACCGCGCGGCCGCACGAGCAGAGTTGCGACCTCTTCGTCGAGCCGGTAGCCCTTTCCATCAGAGCCGGTGAACTCGATAGTGCCGTCGATGGCGTCGATCAAGTTGAGGTGTCCCCCGATCATGTTGTGCCAGGTTGGGGAATTCGAATCCTCGAAGTCGGCCATGAACCCCCTGGCGCCGGAGTTGAGCGCGTTGATGACCATCTTGCGATCGGTTGGGCCGGTGATCTCGACGCGCCGGTCCTGGAGGTCCCTGGGGGCCGGAGCCACCTTCCAGCCGTCGCTGCGCACCGCCTCGGTGGCGGTGAGAAAGTCGAGGGTGGCCCCCGAGTCGAGCTCGGCCTGGCGTCCGGCGCGCCGGGACAACAGCCCCTTACGACGCTGGTTGAACTCGCGCTGCAGACCGGCGACAAAAGCCAGGGCGTCGACCGTCAGGATCGCATCGAACCCATCTTCTGCGGGACCATCCACCTCGACGCCCTCGATCAGCTCCTCGGTCATGGCTTCTCCTCTCCGGTGGGTTTTCCCCTTCGGCGGCCGACTCCGCCGGCGCCACCCTCCGGCGTCGCCCCGCCATCGCCCTCCCGGCCACCGGGGCCTGCGCTGGCCGACCTG
>JACDCD010000021.1 GCA_013694625.1 Actinomycetota bacterium | reverse complement strand
ATAGAGGTAGACATCTTCACCGAGTCGAGCCTTCATCCCCGCTTGAAGGACGTAATCCTCGCAGAGGCAAGGGCCTTGGTTGCGGCCTAGGGATCCGGGCCTTTTCCTCGCAGATATCGACACCGCTATCGGCCGAATCCTCGACTACACCACTGGAGGCGAGGCGGAATTCAAATCTTCCACCCTCATCCAGGACGCAGTCGTCCGCCAACTTGAGATCATCGGCGAGGCGGTCCGCAACCTAGAAGCCAACCTGTTGTCGCGGGAAGCCGCGATCCCTTGGAGCAATGTCGTCGGGATGCGTCACATGCTTGCCCACGGCTACTACCAGATCGACGCCGACGTCGTCTGGGACACGGTGTCGTCCGATCTCGAGGAGCTACAAGCCGCGGTTCAAAGGCTCAGCCGAACACTCGAGTGACCGCCGATTAAGGGCGCCGATTGCCACTCGATTACCTGAAACCCTGGCGTCCCGGCGCACCGAGGACGGGCCGCAGGCCCGCCCCGCAGGGGTACCGCCGCCGTAGGCGGCGGCTTGATTCAGTAAGGAAGATTCTCACAAGCAATACAAGCCCACAATGTCTGACTTCGCTGAGGCTGTGGAACTGGTTAGGGGCGGCCGAGTCAGAGGTTTCGCTGCGGCCGAGCGAGACGAGCATGGTTGGAGAACCAAAAGAATGCCGTGGCAGCTTCCCGAAGAAGCGTTCACGGTCTGCCAATTCAAAATGAAGGTTCCTATGGCTCGCCGCTCGGAGGGGCATAGATCCACAGTGAGTTGTGAGTAGACTCGTGTGTCGCGCCAGCAAATAGTAGAACTGGTCCGGAGACTCAACCTCTAGCTCGGCCCTTCAAAACGTCGCACCGCGCCGTGCCACACTTCAGGCCGTAGTGTGAGGGGCCCATAGGCGAAGAGGAATGCTCGAGGTGATGAAGGAGCGATCACCGTATGTCGGCGGCCACGAAAATCCCCACTGACGGCGATCAGAAATCCCCACTGACGGTCACCTGATCTCCTCGAAACCACCGAAGCAAGCACCCTCCTGGGCTTTATGTCGGCCGTGTCATGGAGGCCGAACCAGGAGGGCGCCGATGAAGCCTAACGAGGAGGTCATGGAGATTCTGGAGGCATTCGATCTGACCGGCAGCTACCGGGCCGCAGCGCGGCTCGCTGGTTGCGACCCCAAGACCGCCGCACGCTACGTCGCCCTGCGCGACGTCGGGAGAGAGCTCCAAGCGACGGCACGCAACAGCATCACCGTCGAGCGCTCCAAGGGCGCTGTCCGCGCCGACCGCGTTCACGACAAGCTCACCGCGATGGGCTATCAGGGATCCGAGCGCACGACCCGGCGCGCGGTTGCGGGCGCCAAGGACGCTTTCGAGCGTGGCCACCGGCGAGCCGGGACTATCAGCGTCGCGGCACGGTCTAGGTGTCCACTATGCTCCGCGACATCTGTCCGGGATGTCCCGCGACATCACATAGCAGGGCGGGAGGGACTCGAACCCCCGACCACCGGTTTTGGAGACCGGCGCTCTACCAACTGAGCTACCGCCCTAAAGCAGATCTGTACTCCAGAGTCTTGACCAAGGCCCGAGCCGCACGGATCTCGCTGCTATATCAGCTCCTGGACGCCCTATCCTACGCCGATACTTTGGGGAACGGCCCGTCACCCTCTGTCAGGCGGCGATCGCCCGTCCTCTGCGCAGGTACCAAAGGGTCGCGCCGGCCGCCCCCGTGGCCCCCAGGGCGGCCAGACCCGATACGAGGTAGCCGGGGCGATTGCGCGCGACATGGGTCTTGATCTTCTCCAGGGGACGACCCTCGAAGGGCAGCTCCGCCAGCGCCATCGCGAGTCCCGCAGGAGCCTCCAGCGGGGTCGCGCCAAGCTCTTCGAGACCGGTGACGAGTCCTCGGTACCGGGACAGCTCTTCGCTGCAGCCCGGGCACCCGGGCAGGTGCCGGCGCACGTCGAGTGAGGCGTTGTCTTCCACGTAGGCAGGAAGTATCGCCCTGATTTCACTGCAGCTCATCGACATTTGCTACTCCTTGGGGCCCGAATCCTCGGGATAGACCAGCGACCTCAACTTCTTGCGGGCACGGTGGACTCGCACTTTAGCGGCGGTTTCGGAGATGCCCAGCGCCTCTGCGATCTCCGCTATGGATCTGCCGTAGACGTCACGGAGCACGACGGCCACCCGGTAGTGCTCGGGCAGAGAGGCCAAGGCGATCTCCAACATCCCGAGCTCGACTCGGGCGCCGGCTGCGTCCTCGGTCGAGTCGCTCGCCGGTAGCGACACCAGGACCTCCGGCTCGGCGGCGACCTCCATCGCCCTGCGGCGTGAGTTGCCCCGGTTTCTCGTCAGCGCAGCGTTCATCGCGACGCGGTACAACCAGGTGGTGAAAGCGGCATCGCCCCGAAACCCTTTGATCCCCCGCCATACCTTCAAGTAGGTGTCCTGGGTCGCATCGGCAGCTTCCTGCTCGTCCCTCAAGACCCTCAGGCACAGCGTGTAGACCTCCCGGTAGGTGGCCTCCACCAGCGCGTCCCAGGCGGCTCGGTCACCCTGCTTGCAGCGTTCCACTGTCTCGGCCGAAACAAGCTCTTCCGAAGAACGCTCCCTGACCTCCTTTTGACCCTTCACAGGGCGGAAGGTTACAGACCAGAGGGTTCGGCGCGCCGAGCCCCCGGCGCCGGCGAACCACCCGCCACCGCGGGAATGATCGACATCCTGGCGCCCTCCTCGACCTCGGTGTCGAGACCCTGGAGAAAGCGGACGTCCTCATCGTCGATGTAGACATTCACGAAGCGGCGCAGCGAGCCTGTGCCGTCCATCAGACGCTCGCGCATCCCGGGGTGCTGCGCTTCGAGATCGGCAACCACCTCGGCCACGGTGGACCCACTGGCGGGAACCTCCTGGGCTCCGCCGGTCAGGGTCCGGAGCTGAGTTGGGATCTTGACCCTCACGCTCATATCGACACTCCTCCCAGAGCATGGTCGACCGCCTGAACCGACGCTTCTCTCAGGTGGGTCGGTTCGTTGCGCCCCAACGCCTCGAGGGTCTTGAGACCGACCCCGGTGATGAGGGCGACCGTCTCCTGGTGCCGCGGGATGGTTCCCTCGCGCACGAGGCGCTCGAGCGTCGCGATCGTGACGCCTCCGGCTGTTTCGGTGAAAAGGCCTTCGGTTCGAGCCAGCAATGTCATTCCCCGTGCGACCGCATCCTCAGGCACTGCGGTGATTGTCCCACCGCTACTCCGCACGTCTCTGAGTGCGTAGTAGCCGTCGGCCGGGTTGCCGATGCCAAGCGACTTAGCGATCGTGTGAGGCTTCACGGGACGGACCTCATCCGAGCCCTGGGCGAAGGCGCGGGCGACCGGAGAGCACCCCTCTGCCTGGGCGCCGTGAATGACCGTAGTGGGTTCCTCGGTGAGCAGGCCCACGGTGTGCAACTCTTTCAAACCCTTGTTGAATTTCGTCAAGAGCGACCCCGACGCCACTGGAACGACAACAGCCTCCGGGGCGCGCCATCCCAGCTGCTCGACAACCTCGAACGCCATCGTCTTGGATCCTTCGGAGTAGTAGGGACGCACGTTCACGTTGACGAACGCCCACGGGTGATCACCCGCAAGCTCCGCGCAGAGCCGGTTGACATCGTCATAGGAGCCGTCCACGGTCAGAACCCGCCCGCCGTAGACGGTGGTGGCGGCGACCTTCCCCGTTTCGAGATCGTCGGGGATGAAGACGACGCTATCCATGCCCGCCGACGCCGCATGGGCTGCCACCGCATTGGCAAGGTTGCCCGTCGAAGCGCAGGCGGCCACGTTGTAGCCAAATGAGCGGGCGGTGGTGAGCGCAACCGAGACCACCCTGTCCTTGAACGAATGGGTCGGGTTCGAGCCGTCGAACTTGAGCCACAACCTGTCCAGGCCCAGTTCGGCCGCCAATCGCGGGGCGCGGCGCAGTGGCGTCCACCCGGCACCGAGGTCGACCCGCTCGCCGCCAGGGTCCGGCAACAGGGGTGCATACCTCCAGATCGATTCGGGACCGTTCGCAATGCCGGCGCGCGTGACCTCAGACGCGATCGCGTCATAGTCGTAGACGACCTCGAGCGGTCCCCAGCAGAATTCGC
>JACDCD010000208.1 GCA_013694625.1 Actinomycetota bacterium | reverse complement strand
GAGGTGATCTCGAGGCCCACGCCACACAGCTCACCTTCTCCCTGGTTCGCGTGCGTATCTCCCGTGTAGAACAGCCCGCCCTCGTTCCACACGGGCAGATAGACGGTGTTCCCAGGCCTCACGTGGGGAACGTCCATGTTGCCTCCGAAGGGACCCGGAGCCAGCGCGGTGATGGCTTCCTGGTCCGGCGCCACCGCCAGCGTTCCCATGAAGGGTCGCCAGGGGATCTCGACACCGAGTCTGTCGTTGTGCAGCTTGCCGTCGCTCAATCGCCATACCCAAACCTTCTCGGGCAGAGGTTCTTGAAGCGTGCGCGTGAAGATCGTCGAGGTGAGCCCGCCGAAGTAGGGGATGAGACAGCTCACGGCGAAGTCACGGGTCGCCTCGATCTCCTTGATGTGGACGACAAGGGTATCGCCCGGCTCCGCGCCGGCGATGTAGATGGGGCCGGTCTGGGGGTTGAGGAACTTGGCGGTGGCCAATGCCTCGCTGGGAATGTCGTTCTCTGACTGAATACGGCTCTCGAATGCGTCGTTGCAGTGAATGACGACCTGGTCGCCTGGATTGACCTCTGCGATGGGTTCCCGATAGGGGTTGAACACGTAGCTGTAGTCGCGTGGCTCGACCTCGACGTGAGTCCTCTCCGGCGTCATCTCTCTCCTTGCCATCGTGGGCGTGCAGCTAGAGGCCATTGCGGCGAGCGGCTGCATGCTCAAGGCCTCAAACGATGTTTCATCCTTCGAATCCCTGCCCTCTACATCAGCATGACGCAACCTGGACAGCGCTGCTGCGAGGTCATCCTTGAGCCTGTCGTTCTGTGCTGTCATAGTCGTTGGTTCCCGGCACTGGCTTGTACTTGCTCGCAGACTGACTGTGTCACACCTCTCCTCTAGTATCGAACGCATGTTCGAGTGGGTGAGGGAGACGGAGACGGCGATGGAGCACGGCGTGGCCGCGCTCGATCCCGAGGTGCTGGACACAGAGACCGCGACGCAGTTGGTGGAGCGCTTCGCCCGCATCGAGCGGCTGGGGGCGGCGGGCAAGGCCATGGCCGCAGGGCGGGTGGCGGACTCGGGGGCGTGGCGCAAAGAGGGGGATCGATCCGCAGCTCACTGGGTGGCGAGGATAACGAGACCTCGGTGGGTCAGGCGGTGGCAATGCTCGAGACCGCCTCCCAGGTGACAGAGCTGTCCTCGACCGACGAGGCCTTTCGGGCGGGCCGGCTCACCCAGGCCCAGGCACAGGAGATCAGCTCGGCGGCAAGCTCCGATCCTGATGCAGAGAAGGAGCTGCTCGAGAGTGCCGAGCAGGACAGCGTCTCCGGCCTCAAGGAGCGCTGCGCCCGAGTCAGGGCCGCAGCCCTCGGCTCCGAGGCAGAGCGTCACGAGTCGATCCGCAATCGCCGCCGCTTGCGCAACTGGACCGACCCCGACGGAGCCTTTCCGACTGGATGCCCTGCTCACTCCCGAGTCGGGCGGGATGCTGCTAGTTGCGCTCAAGCCGCTGACCGAGAAGATCTTCAAGGAGGCAAAGGAGCAGGGCCGCAACGAGCCTTCAGAGGCCTATGCCGCAGATGCCCTGGTGAGGTTGGCGGAGGACGGCCACCGTGACGATAGGAAGCCGAGCTCTGGGCCGCGGGCGATGGTCCAGGTGCTGATCGACCACTCTGCTTTGACGAGGGGCTATCTGATGCCGGGTGAGCGCTCGGAGATAGCAGGGGTCGGTCCCATATCGGTGGCCTCGGCCAAGTCGCTGATGTCTGACTCAATCCTGAGCGCGGTGATCCTGAACGGAGTCGACGTCACTACGGTGAGCCATCTCGGGCGCACCATCCCGGCCCATCTGCGCACCGCTCTGGTGGCGCGCGATCAGACCTGTGTGGTGCCCGGCTGCGACGTGCGCTGGCCGCTCCACATCGACCACGCAAAGCCTTTGTCGGAGGGCGGTGTCACCTGTCTCTCGAACCTCGACCTCCTCTGTAGTTGGCACCATTACCTGAAGACCCATCGCCACTATGTGCTCGCCGGAGGGCCGGGGACGTGGAGGTTTGGCCCTTCGGCGACATCGCGGGGCCCGTAAGGGCTTGGTGGCTATGGAGCTAGGGGGAGTGATCGCCAGGTAAGAGACGCCCGAGCGTACGGCGCGATTGAGGATGCGCATAGAGGAACCCCTGAGGGGTTCCTCTTGCGATGAAGCTGCGGATAGGATTTTAGCGGTTGTTGGTCACCGTGATCGAGCTGGCCTTATCGGCCCCCTTGATCACGTCGCCGTTCATCTTGTTGTCGTGGATTGCGATGTTGGCGACTGGATGGCGACCGTTCTGGATGTAGACGCCG
>JACDCD010000190.1 GCA_013694625.1 Actinomycetota bacterium | reverse complement strand
ACGCCGCTGTCGGACGCGTGGGGGTTCGGACAGTGGAGAGCAGCGCGACGGCTAGTCGCGCGTGGAGCGAAGACGACCCTGACGGATGCCGCGACGCTCGGGCTGATCGATCGGATCGAGATCTACTCTCGCAGCGTTACGCCCCCGACCGAAGAGGAGATCAATCGAGCCTTCTGGGGCGCCTGCCACGGCGGGCAGCAGGACTGCGCAGCGTACTTTCTCGAGAAGGGTCCCACGTGAACTGGACAGCGCCTTGGGAAAAGCTCACTCCCCTCGACGCCGCACAACGCAGTGATGCAGGCGTGCTGGCAGTGGCTGCGCGCTCGGAATGCCATATCGGCCACCGAGTTGCGAAGATAGGCGATCCGTAGGCGTTGCCTCGGTCCGCAGCCTGCGGATCAGCTCGGTCTAGCCAGCCGATCACCGACTCCGCGAGCGCGTTTGGCGCTTCTATAGTTGTCAATCAGCAGCAATGTGGGCCTGACTGAACGATTCGGTGATCCTTAACCGATCCCACGGGCCACGTGTCGACAGCTACGTCAAGCTCGCCGGCGCGCCGTTCACGATCTGAGAATCCCGCGACCACTAGCGGCGCGCTCCGTCAAGGCCAACGCGCCCAGGCCAATCGCGAGCGCGAGCGAAAGGGACAGGTTCGAGCCCCGGCTCCCGAGCCAGTTCGTGTCGCGACCGAACTGAACGATCACCTGAAGGGCGCAGAGCCCGAAACCGCCGGCTGCTGACAGCACGAGCAGGGGCTTCCTTGTCACCGCGCCCACGAGACCCACGGCGGCAACAACGGTCACCACCACGCCGCCGAGCGGGTTGAAGGAAGGCCCGAAGTTGGCAACGAGCTCGCCCCTCGACGAGGTGACGGGAAGACCGGCTGCCACGACCAGGCCGGCGATGCCGGCGGCGAGACCGACGATCGACAGAACGATCTCAGCGCGCCGCAATGAGCTCGTCACGAGGCTCTTGACAGCAAGCGAGCGACGACGGAGTTGCTCCTCATCCATTGAGGACGCAGAACACCGTCGAGTCCCCAAAAGCGCCCCGCCGCCGCTCCGAAGACGGCCAGATGCCCCGCGATCATGAGGTAGTAGGACCAGCTCCACTCTCCCGGCGCACCGAGTACCGATAGCGCGATGGCTGCGGACTGGACCACTCCCACGAGCGCCCAGAAGCGCGTCGCGAGACCCACTAGCAGGAACCCACCGAGCGCCGCCTCGACGAACAGGACCAGCCATCCGAACGCGATGAAGTTGGGAAGCACGACCTCTCGCACCACGAAGGCGTACGGAGCGAAGACTTCATGCTCGATCGCAAGGCGCGTGAACCGGTAGAGCCCGCTTCCGGAGCTGCGGCCGAAGTCGGGCGGCGTCTTCCAGCCCGAGTTCTGCAGCCAGAGAAGCCCCAGGACGACGCGCGTCGCGAACAGCGCCATCCGACCGGCGAGATCCGGCAGCGCGCCATCGACGTACGCGGGCCCGACCGAGCCCGAGGTCCTCACGCTCACCTGATGTCGAGCTTGGCGTCGTCGCCGGGCGCTCGACCCTGCACGAGGCGCAGCAGTATCCTGGCCGGCTTGTCCAAGGGAGACGTCGTCCTGCTGACGAGCAGGTCGGTGTCGAGCCTGCCCCCGTGCACCGTCGGCCCGAAGGGGCTCCAGTAGGCGCCATCGGCCGTGACCGTGAGCTCGGGGGGGAGATCGATGAGGTCCGTGTCGACCCCCAAGCCGGAGTCGATCGCACGCCCTCGGCGCACGATGGGGCGGACGACGTGATCCTCGTCCGCGACGCCCAGCCCGCGGTGCAGCTCGCACAGCCGCTCGAGCTCGTGCTCATCGATGTGCTCGGCTGTGGTCGCGATCCGCACACGCACGCCACGAGCGACGAGCGCGTCGATCGCGGCCACGACCCTGCGGAAGTTGTCGGGCCCGCGCATCGTGTCGTTGGCGACCGGATCGGCCGAGTCGAGGGAGATCTGTATCGCCACCGGGGCTCCCGCCAGCCCGCGCGCCTCCTCGAGCCGGGCGTGCGTGAACAGTGTGCCGTTCGTCAGCACGACGATTGGAAGCATCTCCGCCATCTTGCTGATCGTCTCGGTCAGGTACGAGAGCAGGAAGGGCTCGCCTCCCGTCACCCCGAGCGATGTGAACCCGAGTGCTCTCGCCTGGGCGGCGACTTCGAGCATCCTCTGGGCGCCGAGCTCTCTCTTCGCCACCTTGGGGGCGGACTCGGTGAGGCAGTACGTACAAGTCAAGTTGCAGTGGTAGTTGGCGTAGAGCCATACGCGACCCGGAAGCACGCGGTCGGCGACTGCCTTCGCGATCGCGCTCACAGGAGGCAATCCTCGGCCAGGCGCGCGAGGGCCGCCGGCGACGTGGGAAGGCCGAGAGCGGTGCAGAAGCGGTTCAGCATCATCGTGGTACCCGCGAGCAGGGTTAACTCGATGACGTCGGGCTCGGCGAAGTGGCTCATCAGAGCATCGCCGATCTCGGGCGAGACCGGGCCCGTGCTCCCCGCCACGGCATCCACCCAGTCCAGCAACGCGCGCTCCGCGCCGTCCGTGAACTGATTGCTGAGCGGTCCGTCGCCCCGGAGCGCGAGGACCTCATCGCGCGCAAGGCCGGCATCGCGCGCCGCGATCGAATGCGACTGGATGCAGTAACGGCAGTCCAGCAAGGCGGAGGTCCTCAGGATGACGAGCTCCTTGGTCCTGGCCGGTAACGCGGACGGTCCGAACATCTGCGCGAGAAAGGGCATCGTCGCATCGAGGACCTCCGGCACGTGAGCGATGGTGGCGGCGATCGCTCCGGGGTCGCCTCCCTCGAAGAACGGCCGAGCGAGGAGCGGTGCGCGCCGCGCGTCGAGCAACTCCACGCGACTCCTCGCCCCCGGTGCGGCGCGTCTCGGTTGCGGAGCGGCGATCGAAGCCATGGGGTGAACCTTAGTCAAAAGGTCCGCCGTCCGAGACGCGTTGAGCAGATGTTCAGAGATCCATAATACACCCCGACATGGGGAGCGCCGCCGCAACGGCTCCGATGGCAAGTCCGACCCCATCGATGCGGCGTGATCGCCCGGGTGGTGGCGCTGCCGCGTCTGGTATCGCCGCCCCGGTGCTCGACAAATGACGGTCGGGTGAATCCGCGGGACGCTCAACTCACAGCTACTAGTATTCTCGCGACGTTCTGTCCGCGGGTGATGACTCCCGTGCAGGTCATCGATAATGGCAATCACATGACAGCGACTGCTTCCCCAACAACCGGTCTGTTCGCTCACTGAGAGAGGCACACTCTCCATCCCCACGCCTTGCGCCTGGCCCGGATGCGGTAGTAAAAAGATGGGTGGGAGGCAAGGATGCGTACAGGCCGCTGTCTCATATGCGTGACCGCGACCGTGGGTGAGCGCGCCCCCACAGCGATTCGCGGGCGAAGAGCCCGGTCGCCTCCTCTGCCGTGGCACTGATCCCGTCATCGTTCACTCAAAGTCCAGGAGGAAAGACCATGCGAAGAAGACGATTGGGGGCACTGGCGGCAAGCGTTGCCCTCATCAGCCTCATCGGCGGGGTGACTTTTGCCTCAGCATCCCGCAACAGCGCTCCCCAGAACCTGTGGAGCCGTGCGTCCTCGTCGGCCGACGCCGGCAGCGTCGCAGCCGTCGCCGACCACGGGCAAACGCTCGTTGTGGTGAGCCGTAACGAGACCGAAACCGAGATCGATAATGCGCCGGAGGGCGAGTTCAGCCAGGGGGACGAGGACGTCGTCACATCCCCTCTGTACAGGGAAGGGCGGAAAGTGGGTCGCCTCGACGTCCACCTGGTCTTCACAGAGGTCGACTTGGAGGCGAGGCTGGTGGCGTTCCAGGTGACGTTCACCTCAACGCTACGAGGGGGTCAGATCACTTCCACAGGCGCGGGTACCTTCTCGGAGGAGGGCGCGCCCGGATTCGATGCTGCGGTAACGGGCGGTACGGGCGCCTACTCGAGCACACGAGGAGAGGTGCACGTCGCCTTCGGGGAACGCTCCGTTAGGTTCGTCTATCACCTCACCCACTGATCCAACGCGCAGAACGGCCCGGTTGTGGGCCGTTCTGCTGCGGGTGCCGTTCGATCATGTGGGGCCAGCATGAGGAAGAGGGTACCGCCGCCCGCTCAGGCGGGCACGGCACGCCGCCATGAGTTTCAGGCAGCAAACGTGCGGCAGATCAGCCGGTCGCACGCCGAGAACCAGCAGGTCGCCCTTGCGCCGCAGTCGTTTCGAGAGCTCCTCTCTTTGGTCAGCAGCTCTATGCTGCTCATGTCACCTGTGTAGCCCCGGGCGGAGGCGATCGACCTCGGCGACATCCATTGAGGGCGGCCCTAGATCAGGCGACAACACCGGCCGAGGATCCGCTGGTGGGCAACCCGGCGCCTGCAGACGACGCTCTCGGTCAATCCTTACAACGTCCTGAACTCTGTCGCTTCACGCGCAATTAAGACCGCGGAAGGGAAAGCATGTTGAGGGTAGTTGCCGATCCTAACTAACGCAGAAGTGACCGAGGGGGCAGATGTCGTGAAGGCCGTGCCGATGAGGCCCTTCAGCGTCGTGACCATGCTGCACGGTTGGTGCCACGGCTCCGGGGCCCTGCACGAACGCCTCGCAGCCGATCTACGCAGGTTAATTGAAATGGGCGAGTTGGAGCCGTTGACCCTGCTACCGTCCGAGAGGTCTCTTGCGCGCTCTCTCGCGGTCGGTCGGGGCACGGTAGTTGCCGCGTATGACTTGCTGCGCTCGACAGGACTTATTTGCAGCAAGCAAGGGAGTGGCACCTGGGTGGCAGGCGAACGGCCTCGCTCAGGCCAAGTGGGACGAGAAACGGCTCTCTTCCCCTGGTTGCATCGTGTCGAGATGCCGGCTCGTTCCCGCAGTGGGAATGGAGAAGTCGTGGATCTATCCGCGGTGGTCACTGCCGCGGCGGCTCCCGTGGTCCAGGAGATGGCGGCTCTGGACAAGAGTGATCTCATGGCTCTTGCAGCCATCCAGGCGTATGTACCGGTAGGACTTCCGCTTCTGCGTGAGGAGATCGCACGCCAGTTCACCGATCGCGGCATCCTGACGACGGCGGATCAGATCGTGGTGACGACGGGCGCTCAACAAGCTCTGGATCTGGTTGTGTCGGCCCTCTTACAACGAGGGGAAGGCGTAGTGCTTGAGGATCCAACCTATCCCGGCGCTCTCCCGATACTTCGGGGGAGGGGGGCGCATCTCATACCCGTGCCGTTGGATGAGGAGGGGGCACTGTTCGATCGCGTGGAGGACGCGATCATCCGGCTGCGTCCGAGGCTTCTCTATCTCAATCCCACCTATCACAACCCTACCGGTACGGTCATGCCTGATAGTCGCAGACGACAGCTTGTGGAGTTGGCTTCAAGCC
>JACDCD010000185.1 GCA_013694625.1 Actinomycetota bacterium | reverse complement strand
TCTCGCCGGTCGTGAGCTGCTGCCTGGCGAGGCGGTTCATCCTGCTGCCTGCGTCCTCCGCCGACAGCACGAGTGATCCCCTCAGATGGCCCTTCGCCCGTTCGAGCTCGGCCTCGGTAACGCCGTCGCTCGTTATCGAGTTGATCTCCGTTTGAACGAGGTCCAGAACCTGTTCGGCATTCTGTGGCGTGGTGCCTGCGTAAACGGCAAAGGTGCCGCTGCCGGCAAACAGAGAGCGGTAGGAGTACACCGAGTAGGCGAGACCGCGTTTCTCACGGACCTCCTGGAATAGCCGTGAGGACATCCCGCCCCCGAGAACCGTGTCGATCACAGCCAGCGCATAGCGGTCTTCGTCGTCGCGCGCCAAGCCTTCGGTGCCGAGCACGATGTGCGCCTGCTCGGTGGGTCGCGTAACCACGTTTGCAATACGCGACAGGCACGGTGGATCGGTCGCACGGTCGGTTCGGCCTTCGCCCCGGCCCTTGAACAGCTTGTCCACCCGCTCGACGAAGGAGTCATGATCAAGATGCCCGGCCGCAGCCACAACGAGATTCACCGGTGAGTACCTTTGGTGCCAGTACTCGACGACACGGTCACGGGACACTGCCCCGATGCTGTCGTTGGACCCGAGCACGGGGCGACCGAGCGGATGGCCGCTCCACACAGATCTGTAGAAGAGATCGTGCACAAGCTCGTCGGGGG
Organism: Actinomycetota bacterium; assembly: GCA_013694625.1. GTDB lineage: Bacteria > Actinomycetota > CADDZG01 > CADDZG01 > WHSQ01 > JACDDL01. The sequence continues at coordinate 25,648 of JACDCD010000185.1, read as the reverse complement.
TGTCTTCGTGCATCGCTATCTCTTCGAGGATGACACCGCGCTCGGACTCGAACTCATCCACTTCGATCGAGGAGTTCGTGATCATGTCACACAGAACTTCGGTTGCCAACTCGAGGTCGTCATCGAGAACCCGAGCGTAGTAACAGGTGTATTCCTTGCCCGTAAATGCATTAACCTCACCGCCCACTGCGTCGAAGCCGTCGGCTATGTCCTTGGCCGTCCGGGTGGGCGTGCCCTTGAACAAGAGGTGCTCCAAGAAGTGCGAGGTTCCGGCGAGCTCGGTGGGCTCATCACGGGACCCAACGTCAAACCAGAAACCGACGGTCGCCGAGCGGACTTCGTTCATCCGCTCGGTGACCACCGTGATGCCCGAGTCCAAAGTGGTGCGCGAAAAGGTCAACTCCCCATGGGCCTCTGCGCCGTCGTCACGCCGCGGCGCCTATGCGCCGTCGTCACGCCGCGGCGCCCTCTCGCGGCGCGGCCCACCCGAGCTGGATGACTCACGCGGAGCACGCTCTCCCGGCCGGCCGCGTCCACGGTCCCTGCCGCCGTCACGACGAGGGCCCCGGTCGCCTCCGCCCCCACCCACCGCCGAAGCGCGAGCCTCCTCGATCGACTGGCCCTGGGCCACCTTGCGATCGAGCCACGCCACCGGCGTGAGCGATATGCGGCCTTGACGGTCGACCTCGGTTATCTCGACCTCGATCTGGTCCCCCGCATTGACCGCGTCTTCGACGCGCTCTATCCGGCCTTCACCCAGCTTGGAGATGTGAACGAGCCCGTCCCGGCCTGGTGCGATGTTGACGAACGCTCCAAAGGGCATGATCTTGACCACGGTCCCGAGGATCCTTTCGCCAACCTCCGGAAGTCTCGGGTCGACCAGATCTTCGATGAGCTTGGCGGCTTGCTGCGCCGACTCGGAGTCGCCCGAGCCGATGCGGACGGTGCCGTCGTCATCAATATCGATCTCGACACCTGTGGTCGCAGTGATCATGTTGATGTTCTTACCCTTAGGTCCAATCACCTCGCCGATCTTGTCGACCGGAACCTTCAGGGAAACCACCCGAGGTGCGTAGGGTGCAAGCTCCGGCCTGGGTGACTCGAGGCCCTTGTTCATCTCACTGATGATATGCAGACGCGCCTCGCGGGCCGCCCGCAGAGCCTGCCCGAGAACAGAGGCCGGAATTCCCGAAATCTTCGTATCCAATTGCAAGGCGGTGACGACCTCGTTGGTGCCGGCGACCTTGAAGTCCATGTCGCCGAACGCATCCTCATCCCCGAGGATGTCCGTCAGCGTGACGAAGTTGTCCCCTTCGGCGATAAGACCCATGGCGACTCCACCCACATGGGCGCCGCCCCGGATCGGCACGCCTGCGTCCATAAGCGCGAGCGAGGATCCGCACACGCTGGCCATCGACGTAGATCCGTTCGACGACAGGATCTCGGACACTACGCGCAACGCGTAGGGGAACTCCTCTTTCGTGGGGACGACCGGAAGCAGAGACTTCTCTGCAAGTGCACCGTGACCGATGTCACGGCGCTTCGGGCCCCGCATGAACCCAGCTTCGCCGGTAGAGTAGGGAGGGAAGTTGTAGTGGTGCATGTAGCGCTTGCGCTCGTCCATGGAGAGGTCATCGATCATTTGCTCCATCCGCTGCATGCCCAGGGTGGCAACGGACAGCGCCTGGGTCTCTCCCCGGGTGAAGAGCGCACTTCCATGCACCCTCGGGACCACTCCGGTCTGCACCCAGATCGGCCGCACCTCGTCGGTGCTGCGCCCGTCAAGCCGTACGTTGTCGTCGACTATCCGCTTGCGAACGAGCTTCTTGGTCAACGCGCGCAGCGCCGGCTTGATCATGTGCACCTGGTCGGGAAACTCCTCGGCAAGTCTTTCTGTCACAGCATCGGTTGTGAGGGCGAGGCGGCGGCGGCGCTCGCCTTTGTTGGTTATCGCGATCGCCTCGCGCACCTCTGCTTCACAATCGGCCCGTACTCGCTCGAATATCTCATCGGTGTAGTCGACGAGCAGGGTGAAGTCGGGCTGTTCGCCGTCGACTGTGCCCTTGGTCACCTGCACCATTCCGGCGAGCTCCTCCTGGGCGGCGATGACCTCGGCGATGTAGCCCTTGGCCGTCTCGAAGCCCTCGGCGAGAAGCCGCTCATCGGGCGCGGTGGCCCCGGCCGCAATCAGATCGAAGCAATCCTCGGAGGCCGCCGATTCGATCATCATGATGTCGACTTCGCCGCTGGAGTTCTTGCGTCCCGCGATCACCAGCTCGATGGTCTCTTGTTCGCGCTCCTCGTAGGTCGCATTGGCAACCCAGGACCCGTCGATATGCGACAACCGCACTGCCCCAACCGGGCCCTGGAAGGGCATCGGAGAAAGCGCCAGCGCCGCGGAGACCGCGTTGATGGCGAGAATGTCGGTTGGGTTCGCGTTGTCCACTGCGAGGATGGTCACGACACAGTGAACCTCGTTGCGAAAGCCCTGTGGAAACGACGGCCGCATCGGCCGGTCGATGAGGCGGGCCTGAAGCGTCGCCTTCTCTGAAGACTTGCCTTCCCGGCGAAAGAATCCGCCGGGTATCTTGCCCGCCGCGTACATCCGCTCTTCGACATCGACGGTCAATGGGAAAAAGTCTCCGTCTCCGCGCGGTGCCGATGAAGTGGCCGTGGCAAGCAGCATGGTTTCTCCCGTCGACGCAATCACTGCGCCGTCGGCTTGGCCGGCAACCCGGCCGGTTTCCAGCTTTATTGTCTGGTCTCCGATCTTCCGCTCTACGGAGCTCGAATCGGGACTCATTGGTCTAGCCATTTGTTGGTTCCTTTCCTAAGAAGTCATGGGCGCGCGCTGTGCGTCGCCCTGGACGGTGCTGGAGGAGAGGAGCCGGCCGATTTTCAGTGGTAAGACCGCCGAGACTCGCGGGTGAGAGCTTCGGGCGGGCTTGCGACTGAACATCGACCGGTGGCTGTCCTCTCCGGTGTTTACAGATTGGGATCGAGGCCGGGGCTCTCCTTTCTCTCGATCACCCGTTCGGCGGGAAAAAGGTGCTCGTCCGACGATCGCAGAGAAACCACGCTACCGGCGAAGGCCCAACTTGGAGATGAGCGCACGATAGCGCTCGACGTCCTCGCGTCTCAGATACGCCAGCAAGCGGCGGCGGCGTCCGACCATTCGGAGGAGCCCGCGACGAGAATGGTGGTCCTTGGGGTGTGTTCGCAGGTGGTCTGTCAGTTGGGTGATCTGACGGCTCAACACCGCCACCTGCACCTCCGGGGAACCGGTGTCACCCTCGCTCCGGGCGTTTTCTTCGATTACCTGTGTCTTCTCTTCTTTGAGCAGCGCCATGCGCGCCTGTTCCCGTCCCTTCTGCACTTGCTTCCCGGATAGGGCTGTGGGATACATCCGCCACGCCAACCCATAGGGGCTCGAGCGGTCATAGTAGCAGGTCACGAGGCGTGGAGCCCATCGGCGACCCTTCGACGACCTTCCGGGTGGCGAGGACGTCACGGGAAATCTGGGCAACGAGATCCTCGGCGGAGGCGAACCGGAGCTCGTCGCGGAGGCGCTCCCACAGCTCGACCCGCACCGGGCGGCCGTACAGATCCCCGCTGAAGCCGATCAGATAGGCCTCCAACCGGGGGTGGATCGGCGTCTCGGAGGCGAATGTCGGGTTGATCCCGACATTGACCGCTGCCGTGAACCAGGCGCCGCCGGTCCTTGCCCGGCCCGCGTACACGCCGCTGGGCGGTTGTGCCAGCGAGGGGGCCAGCCCGATGTTCGCAGTCGGGTACCCGAGTGATGTCCCGCGGCGATCGCCCCGGAGCACAACGCCGTCCAGATCCCACGGACGGCCCAGAAGCCGTTTCACCTCGGCCAGATCACCGGCTGCGATGGCCGCCCTGACGCGCGTACTCGAAACCGGCGAACCTCCGACCTCGAGCAGGTCCTCTGCTTCCACTCTGAAGCCCTCACGCTCGCCCAGCCTCTCGAGAAGAGCGGTGTCCCCGGCCGCCCTGTGCCCGAACCTGAAGCCCTTCCCCACCCCTACGGCGCGGGCCCCGAGGCCCTCCACAAGGACCTCGGTAACGAAGCGCTCCGGGCTCCACGTTGTGAACGCCTCGTCGAAAGCGAGCACCACCAACGCCTCCAGTCCCAGGGCGGCCACGAGCTCCTGCCTGCGGGCGAAGGGGGTGATGAGAGGCGGCACCATGGCCGGGGCAAGCGTTTGCGTGGGATGCCGATCCCAGGTCACGCAGATGGGCACCCACCCGCCGGCGCGGGCGCGGCCCACGCCCGCCTCTATCAGTCTCCGGTGCCCGAGGTGGACCCCGTCGAAGGTGCCGATTACGACGGAGGCGCCCGTCGATCCGACGGCCTCGGTGCGCATGGCCTCGAGGCCGTCGATGATCCTCACTCGGGGATGACCCGTTCGGCAACGAGGACGTCACTGCGCCTCCGATAGACGCCCAGAAGATCGCCGCCACAGACCACGGCGACCGGCTCATCGCCGGACTCGATGGCGCCCTGGTCCGCCTCGGGGAGAGGGAGCGGCCGCCCGTGGGCGACCATCGCCCGCCCGGCATCGTCCACCTCGACCCGCCTGAGCCCCCTCACAGCTTCGACGAGGGGCCGCAGGTGCCCGGCGTCGACCCGGTCGAGGGGCACGGAGTCGGCCAGCGTGAAGCCGCCGGCCTCGGTGCGCCGGAGCGCTCCGAGATGCGCGCCACAGCCGAGTCGCGCCCCGAGGTCGTGCACCACAGTCCGCACGTAGGTGCCCGCCGAACAGGTCACGTCGAGCGTCGCCTCGGGGCGCTCTCCGGGCCGCCATTCGACCAGCCGGAGGGTGTGGATGTGGATCTGCCGCGCGGTGCGCTCGACCTCTTCACCCCGGCGCGCCTTGACGTGGAGCCGCTCCCCTTCGTGCCTGACCGCCGACACCATAGGTGGGGTCTGGAGCACCGCCCCCGTGAAGGCGGGGAGGAGAGCCGCTACGTCGTGCTCGGAGGCGACGACCGGCCGCTCGTCGATCACCCTTCCCGATGCATCCTGGGTTGAGGTCGTCACGCCGAAGACGGCGTGGGCGAGGTAACGCTTGGGCACACCCTGTGCATAGGACAACAGGCGCGTCGCCTTGCCGAGGCCGCAGACGAGCACACCGGTGGCGTCCGGATCGAGGGTGCCGGCATGCCCGACCTTTCTAGTCCGGAACCGGCGCCGCACCTCGTCCACAACGTCGTGCGAGGTCATCCCCGGCGGTTTGTCCACCACCAACACCCCGTCGGCCGCACCCCTCGCGCCCGATCCCATCGCGCTCAGCGCGTGAGATCCCGGCGGATGCCCTCCACCGTCTCTTCGACATCCTCGGCGGTGAAGCCGGCGGCGAGCTCATGCCCCCCTCCACCTCGCGCCCGTGCGATGGCCCCGACACTTCGAGGTCCCTTGGATCGAAGGCTCACGCGGAACTTTCCGTCGTCCTGTTGTTTGAAGATAACGGCGATGTCTGCGTCACGGGTCGAGCGAAGAGCGTCGATCAACCCTTCGGCCTCGTCAAGGCTGGTCCCCGTCACCTCGAGGTCATCGAGGCCGACCCAGGAATAGACCAGGCCGGCGCCTGCCACCAGCCTGGCGCGCCCGAGCACCACGCCGAGGAGCCTCAGATAAGCGAAGGGGAGTGATCCCCAAATCTCACTCGCCAGGTCCGGAGCGGGAACCCCCAGCCCTAGCAATTCGGCCGCCAGCGTGAGGGTCTCGGGGGAGGTGTTCGAGTACTGGAAGCGCCCCGTGTCGGTCACGACACCGGTCCACAGACAGACGGCGATGGCGCGGTCGATCTCGACTCCGCAATCCTGTAGCAACCGCATCACCAGCTCGGCGGAGGACGACGCCGTGGGCACCACCAGGTTCAAGGCGCCGAAGTTGTCGTTGCCCGGATGATGATCCAGGTTGATCGTGCACCTGCTGTCAGAGGCGCGCCCCTCCAGCTCGCCGAGGCGGTCTGCGGCGCCGCAGTCGAGCGCCAGGAAGGTGTCTGTGCGAGGGAGCGCAGCCGGGTCGGTCAGGGCGTCTTCTACGTGAAGGAAGCCGTAGCCGTATGGGATCTTGGCAGGGGTGGTGCCCCAGCTTGCGAAGGTTCGTTTGCCGAGTTGTCGCAGCCCCAGGTACGCCGCCATCAGTGATCCGAGTGCGTCGCCGTCGGGGTTCACGTGACACGCAATCGCTACCTCGTCGGCGGCACACAGCGCCGACACCGCAGCGTCCCAGTCGGACAGGCCGTAGCGTGATCTCATCGCTCTTCGAGGTGGATCTCGCGGAGCAGCGACTCGACGCGCTCGGCCGTCTGGGCGCGTCGATCGAGCTCGAAGGTGAGCTCGGGGAGGTACTTGAGCCTCACCTGCCGGCCGAGCTCGCTGCGGATGTACGGAGCGGCGCTCCTCAGCCCGGCCATCGTCCGCTCCTCTTCCTCCGGGGTCCCCAGAACCGACACCAGAACACGGGCCTGGCGCAGGTCGGTGGTCATGCGCACCCCGGTCACGGTTGCAAAACCAACACGTGGATCCTTGAGGTTCTGAATCGTCTCGCCGAGGACCTCTCGTGCAACTTCCTGGGCACGGGCGACTCGCTGGCTCACAGATCCTCCAGGGCAACCACGTCGACCGACCGGTCGATTATCTCGGCGTTTCCCAGGGAGACTCGCCCCATCGTCTTCTCGACCTCCTGGAGAACCTTGCGGCAGTGCCCGGGCGACTCGGCGACGCAACTCACTCCCAGAGCGCTTCGCTGCCACAGATCCTGATAGGCGACCTCGGCTATCGAGACATTGAACTTGTTCTGTACGTTTGCGACCACCGATCGCACCACCCGGCGCTTGCCCTTGAGCGATCTGCTGGCCGGGATAAAGAGGTCGTAGCGAGCCACACCTATGAACACAGACAAATCGTTGCCTTAACGCGCAACTTCCTGTTCGTCGAAGGCTTGGATAAGGTCGCCCTCCTTCACGTCCTGGAAGCCCTCGAGTCCAATCCCGCACTCGAAGCCCGTGGCGACCTCGCGCACATCGTCTTTGAATCGCCTTAGGGACGAGACCCTGGTCTCGTAGATGATCGTCCCGTCCCGCACCAGCCGGGCGCGGCCGTTCCTGCGGATGACCCCTTCCAGGACCATGCAGCCCGCAACCACCCCGAGGCGCGGAACACGGAACGTGGCCCTTACCTCGGCCTGTCCCAGAGGCACTTCCCGCACCTCGGGCCCAAGGAGACCGCGCGCCGCATCGGCGATGTCCTGCACCGCCTGATAGATGACCCGGTAGGTGCGGATGTCGACGCCACCGGCCTCTGCAAGGGCACGCGCCTGGGAATTCGCTACCACGTTGAACCCGATCACGATCGCATCGGAGGCCTGGGCAAGCGTGACGTCGTTCTCGCTGATCCCGCCCACACCCTTTCGTACGACGTTCAGCGACACCAGGCTCTGGTCCATCTTGACGAGTTGGTCGTCCAGCGCCTCGACCGAGCCGTGTCCGTCGGCCTTGAGCAGGAGGTTGAGCTCGGGTACCTCACCCTCGCGGGTAGCGGCCAGCAGCGTCTGCAGCGACACCCCCCGCGCCGCGCCCTGTTCGGTGACGCGACGGTGGTGATCGCGCTCACCCGCCAGCCGGCGGGCCTCCCGTTCGTCGTCCAGGGTTATGAACTCGTCCCCCGCCTCGGGCACCCCCTGCCAGCCCAGAACCTGCACCGGCCGGCCTGGGCCGGCCTCGGGCACGGCGTCACTCCGTTCGTCGAGCATGGCTCTCACGCGACCCCAGGCTGCGCCCGCGACGAGGGCGTCACCGGCAAGGAGTGTCCCTCGTTTGATCAACAGGGTCGCCAGGGCCCCCCGGCCACGATCCAGGTTGGCCTCGATAACGACCCCGCTCGCCTCAGCATCCGGGTTGGCCTTGAGGTCCAGCTGGATGTCGGCGATGAGCAGGATGTTCTCGAGCAGCAGATCGAGGTTGGTGCCTTCCCGAGCCGACACATCGACGTAGACCGTCTCTCCCCCCCATTCCTCGGGCAGGAGCCCGCGGTCTGCCAGCTGCTGCCTCACGCGACCTGGATCGGCCTCCGCTCGATCCACCTTGTTGACCGCCACGAGGATGGGGACTCCGGCGGCGCGAGCGTGGTCGAGCGCCTCGACCGTTTGCGGCATCACGCCATCGTCCGCCGCGACCACCAGCACGACGATATCGGTCACCTGGGCGCCGCGGGCCCTCATGGAGGTGAACGCTTCGTGTCCCGGCGTGTCGATGAAGGTGATGACACGGTTCTCGAAAGTGACCTGATAGGCGCCGATGTGCTGGGTGATCCCCCCCGCCTCGCCGGCGGTGACCTCGGTTTTGCGAAGTGCGTCCAGAATCGAGGTCTTGCCATGATCGACATGTCCCATCACGGTGACCACGGGCGGTCGTGGCGCAAGGCCCCCGTCGTCGTCCGGTTCGGGGGTGGGAGGTGGGCTCGCGGCCGCCTCGGGCTCGCCGGGCTCGAGTAGCCGAACCGGCGCGCCGAGCTCGTCCCCCAACAGGAGCAGGGCCTCGTCGCCAATCGACTGCGTGACGGTGACCATCTCGCCCATACCGAGCAGGACCTTGACTATCTCGGCGGGTGACCGGCCGGCAGCATCGGCGAAGTCCCTGACGGTGACGCCCCTGGGCACGGTTACAGGGGAAGGCCCCGCCGGAGTCGAGGTTGTCTCTCTCGCCGGATCGGGGGCCACGACCGGCGCCGGGTTCGAGGGCGTTTCCTCGGCGACGGGACCGGCAGCGGCCTCGGGCGCCGCTTCCGGTGTGGTCGCATCCGCCTCGGCGGGCGTGGCGCCGTTGCTCAACTCGAGGCGCACCCTCTCCGCCAGGGGTTCGTCGATCGCGGAGGAATGACTCTTTGCGGGCCGGCCGATGGACTCGAGATGCGCCAGGACCTCGCGCGAGGAGATCCCCAGCTCTTTCGCCACCTCATGCACTCTCGGCCTGGCCATAGCTTCCTTTCTCATCTGCCTTGCAGACACTCTTCTGGCGTTGCGGGGCGGACGCTCGGCGCGCGGCCCGGCCTCGGCTCCGCCTGCGAACGTCCCGTCAGCGGCCGTGCTCGATGTGCCCCGTGGGACTGCGGCCATCTTAGACGGCCCGATAAGCGGGCGCCCCCAGACGTTCCGTCAGCCACCGACCTGCGGAGCAGACTCAGCCTGAGGGGTCTCGTCCGCCGCCGGCTCCGCGGCTGCGGCCGCAGCTTCCTCGGCGTCGCGCCGGACCTGGGATTCGGATTTGATATCCACCCGCAGGCCCGTGAGCCGAGCGGCAAGCCGTGCGTTCTGCCCCTCCTTGCCGATGGCCAGAGAGAGCTGATAGTCCGGGACTATGACGAGGGCCGTCCCTCCGTCGCCGTCGATCTTCACCTGCTTCACCTTGGCCGGCGAAAGCGCGTTGGCCACAAATTCTTCCGGGTTGTCGACCCACTTGATGATGTCGATCTTCTCGCCCCTGAGTTCGTTCATCACCATGCGCACGCGTGAGCCCTTCGCTCCCACGCAAGCGCCGACAGGGTCCACGTTGCGATCGTTTGATGCAACCGCGAACTTGGTGCGATGGCCGGGCTCACGCGCGACCGCCTTGATATCCACAACGCCTTCGAGGATCTCGGGAACCTCGAGCTCGAACAGGCGCTTGATCAAACCGGGATGGGTTCGGGAGACGATGATCTGGGGCCCGCGCACCGACTTGCGCACCTCGACGATGTAAGCCTTGAGCCGCGCACCGTGCTCGTAGCGCTCGTGCGGGATCTGCTCGGACGGAGGCATCAGAGCCTCGGTCTTGTTGAGTTCGAGGATCGTGTAGCGATGATCGTGCTGCTGGACGATGCCGGTGACAATGTCACCTTCCCGTCCTGCGTACTCTCCGAAAGTTATGTCACGTTCGGCTTCCCGCAGACGTTGAAGGATCACCTGCTTTGCGGCCTGAGCTGCGATTCGCCCGAAGTCGGCGGGCGTGTCCTCCCATTCCTTCTCGACCGTGATCTCTTCGGTGTCCACGTCGATGTCGAGATCCTGTGCGTAAACCGTGACCAGGCCCGTTTCGCGTTCGATCACCGCGCGCGCTCCACGGGTCTCGTCCTCCTGAGCGTTCTTGACCCGCAGGTATGCCTGAGCCAGCGCCCTTTCGATGGCTTCGACAAGGGTGTCGAACGAAACCCCGCGCTCCCGTTCGAGCTCGCGCAGAGAGTCCATTGGTATGTTCATGACGCTTGCCTTTCCTCGCATGGGAGTCTCATTGCGACTGCCATTCGAAAACCGTCCGGGCCGTCTTCACCTGGTCGTAGGGCACCTCGACCTGTGGCTCCCCGTGCTCATTGGCGCCGTCCAGCTCGATTTGCACCGCCACGGTGCCCGCCGACCTGATCAGGCCGTCGATCCGGTGACTGCCTCCATTGAGTGCCCTCTTCGTCTTCATCGTCACCTTCTTGCCAACCGAGGCTGAGAAGTGCTCGGGCCGCTTGAGGTTCCTCTCGAGACCGGGCGACGACACTTCGAGCACATAGCGGCCGGGAAACGGATCCCTGAGGTCCAGTCCGCGCGAGAGCTCCTGAGAGATCTCGGCCACGGTGTCGAGATCGACGCCCTCCTCGCTGTCCACATACACCCGGACCACCGAGTTGCCGCGCCCTCCGCCCAGCTCGACATCCCACAGCCGCAGGTCGCGGCGACCGGCCACGGACTCGGCGAGGTCTCGCACCTCCTCGAGCGCGCCCACGTCCCCTCCTCTCGGCCGCCCTGCCCGCTGGCTGTTCGGCTCCATGCTTTGACGCTTTGACGAGCGTCGGTCCACCAACAGATAGGCCCCTCTCTCGAGGGGCCCCACTTCGTCCAAACCTCCACTCAACCGCCGCCAGCTTCGGACGCTCGTCGAGAAGAATGCTATCACAAAGGTGCTTGAGCAGCCTGTAGTTTGGGTCCGTCGACGCCGAGCACCACCCAGCACTGGAGACCGAGAATGGCCAAGAAGGCACGTAAGCGGCGGGCACGCCGCAAGAACAAAGCGAACCACGGAAAGCGACCCCTGGCCGGCCGGAAGTAAGGGGCAGCCCGGCCCGGAGGCGCTTCCGACGGTAGGGTTGCCGCCGCGGGGTCTTCCGGCGGGAGCGACCGGCAGCCGGCTACTCCCCCGGCGGTCCCATCCCGATGGACATGGTCGGCGGACGCCGGCCGGCGCCTGTCACGACCACGCCGTCACCGTCCGCCGTAGTGCCCGACGCCGCCCTGATCTCATCGCCGATGCGTTGGGCCTCTTCGAGGAGGCTCTGAACCAGCCGGTCGTGGGGCACCCACCCGATCTGCTTGCCCTTGGAGAAGAGCAATCCTCGCCCCGGTCCCGCAGCGATGCCGATGTCTGCGTCGCGCGCCTCTCCCGGCCCGTTCACCTCGCAGCCCATGACCGCGACCTGCATGGGCGGAAGATCCATCTTCTCGAGGGCGGCCTCGACCTCCTCGGTGAGGGCGACGACGTCCAGCTCGGCGCGCCCGCACGAGGGGCACGCCACCAGGTCCCCCGTGTCCTTTCGCAGACCCAGCGCATTGAGGATCTGCTTCCCGTACTTCACCTCCTCGACCGGATCGGCGGTCAGCGAAACCCTGATGGTGTCGCCGATGCCCTCGGCCAGGAGCGTGCCGATCCCCAAGGTGGACTTGACCACACCCTGCTTCGGGGTGCCCGCCTCGGTGACACCCAGGTGAAGAGGGGCGTCGGTCCGGTCGGCGAGCTGGCGATAGGCCGCGATCATCTCGGGCACGTTCTGATGCTTGACCGACACCTTGATGTCGTAAAAGCCCTGCTCTTCCAGCAGGCCGATCTCGTACAGGGCGCTCTCCACGAGCGCCTCGGCCGTCGGCCGCCCGTACTTGGCCACCAGCTTCTTGTCCAGCGAGCCGGCGTTCACGCCGATGCGGATGGGGATGCGGCGCTCCTTCGCCGCGTCCGCAACCTCCTTGACGTGTCTGGGGTTCCGGATATTGCCCGGGTTGAGACGCAGGGCATGGACGCCTGCTTCGACCGCCATCATCGCCAGCCGCACCGAAAAGTGGATGTCGGCGACTATCGGCACCCCTCCCTCCCGCACGATCAGGGGAAGCGCCCTGGCGTCGGCTTCGTGCGGAACCGCGACCCTGACGATGTCGGCGCCCTGGGTGGCGAGCTCGTGGATCTGGATCAGCGTCGCCTGGACATCATCGGTCTTGGTGGTCGTCATCGATTGGACCGACACCGGGGCGCCGTCGCCGACCTGAACCGAGCCGACCATCAGGCGCCGGGTCCTACGACGCTCGAACGGGGCCACCTAGAAAGGAACCCTGATCGGACGAGCGAGGTCAAGGTAGAGCACGGCGAGGAACAGCAGCACGAAGAACGAGATGACCGCCGCGGCCACTGGAATCAGGCGCCTGAGGTCGACCGCCTTGCCGGTGATGCCCTCCCACGCGAGCACCGCGAGGTGGCCGCCGTCGAGAGGGGGAAGCGGCAGCAGGTTCATGATCCCGACGAAGATAGTGAAGCTCACGATCAGGCCAACGAACGCAAGGTACTGGCCGCGCGCGACGCTCTCTCCGGCGATCCTGCTGGCCCCGACCAATCCGAGAGGGCCTTCGTCCACCTGGCGGCGCCCCTGGCCCGTCAGCGCGTCGAGGAGCTCACCCCCGAAGACCATCCCGAAGACATCGCCGATGCCCCGCACGGACATGACGCTGATCTCCCAGGTCCGGGCCGCAGAATCGGCCAGCGCCCCGGGGAGTGACTCCGTCTGATATTCGGGCTCGGGCTCGACCCCCAGAAAACCCACCTTCTGCTCGCCTGCCCGGGCCCGCCGGAGATCCTCGCCCGGCGCTGCATAGGCGACGGGCCGTCCATCTCTGAAGATCGCCTGACCCAGGGTCACCGTGACGGCGCGCCTGACGTCACCTCGCTCGACCGTGAAACTGGCCTCTCGGCCGGCCCGGGTTCGGATGTAGTCGCGTATGTCCGGCCATGAGTCGGTGGCGTGCCCACCAACTCCGACAATGCGATCCCCGGGCCGGATGCCGGCGGCCAGCGCCGGAGTGGCCAGCCCCTGGCCGCGCTGGACGGCTGCAATCTCGTTGCTTATAGCCCCTGTCGGGAAGCCGATCGCCATCGCGGCGAAGACCAGGATGACGAAGGCAACGATCCAGTGCGAGCCCGAGCCCGCAAGCAACAGGAGGGCGCGCTGCCACCGGGGCTTGGCCTGATATGAGCGCGTTCGGTCCTCGGGGGCGATGTCCTCATAGGGGTTCATCCCCAGGATTTTCACGAAGCCGCCGAGCGGCAGGGCTTTGATCCCGTACTCGGTTTCGCCCCTCTGGGTCGACCAGATGGTCGGGCCGAAGCCGACGAAAAACTGCGTGGCCTTGAACCCGAACGCCTTGGCGACCAGGAAGTGGCCCGACTCATGGATCATCACCACTATCAGAATGGCGGCGATGAACAACAGGACTCCGGGGCTCACACATGCTCCTAACTCTTCATAGGCCGTCTTGATCGGCGGCCGACGTTCCACAATCCGCAACCTGGCGAACGGGGGTCGCCTTCCCGGTGCCAGGGCAATTGTCACACGCCGGGCGGACAACATGGAGGGCTGGGATCAGGCCAGATCGGCGACGAAACGCAGGTACAGGAAGACGACCGGCGCGCAGAAGATCATCGCATCCAGCCTATCCAGGAAGCCGCCGTGCCCGGGGAGCAGCCGCCCCGAGTCCTTGATGCCCGCGGTCCGCTTGACCAGTGATTCGGCCAGGTCGCCGGCCGGCCCGAAGACCCCGCAGAGGGCGCCGAGCGCAATCCCGTCGACCGCTCCGAGAGGAGGCAACACGGCAGCACAGAGTCCTCCACCCAGGAGCGAGCAGGCGAGTCCGCCCGCAAACCCTTCCCAGGACTTTGCCGGGGAGATCGAAGGGGCCATTCGGTGAGCGCCGAAGCGCGTCCCGGTGAAGTAGGCCCCAATGTCGTCGAGGGCTGCGATCAACACGAAGGCGACGAGCAACTGAAGGCCGTCGGGCCCCAGCACCAGGATGGAAGCCGCCCCGGCGCCGCCCCCTCCTATCCAGGTCACCCCGAGCACCGTCCAGGCGACGTCGGAGGCCGCGTTGTGCCCCCGGCCCGGCCGGAGCGCCAGCAGGAAGGCGCCGAACATCGTGACCACGAGCACCGCTCCCACGAGACCGGGCCGATCGAAGTAGGCGACCGCAACCATGGCGCCGGCGCACACCAGGCCGAAGGATGCGACCGGGCGACCGCCGGCGCGCACCAGGGCGTCGAACACCTCCCAGAGGCAGACGAGGGCGACGGCGACGATGAGCGCGAAGAACGCAACCCGGCCCAGGAGGTAGACAACCCCCATCGCCCCGAGCAGGGCGCCGGCCGTCGCGACAGCCTTAACGAGCGAACGCCCGGGCGGTCCGCCCTTCGCCTGCCCCGTCGGCGCCGGCTCCAGGGAAGGACTTCCCTCGTCCCCTCCCTTGGCCCTCACCGTCAGACCTCGGAGAGCTCTTCTTCCTTGTGTTTCAGGTTGGCGTCGACCTCCGCCACGTTCTCATCGGTGAGCTTCTGCAGGCGGTTCTCCGCCGCCCGCTCCTCATCCTGTGAGAGCGAGCCATCTTTCTTCATCCGCTCGAGGTCCTGTTTCGCGTGCCGGCGAACCCCGCGCACCGCGATGCGCCCTTCCTCGGCGCGCGTATGGGCCAATTTGATGAGCTCTTTTCGCCGGTCCTCGGTGAGCTGCGGGAAGGCCAGCCTCACCACCTGACCGTCGTTGCTCGGCATGATGCCCAAATCTGACGCCTGTAGCGCCTTTTCGATTGCGGCGACTGAATTCGGGTCATACGGCGCGATCACCAGGAGCCGGGGCTCGGGAACCGACATGTTCGCGACCTGGTTCAGCGGCACCTGAGATCCGTAGTACTCGACCGAGATGCGGTTCAACAGCGAGGGGCTTGCACGGCCCGACCTGATGGAAGACAAGTCTTCTCGATTCACCGAGACGGCTTTCTTCATCTTGCCGGCTGCTTCTCTTAGAACCTCTTCTCTGTCTTCGGCCATTCCAGCCCTTTCTAGGTTGCTTTGGGCGGACGACTAGACATTCGAGTCCGAATGCACCCATGTGCCCACGTCGTCCCCGGACAAGACCCTGACGATGTTGCCATCCTTCAGAGAGAACACGACGATCGGAAGGTCGTTGTCCATGCACAGCGATATTGCGGTTGAGTCCATCACCTTGAGGCCGCGCTGGAGGACTTCGATGTATGACACCGACCTGAACATCTTGGCGCCGGGATTGACATGGGGATCGGAGTCGTAGACGCCATCGACCTGCGTGCCCTTGAGGATCGCGTCGGCGCCGATCTCCAAAGCCCGCAGAGCTGCCGATGTGTCGGTGGAAAAGTACGGATTGCCGGTACCTCCGGCAAAGATGACGACTCGCCCCTTTTCAAGGTGACGCATGGCGCGCCGCCGGATGTATGGCTCGGCCACCTCCTGCATCGAGATAGCGCTCTGAACGCGCGTTTGCACGCCTTCCTTCTCGAGAGCGTCCTGAAGCGCCAGCCCGTTGATGACCGTGGCAAGCATTCCCATGTAATCGGCGGTTGTGCGGTCGGTGCCTTGAGCGGAGGCGGACAACCCCCGCACCATGTTGCCACCGCCTATCACGACGGCCAGCTCGGTTCCAAGGTTCTTGGCCTCGACAACCTGTCTCGCAATCGACACCACCGTCCGAGGGTCGATCCCGATGCCAAGCTCCGGATCGGCAAACGCCTCACCCGAAAGCTTGAGCAGCAGCCGTTTGAATTTGGGAGCAGCGTCGATCGCACTCACAAGGCTCTACGCCCCTCTTTCTTCACCGACCCGTATGCGGCAAAAGCGACCAATGGACACGTTCTCGCCCATACTGGAACGAGCCTCGTCGATCAGGACGGCGATTGTCTTGTTCTTGTCCTGGATCCACTCTTGGTCTTGAAGTACGTTGGCCTTGTAGAAGGCTTCGAGCTTGCCTGCAACGATCTTGTCGATTACCTGCTCAGGCTTTCCCGAATCCTTCGCCTGCTTCGCGTAAATCGCAGACTCCTCGACGATGACGTCCTGAGGCACTTCGTCCCTTGTCGTCCAGGACGGATCGGCAAAAGAGATGTGCATCGCCAGACTTTTCGCCAAGCGTTCGAACTCCTCGGTCTTCGCCACGAAGTCCGTCTCACAGTTGAGCTCGATCAGCACCCCGAGCTTGGGCGGATAGTTCGGGTCCGGCTTGTGCATGTATGAGTACATGATGCCTTCGCTTGCCTGCCGGCCGGTGCGTCTCGCAACATCGGCAAGGCCCCTCTCGCGCAGAATCCGCTTTGCTGCATCGATATCCCCGTCGGTCTCGGAAAGTGCCTTCTTGCAATCCATCATCCCGGCGCCCGTCGCGTCCCGGAGTGCCTTTACATCTCGTGCGGTGAAGCTGGCCATGTCGGTCGTTCTACCTTTCTCGCGTGTTGGGCAAAGAGCTTGTGGTCTGTGCTCTCTTCCTCAAGCCCGCTGCGCCGCCTCTGTCGGGGCGGCTTCGTCGGAGAGGCGCGCCGCCTCGTTCTTCCCATCTGCGGGAGCTGCGGAGGTTGTGGGACTCGACGGCTCCAACTCGCCCGACTCTGAATCTGGGCCCGCTGGGACGGGGCCCGCTGCGGGTTCCGCAGTTTCGCCGCGAGCAGCCTCCTCCTCCTCCTCCGCCTCGAGTTGAAGCTCCCACTCGGCTTTGGGCTCTGCCGCGGCACCGGGAAGCACTTCGGCCGCCGCTGGGCTCGCCGCGGAGCCCGGGTCCTCACCCGCCACAGCCGGGCGCATCGATCTGCCTTCGATGGCAGCGTCGGCGATGATGCGCGTCAACAACGCACCGGATCTGATGGCGTCGTCGTTGCCCGGGATCGCATAGTCGACATCATCAGGGTCGCAGTTGGTGTCCAGCACGGCCACGATGGGGATGCCGAGCTTCTTCGCCTCCCGGACGGCGATCTCCTCCTTCTTGGTGTCGAGCACATAGATCGCATCCGGTGGTTTATCGAGATCGCGCAGTCCGCCCAGGTTGCGGCTCAACTTTTCGTACTCGCGCCGAAGCTTGAGGGCTTCCTTCTTGCTCATAGCGTCAAGCGAACCGGTCGACACCATGTCTTCGAGCTCGCGCATGCGTTTTATCCGCTCGTGGATGGTGCGAAAATTGGTAAGCATGCCGCCCAACCACCGAAAGTTGACGTAGGGCATGCCGGCTCTCTTGGCCTGGTCCTCAACAGCATCCTGCACCTGTCTCTTCGTTGCCACGAAGAGAACCGTCCCCCCGCCCGCAACGAGATCGCGTATGAACTTGTACGAGCGTTCGATGCCCCCCATTGTCTGCTGGAGATCGAGAATGTAGATGCCGTTGCGCTCGGTGAATATGAAGCGCTTCATCTTGGGATTCCAACGACGCTTCTGATGACCGAAATGAACGCCGGCCTCCAGAAGCTGCCTCATCGTGACGACGGGCATAGAACATTCCCTCCTTCGGTTATTGCCCGGCCTGGGCCGGATTCCTCCGCCCACCGACTCGGGCGAACCCGAGACCGAAAACCCCAGACGCGTTAGTTAGCCCGGGGGAGGTGGACGTGTGTATTTTGTGATGCCTTCGCAGCCCCAGTAGGCTAACACGCTCCGATTGGGCTGCCCGGTTGAGACGCCCTGGGCGTAACGGAACATTGGCCGGCCCTATCCGGCGTGGCTGGCCTCATTGATGATCCCCCGCATGGCGAGCACCGCCTTGGTGTGCATCTGACATACGCGCGACTCGGTCACGCCCAGGACCTTGCCGATCTCCGCCAGCGTCATCGCTTCGTAGTAGTAAAGGGTGACCACCCACTTCTCCCGCTCGGGCAGGCGATTGACCGCTCGCGCCAGGACCTCCTTCATCTCCTCGGACTCGTAAGCCTCCACGGGCCCCACTGCCTTGGTGTCCTCGAGAGTCTCGACCAGGGACAGTCTGTCCCCTCGCTCGCCGTCGACCGACATCAGCTCGTCCAGGGCAATGAGAGAAACGCTCGACAGTTGCGTATAGGTGTGGTTGAGCTCGTCGAGCGAGACACCTAGCTCCTGGGCGACTTCGGGGTCGGACGGCGGCCGCTTCAGCTTGTTCTCGAGGCTCGTATAGGCCTTCTCGACCTCGCGCGCCTTAAATCGCACCGACCTCGGCACCCAGTCGATGGCTCGCAGCTCGTCGATGATGGCACCCCGAATGCGGCTGATGGCATACGTCTCGAACTTGATCCCTCGCTCGAGCTCGTACTTGTCGATCGCGTCGATCAGCCCAAAGATCCCGTAGGAGATCAGATCGGCCTGCTCGATGTTCGAAGGGAGCCCTGCGGCAACGCGCCCCGCGACGTATTTGACCAGCGGCGAGTAGTTGAGGATCAATACGTCCCGATCAGCCGGCGAAGCGTCCTCCTTGTACCGGGTCCAGGCCGCCGTGACCGCGTCGGGTCTGTGGGGCTTGCGGGGCCCAAGGCTGGCAGCGGGCCTCGCCGCCCCCCTGCGCTCGGGGATGGGTTTACTCATATGCGCCCCGCCCGGGGATGGGTTTGGTTGTATACGGTCCGCAGGCGCTCGGTGGAGACGTGGGTGTAGATCTGCGTGGTCGCAAGGCTCGAGTGTCCCAGCATCTCCTGGACCGCTCTGAGATCGGCACCTCCGTCGAGCAGATGGGTGGCGAACGAGTGCCTCAGAACGTGGGGGCTCACCACCGGCGAGCCCTCGGCTCGCAGGAGGCGGGCGAGGGTCGCCCGCACGGTGCGCGGGCCCAGACGGGCTCCCCGGAGGTTCAGGAACAGCGCTTCCGGCGCCCGCCCCCCACCCCGTTCCAGCAGGGGGGTGCGAGCGTCCTGCAGGTAGACCCCCAGGGCCGCTACGGCGGGCTCGCTCATCGGGACCTGACGCTGCTTACGACCTTTCCCGGTCACCCGTACCGTGGCAGCGGCGAGGTCGATGTCTCCCAGGTCGAGGGCGCACACCTCGGCGACGCGAAGCCCGGACCCGTAGAGCAGCTCCAGGAGGGCCCTGTCGCGCAGGCCCACGGGATCGTCGCCGGCGGGAAGCTCGCAGAGCCGGGCCGCCTCGGCCGCCTTCAGCACCTTCGGGAGCGGCCGGTCGAGCTTCGGCGCGCCGAGACCCTCGGCCGGGTTGGCGGAGATGGCGTCGGTGAGGACCGCCCATCCGAGTAGGGAGCGGAGAGCGCTCACTTTCCGGGCGATGGATCGCCGCGCGTAACCAAGCTGCGCCAGGTAGGAGACGTATCTGCGCAGCAGCTTCCGGTCGACCGCACCCAGCCCCGCTACACCCCCGCGCCCCGCCCAGGCGTCAAAGGTGTCGAGGTCGCGCCGATAGGCGGCGAGGGTATGGGGCGAAACGTCACGCTCCGCCTCGAGGGCGGACAGAAAAGCCGCCGACGTAGCCGCTATCGACTCGCTGGAGTCCATTTCCGCTCTACTTCCTTCCGATGAGAGCATCCTTGTGGTCTCGCGACCCGACCGGGTAAGCAGGTAGGCTACTCGAATGCGTTGTGTACATGCC
The DNA here is from genome assembly GCA_013694625.1 of Actinomycetota bacterium. Lineage (GTDB taxonomy): Bacteria > Actinomycetota > CADDZG01 > CADDZG01 > WHSQ01 > JACDDL01. The sequence goes on along the minus strand of JACDCD010000185.1, from coordinate 5,999 downwards.
CAATGACGGTGAGTAGCTAGCCGCTCGACTTTCGCGGTCCATGCGTCACCCTCTGCCAACAACCGGCCTGCGCGCATTCTGCTCCTTGAGGCCTCCGCTTTACAAGTGCCCGGTTGCCTCTCCCCCGCCCGTCTCCGGGGGAGCTCCCCTTCGAGTTGCGAGGCACCTCCCTCGGAACGTCACACGAGGGCCCGTGCTCCGGACTCGGTCAGGAGGTAGCCGCCCCGTCCTCTGGTCACCAGCCCCCTCACCTCGAGCTTGGCCAGCGCCAGGGCGGCGCGCCCCGGTTGCACGTTGAGCCGGCCGGTGATTCGATCCAGAGGGGTCGGCGTGTCCTCGAGGGCGGCCAGCACGTCTCTCTCGGCGCGGTCCACGGGCGCCGCCGCCGGCGCCGACCCCGGTGACGGAGACCACACCAGATTGGGGGCGAGGTCTTCGAGGATGTGGCGGGGATCGGTGACCAGTGCCGCCCGTGACGTCCGGATCAGCTCGTTCGGCCCCGCCGCCATCGGATTGCGGACGCTGCCGGGGACTGCGTACACGGAGCGATCCAGGTCGAGGGCAAGCCGTGCAGTCACCAGCGCTCCGCTGGTCAAGGCGCCTTCGACCACCACGACCCCGACGGAGAGAGCGGCGATGATCCTGTTGCGCGCCGGAAAGTGCCGCTTCAGGGGACCGACACCGGGCGGATACTCCGAAACCACGGTTCCGCTCCGAACGATCTGCTCCTTCAGGCGCAGGTTCGAAGCCGGGTAACCCACGTCGAGCCCACAGCCCAGCACCGCAACGGTGGTCCCGCCCGCCTCCAGCGCGGCGGCGTGGGCCGCGGCATCAATACCGACGGCAAGGCCCGAGATGATCCCGAAGCCGGCCTGCGCCATGGTTCCCGCTATGGTGCGGGCGCTCTCGATTCCTGCCACACTCGGGCGCCTCGTTCCAACGACGGCCACCGCCGGAGCGCTGTCGGCGAGCGGCGCGCCGGCTACGAAGAGACGCTCGGGCGGCGACTGGGCGCCGGGCTCGGACAGGTGCGCCGGCCATTCCACATCCCTCGGATAGACCGTGCGGTGTGCGGGCCCGGCGGTAGGAGCCCTCACGCCCCCACTCCCATGTCGCCGTCGAGTGTGCGGTACGAGATGGCCTCGCCGACCTGCTCCTCGCCGATGTCATCCTCTCCGGCGAGATCGGCAAGCGAACGCGCTACCCGCAGAACCCGGTCGATCCCCCGGCCGGACAGGGCGAGGCTGTCGACGGCGAGTCCGACCATTGCCCTCGCGGGGGCGGAGAGGCGACCGGCCTTCTCGAGCTGGCGCTTCGAGGCGGAAGCATTGGTGGTGCGCGTAGAGCCGTACCTGTCCACCTGAAGAGCGCGGGCGGCCTTGACCCGCCGGCGCACGACCTCCGAAGACTCGCCTTGGGGCGGGCCGAGAAGGTCGTCCCTGGACGGACGCGCCATGGCGATCTGGATGTCGAATCGATCCAGAAGCGGCCCCGAAAGCCTCGTCCGATAGACATCGAGGGCGTGGTGCGAGCAGCGGCAGCCTCTCAGCGAGTCCCCCGCGTAGCCACAGGGACATGGGTTCATGGCCGCGACGAGCGCGAAGCGGCACGGATAGCAGATGGCGCCGCCCGCCCTGGCGATGCGGACCTGCCCCTCCTCCAGTGGGGCCCGGAGGCTCTCGAGCACGTCGGTGCGGTAGAGAGTCAGCTCGTCGAGGAACAACACACCATGGTGAGCCAGGCTGGCTTCTCCAGGGCGCGCCAGACCGGGGCCGCCACCGATCATGCCGGCCAGCGAGATGTTGTGGTGAGGCGTCCTGAACGCCCGTGACCGGAGCAGATGGGTGCGCTCGCCCAACAGTCCTGCGACCGAATGCACCCGTGTGACGTCGAGCGCCTCGTCGGTCGCCATCGGCGGCAGGATGCCCGGAAGCCGGCGCGCCAGCATCGTCTTGCCGGACCCGGGCGGACCGACCAGCAGAAGGTTGTGGCCGCCGGCGGCGGCCACCTCGAGCGCCCGCTTGGCGGCCTCGTGTCCCCGTACCTCCGCCAAATTCTCGATGTCCTCCGGCTCCGGAGGGATGGGGGCCTCAGGAGGTGGTGGGGCCCACCGCCCCTGGGCCCAGGCGATGCAGTCGCGCAGGGTCTGCACCGGAACTATCTCGATGTCTTCGACCAGCGCGGCCTCCGTGGCATTGGCCGCGGGGCACACCAATCCCCGCAGCCCCGCCGAGCGGCACGCGAGGGCTGCGGCAAGCACTCCGCGCACCGGACGGACGGCGCCGTCGAGGGCGAGCTCGCCGACGGCGACCCACCCCGTCAGGCGCCCGGGGTCGATCCGATCCCGGGCGCTCAAGATGCCCAGGGCAAGCGGTAGGTCGAAGTGCGTGCCCTCTTTTCTCAGGGCGCCGGGGGCCAGGTTGGCGACGAGCCTGGAGGCCTTCCATTCCTCGTCACTGGAGACGAGGGCAGCGCGGGTGCGTTGTTCGGCCTCCCGGACCGACTTGGCGGGCAGACCGACGATCGTGAAGCTGGGCACCCCGGTGCCGATGTGGATCTCGACCTCCACCAGGTGGGCATCGGTTCCAACCAGAGCAACGGACTGAGTTTTTGCGAGCATGGATCGCATCCGATCCCGGCTCGGGAAACGCGGCTCGGACAAGGTAATCACCGGGGTGTGACAAAGAACTTCACGAGCCTCGCGGAAGGACGGCTCTAGAAGGCGTCGGCCAGCTGAACCACCCTCGGGTGTGCTCCGGGCAGGGCGGTGACCGCGATGACGTCGAAGCGGATCTCCGCGGGCCGTGCCCGATGGCTAGCCAGCCAGTGGCCGGCCAGCCGCCTGAGCCGCCCCTGTTTGACCGGCCCGACCGCCTCGGACGGGTCGCCCCAACGGTCGCTCGAGCGGGTCTTCACCTCACAGAAGACCAGCAGGGGGCCCTTGCGCGCAACGAGGTCCAGCTCGCCGATCCCGCAGCGGTAATTGCGATCGACGATCACAAAACCCTGGCGCCGGTAAAGAGCCGCGGCGAGGTCCTCGCCCGAGTCTCCCAGCAGCCGGTGCGCTTCCATGGGTGCACAAGGTAACGGCGGGGTGTGACGAAGGACGAGATGCGACTCGAGGCGGGCCCTAGCGCTCGAGGCCGGGAGGGTCCGGCAGCAGGTCCCGTTCGGACACCTGCGCGAGCTCCTCGACATTGAGGTCTCTGAAGGTGACGACCTTGACGTCCGAGACGAATCGGGCCGGACGGTGCATGTCCCACACCCAAGCATCGTGGAGCTCGACCTCGAACCAGACCTTTGCGCCGAGGTGCCTAGTGTCGACCTTCACCTCGTTCGCCAGATAGAAACGCCTCTCGGTTTCCACGACGAACTTGAACATCGGCAGGACGTCTCGGTACTCCTTGTAGAGCTGGAGCTCCATTTCGGCCTCGTATTTCTCGAGGTCCTCGACGCTCATGACACCCCCTCTGGGACTGGGCAGGTCTCCTCTCCAAAGTGTCGCGCTTTGGGCGGATGGAGTAAGCCATCCTCGTCCGGAAACCCTGTGACCCCGTAGAAGGAGAGGCGATGGATGGGCGAGGGCCCGAAGCGCTTCAGGGCCGCCCAGTGCTCCGATGTCCCGTACCCCACATTGGTCGAAAAACCGTATTCGGGATGCCGGCGATGGTAGCGGCGCATGGATCTGTCCCGGTGAACCTTGGCGACGATCGAGGCCGCGGCGACGTTCTTCGAAACTGCGTCCGCTTTCTTCACCGCGAGGCCCGGCCACTGCAGGCGCTTCAACCTGAAGCCGTCGATGAGCACGTAGTCGGGGGTGAGCGAAAGGCTTTTCAGGGCCCTTCGGAGCGCCTGGAGATTGCATCTCTGCAGGCCTGCGCGGTCGATCCTGGAGGGCTGAACCCGCACGATGGAGTACGCGAGGGCGAGGTCGACGATCTGCTCGGAGAGCCGTTCCCTTTGCAACGGGGTGCACAGCTTCGAGTCCCTGAGACCCTCTATCCCGGCTTCGGGGGGCAGGATGACGGCGGCCGCCACCAGCGGTCCGGCGAGCGCCCCCCTACCCACCTCGTCGACCCCGGCAACCTGCGAGAAGCCGGCCTCGGCGAGCCGTCTCTCCATGAGTCCCACCGCCGCAGAGGTCATCTCGGTACGGGACTCTAAACGCGACGGTCCCCGCCCCACGGTTCAGGCCGGTTGCTTCGGGCACAGGTGCGGGAGATCCACGCCCATGGCCCGGCCCTAGAGGCCGGAAAAGTCGACGGGCGGCCAGATCACCACGAAGGCGTGGCCGACGATCTTCTCCTCTTTGATGGGACCGATGAGCCGAGAGTCCTCCGAATTGCTCCGGTTGTCGCCCATGACGAAGATCTCGTCGTCCGGCACGCGGCAACCGTCGCCTGCCGCGGCCATGTCGAGCCGTTTGCACGCTTTGGAGGTGACGGCGGGGCTGGCTTGATCCCGGTGTTGAAGATAGGGCTCGGACACCGGCTCGCCATTGACCGACAATTTCCGGGGGCTCCCTGAGTAACGGATCGTGTCACCGCCGACGGCCACTATCCGCTTGATGTAATCCTCCTCGGAGGCGCTTGGGAGGCCGAGCAACTCGCCCCCGAAGTTGCGTACATCCTCGTACCAGGGAACGTCCGGCAGCTTGCCGCCGAAGACGGATTTCGCAAACACCACGACCTGCTGCCGCTGGGGCTCGCCCAGGGTGTAGCTCACCTTCTCCACCAGAACCCTGTCGCCGATCTGTAGTGTCGGCACCATCGAAGCAGAGGGAATGAAGAACGCCTGGACCAGAAAGGTCTTGATGATGATCGCTATCCCGAAGGCGAAGAGCACCAGGATCGGCAGCTCTGTCAGGTAACCCATGACCGAGGAACTCTTGTCTTGCCTGGGTCCGCCGTCGCGCTCGGCCGTCACTTCCTTTACCCCAGTCATCCCAGCCTTTGCCATAGGAAAGAGAGCGTAAGGCAAAGCGGGCCCTTAAGAGAGGGCGCCCCCGCCGTGCCCAGGGGCAATTCCCCGGGCCTATGCGGTTGAGGGGCGTGCGTCAGTTGCGCCGCTCCTTCACCTTCGCCTTCTTTCCGACTCGGGAACGAAGGTAGTAGAGCTTGGCTCGCCTGACATGGCCGCGGGTCCGGATCTCAATCTTGGCGATCATCGGCGAATGGAGCGGAAAGGTGCGTTCGACGCCCACGCCGAATGAGACCTTTCGGACCGTGAAGGTCTGCGAGAGTTGGCTCCCCCTGCGCCGGATCACGACGCCTTCGAACACCTGCACGCGTTCGCGTTCACCCTCGACGACGCGAACATGGACCCGCACCGTGTCCCCGGGCCGGAATTCGGGCAGATCAGTCTTCAGATAGGGCCGCTCGACGATGTCGGTCGGGTTCATTGCGCGCTCCTTTTTCTGACTCGAAGAGCCGTACGGACAGAATCGTCGAAGGTCACAGCCCGGACGGGATTCAGACCTTGGAGGGCGGGGCGATGTCGGCCCCCGACCTGGAGAGACAAATGTTGCCCGGGCCGGGGCGAGTTTAGCTTATCGGCGACCCGCCCTTGATCGACCGCTGCTTCCGACGTGACCGCAGCCCCTGGGACGGGCGGAAGGCGACACATTCATTCTGCCAGACCGATGAGATGATCGAGTAGTGCCCGGAGAGATGGTGTAAGAGGGACCGGCCTCCGTGGCCGAAAATCCCTCGAATCAAGAGACCATCGCTTTGTCTGGGGCCGCATCAATCTGACATAGGCAGGGAGGCGGGGTCATTGCGCCGAACGACGTCGGAGGCGGGGGTTCCTCCGGCATTGGTCGCGTTCACCGGCAGTGATGAGGGCCCACGGGACGCCGCCCTACGCGCCCCTGGTAGCCCGGACGGGATTCGAACCCGTGATCTCCGCCTTGAGAGGGCGGCGTCCTCGGCCAACTAGACTACCGGGCCATGCCTCGTGCGCTGGGGCGCCTGGATTCGAACCAGGACTAACGGAACCAG
>JACDCD010000172.1 GCA_013694625.1 Actinomycetota bacterium | reverse complement strand
CGATCATCCGGCGCGCTTGATCGAGCCGGAATGCCATCGGTTTCTCGACAAAGACATGGGCCCCACCTTCGAGACTTCTGAGAGTTGGTTCGAGATGCTGATCGTTTCCGGTGCAAACACAAACCAGATCGGGAGCGTCTTTGTGCATCAACTCATCAACCGAACTGCGAGCCACCGCGCCGTGAGCAGATGCAAGCGCCTCTGTCTTGGGGAGCGTACGTCCACAGACTGCGATGAGATCGACCGATGGGTGATCGCTGAGAGCGCGCGCATGGATGGCGCCCACGAAGCCCGCTCCCACGACGGCTGCACGCAACTGCTCACTCGTTGCGCTCGTCAAGGCTGCACCAGCACCTTGGCGGTGGCGCCGGACCAGAAGGCCTCGAACGCATCGCCTATCTGATCGAGAGGAAAGCGGTGCGTCACGGCCGAGGCTGCATCGAACGCGCCGGAGGCCAGGAGTGCATACGCCTCTGAGAACGCGCCGATGGGAAAGTACTCGGAACCGAACAGCGACCGTTCCGGCGCGATCAGGTCCGTCAGGGTGTGCACCTCGAGAGGTTCGCGGTTGTGACCTACGAAGACGACACGCCCCGCAGGCGCCGCAAGCTCGATGGCCTGCCTTTGCGTGGCGGTGATGCCTGTGGCTTCGATGACCACATCACATCCGCCGGGCGAGTGGTTCAACACTCTTGCCGTCGCGTGGCCCGGCCGGGCATCGACAGGCACCGCGCCGAGGCTGCCCGCAAGCTCGAGGCGGTAGGGGGCCAGGTCGATCCCGAACACCTGCCGCGCGCCCAGCGCCTTGGCCACCGATATCGCTCCGAGGCCGATGGGCCCGCAACCGATGACCCCCACAACCTGGGGAGCGGGGTGCCCGGCGCGCCGGAACGCATGCAGGTTGGTCCCGTAAAAGTCCAAGAGTGTCGTGGCAAGATCGAGAGGCGCGTCACCGGCAAGGGGCAGAAAGCACCTCGACCGCACAACCTCGAACTCGGCAAAGCCCCCGTCCGCAGTGAAGCCGTACATGTTCCGGCGCTTCAGGCAAATGTTGGTCGAGCCCGCCCTGCAGGCTGAGCAATCGCCACAGAAGTCGACGAGGTACACGACCCCCTTGGCGCCCTCGCCCAGGCCGGTTACGTCCTTGCCCGCAACGACCACGGTCCCGGCCACCTCATGCCCGGGTATGACAGCGCTCCCGTTCCGGTACGCTCTCCGATCCGTGCCACAAAGGGCGCAGCTATGAACTCGTACCAGGACCTCGTCCGGTCCCGGTTCGGGGATCGGCACCTCGTGGAGATCGATGCGTCCCTCTCCAAGGAACCGTGCCGCCTTCATTGTCTCTGCCACCAGCCTCGCTGCCCGCTTCCCGTTTTCAGCCTCGATCGAGAAGAGAGAATAAGTCCGTCTACTACAAGAGTGATAGCAAGGTCCGGGCCTGAGCGTAGACTCTGGGGACTCGGGCTGAGCAAAGGGAGGCAACACACGTGATCAGAAGTTGGACGTCGCTAATGGCGGCTGCACTCGTACTGATGTTAACGGCAGCCGCTTGTGGTGGAAGCAGCGCGGGCGGCGGCGGCGGTGACACCTCCGGAGACGGTGGGGAGGGCGGGACCACCATCCTGCGTGTGTTCGAGGGCATCCAGGAGACTCCCCGGCTCGAGGCCGAAGCCGAGAAGGCAGTCGAGGATTTCGAAGCTCAGAATCCAGACATCGATGTGCAACGGGAGTCCGTCGCCGTCGAAAACCAAAGGACCGTGATCCAGACACGGCTGCGCTCCGACCAGCCCCCCGACGTCTTCGGTTACGACACCGGCCCGGGCTTTGCCGGAGTCCTTGCCAAGGCCGACCTCCTCCACCCGCTCGAGGACGCCTACAAGAAGTTCGACTGGCCCATCTACGACTGGGCGCAACAGCGCGTCACCTACGACGGGACCCTCTACGGAGTGCCCGGGAGCGTCGAGCAGCTCGGCGTCTACTACAACAAGGGTCTATTCAGTGACATGGGCTTCGAGGAGCCTCAGAGCACAGACGACCTCGACGCCATCGCGAACGCGGTCCAGGACGAGGGGCTCACCCCGTTTGCCTTCGGCGACCAGGAGCAGTGGCCGGCCGGACACCTCTTCAGCATGGCCCTCAGCAACATCCTGGGCCGCGAGGGGATCGACAACATCCTCTACAGCGGCGGCAAGTGGAACGAGCCCGAGGTGGTGGAGGCCATCGACCTGATGTTCGCCCAGTTCACCGAGAACGGCTACTACCCCGACGACGTCAACGCCATCACCTACGACGACGCCAACACCCTGTTCTACGCAGGGGAGGCAGCGATGCTGCCGACGGGCACGTGGCTCATCCCCGACCTGGACGAGTTGGTTCAGGACTTCGAGGTCGGCTTCTTCCCCTTCCCCTCCGTAGATGGTTCTTCGGTTAGCCCTCCGGGAGGGGTCGGCGGTGGCTTGTTCGTCGCCGGTAATACGGAGGTTCCCGAAGCGGCGTTCAGGTACCTCGACTACACGATGTCCAAGGAATCGGTCGAAAGGGGCATCGAGGTTTTCAACGAGATCCCGGCTTTCCAGATCGATCCTGCGGAGTACAGCGTCTCCCCATTGTTCGAGACGGTGTTGGACGAACTCTCCGAAGCGACAAATCCGGACGCGTACGGCTACAACCTGGACGTCCTCACGCCGGCGAACTTCAACACGGTGATGTTCGAAGGCTTCCAGGAGGTCCTCAACGGGACGAGGACCCCCGAAGAGCAGGCCGACGCCCTGCAAGAGGCGTGGGCCGAGGCCAAGGCCGCCGGAGACACGCTAGAAGCGCCGTAGGGAGGGTGGCGCTCACCGGATCGTCCGTGGCGACAGACCAAACTGCCGAGGGTTCCCGCAAAGCAACCATCGGCAAGCGTGTCAACGAAGCCGGTGCACGGCGGAAGGCCGGCTCCGGCGGCACCATCCGTGGGGCGGAGCTGCGCACGGCAGCCCTGTTTATAGCCCCGGGGTTCCTCCTTTACGCGGTCTTCATGCTGTTTCCCTTCATCCAATCCATCTATTACAGCTTCACGGACTGGAACGGCGCGACGGTGAACATGCCGTTCGTCGGACTCGCGAACTACATCGACATGTTCAAGGACCCGTTTCTCTGGTCCGCGGGGTGGCACACCGTGGTCTGGATCGTCGTTGGAACGTCGGTGCCGGTGGCCATCGGGCTGCTCCTTGCGCTGCTGTTGTGGAGCAACACGAAGTTCGTCGTCTTCTTCCGAACGCTGTATTTTATCCCCTTCGTCATCCCTGTGATCGTTACCGGCATCGTCTGGGGATGGATCTACCACCCGCTTTTCGGCATCCTGAACTCGATGCTTGAATTCGTCGGCCTTGACTCCTTGACCCGGGGGTGGTTGGGCGACCCCAACACCGCTCTTGTTGCGGTAATCGTGGCAGCGATCTGGGGAAGCTTCGGCTTTGTCACAGTCGTGCTGTTCGCGGGGCTTCAAGGCGTCGACAGGGGGATCGTCGAGGCTGCGGAGGTCGACGGTGCAAGTTGGTTGCAGCGCTCCCGCTATGTGATCATCCCGATGATCGCGCCGGTGCTCACCCTCGTAACTGCGATAACCCTTATCGGCGGGTTTGCCGTCGTCGATTACATCATCATCATGACCCAGGGCGGCCCGGGGACGGCATCCGAAGTCCTCGGCAGCTATGCTTACAGCAAGGCTTTCGAGCAGAACAGCGTCGGGTACGGGGCCACTCTGTCGATTTTGATCACCGTGCTGTCGCTTGTTGCCGCAGTTGCCTTTCTGCGATTCAGGGAGCGTGAGCGCTAGATGGCGCAGGCCGCAGGTAGGTCGGCCTCGCAGACCGCCGTGGCTCCTCCGGGCCGCGCCCGGCGCGCCGGTGGAACGATACTCAAGTACGTCATTCTTGGGTTCTTCGCACTCATAACCATTTACCCCCTCATACTGGTCGTCTCGACGGCCCTCAAAGATCCCCTGCGGATAACCGTCAACCCCTTCCAGCTCTTTTCCTCCTGGCACCCTCAGAACATCGTCGATGCATGGCGGATCGGCCAATTCGGCAGCTTCTTCTTCAACACGGTGAAGATCACGGTCCCCGTCGTGGTCCTGGTGGTAGCCCTTTCCGTGCTGGCGGCCTATGCGTTGGCGCGACTGAACTTCCCCGGAAAGGGCCTCGTCTTCTTACTTTTCACACTCGGGCTGATGATTCCGTTCACATCCGTGATGATTCCGCTCTTCTACCAGCTTCGGGACATGGGGCTCTTGGGGTCCATCTGGGCAGTAATCCTTCCTGCGGTAGCGGGCTCGGCCGGTTTCGGCATCCCTCTCGGGGTATTCCTGATGCGGGGCTTCTACTTGGACCTTCCGAACGAGCTTGCGGAAGCGGCGCGGGTCGACGGAGCAACCGAGTTCCAGGTCTTCTATCGAGTCATGCTCCCGTTGTCCGCCCCGGGCGTCGCCGTTCTGTCTGTGCTCGTTTTCTTCCAGACCTGGAACACATTCTTATTGCCGCTTCTCTATCTGCCTGGAACGGAGAACCGGCCGCTCGCCACGGGCCTGTACCAGTTCGCCGCGGGCCGAACGCAGGACTATGGGCTGATTGCAGCGGGTGCCTTGATCATGGCGGTCCCTGTGCTCGTCATTTTCCTCATAGCTCAACGCCAGTTCGTCAAAGGCGTAACCACAGGGGCTCTCAAAGGCTGATCTCGGCTCGCCGACAACCAAGCACGGAAGCCCCTTACGGAGCAGACTACAAAGCCCGACCCGGCGTTTCGGGTTGCGCGTTCTCGTAGATAGCGGCTCCCGTGGCGGCGTCGAAGAAGTGGAGATTCTGCGTGTCGACCACCAGTTCGACCCGTCCACCCTCCCGGGCCCTGGTCCGTGGGTTCAAGCGGGCGACCCAGTTGGTGCCGGCCTCCTCTTCGAGCTCCTCGAGTACTTCCTCGCCGGCGTCGATGGCAAGCTCCTTGGTGTCCTCAGTCAGCACGGGCGGGGCGTCCACTTCAAAGTGGGCGTAGATCTCGGAACCCATCGCCTCCTTGACGTCAACGGTCACCAACATCCGCCTGTCAATCGGAGCAGCCCCCACCATGCTTGCGTCTTCCATGTCCTCGGGGCGAATGCCGAGGATGATCCGCCGGCCGATGTAACCCTCGATACCTCGGCGCCGGCCGCGTACGTCATGGCCAAGGTGTAAGCGCGTCCCACCGAACTCCACAAAAAGGTGACCGTCTGAAGCGTCGAGGGCTGCTTCTACCAGATTCATCGAGGGCGATCCAATGAAGCCGGCAACGAAGAGATTCTCTGGGTGTTCGTAAAGAGATTGAGGCGCATCGACCTGTTGAAGCTCTCCCTTCTTCATGACGGCTACTCGGTCTCCCATGGTCATGGCTTCTGTCTGATCGTGAGTCACATAGATGGTCGTCACCTGCACATCCCGCTGAATTCGCGAGATCTCCGTTCGCATCTGCACCCGGAGCTTCGCGTCCAGGTTGGAAAGCGGTTCATCCATCAAGAAGGCCTCTGGCTGTCGCACGATCGCCCGCCCCATGGCAACGCGCTGACGCTGGCCCCCCGAGAGAGCTCTGGGCTTCTTGAGGAGCTGATCCCCAAGCCCAAGAGTGCGGGCCGCCTGTCTTATGAGACGGTCCCGCTCTCGCTTATTGACCTTCCGCAGCTTGAGCCCATAACCGATGTTGTCGTAGACCGACATATGCGGATAGAGCGCGTAGTTCTGGAAAACCATCGCTATGTCCCGATCCTTGGGGGGTATTTCGTTGACGACCTTGCCGCCAATGCGCACCTGCCCTGCGGTGATGTCCTCAAGTCCAGCGACCATCCGCAATAGGGTCGTCTTCCCACAGCCGGAGGGGCCGACGAGGACCATGAGAGAGCCGTCGGCGATGTCGAGGTCAAACGAAGACACAGCTTCGGTGCCATCCGGGAAAGTCTTAGCAACTTCCTCGAGAGTGATCTCAGCCAATCCCCGTAGCACCCTCTCCATACAACGGTCGGACGATCATCCCGATTCCGGGCTTATGGTTGTAATATCCAACCACATCGTGCCCTGCGGAGGGTCAAACGGGAGGTCAAGTGAGGAAGTCCAGGCTCGTCGGCGCCGTCGTTCTCGTCCTGACTTTGCTTTTTGCATGCACTCCTGCAGGCGGAGGAGATGAAAGGCCCTCCGATGTCCTCGTTGCGTTGCCGGCAGACAACCCCGGCGACATCGAGCTGCGAAATCGGCTGGCCAAGCAGTTCATGAAGGACAATCCCGGCATCGACGTGAAGGTTCAGGTCATTCCCAGCAACGGCTACAACGAGAAGATCTTCACTACCGTTGCCGCAGGGAACCCACCGGATATATTCAACTCCGGCGACATCGTCATCCCCACGATAGTCAGCAAGAACTACGCCTTGGACCTTACGGAGCTCATCGAGAAGGACGACTACGACGTTTCGGCTTTCTATCCCCAGGTGATCGAGGGCCTTACATTTGAGAACAAGATAGTTGGTCTGACGGACAATTGGGACACCCAGGTCATGTACTACAATCGCGATCTGTTCGACAAAGCTGGCCTCGATTATCCGGACGCGACCTGGACCTGGGATGACTTCGAGTCGGCCGCTCGCGCTCTCACCTCTGGAGAGGGCCCCGATAAGATCTTCGGGGCGGTGCATGGGTACTGGTTTGCGCCTGTCTTCGATCAGATCTGGGCGAACGGCGGGGACATTTTCAGCAAGGATCAGACTGAGTGCCTGTTGGACCAACCCGAAGCGGTCGAAGCGATCCAATCCATCTCCGATCTTGCCCAAGAGGGCGTAATTCCCACCGAGCAGCAACTGGAGGGCCAAGGCCCCAACCAATTTCTCCTGGCCGGGCGGGCGGCAATGGCCGTCGACGCTGGACGCTGGGCCGCTTTCGAGCTTCTGGACGGAAAGGTCGACTGGGCCGCGGCCCCGATCCCCAAGGGGTCCGAAGGAAGGGCCAACTTCTTTCATTTGTCGATGTATGCAATCACCAGGACCAGCGACAGCCCCGAAAATGCGTGGGAGTTCCTCAAGTACATGGTGAGCCCCGAGGCCATCAAGCTTGCCGTCGAAGACATGCAGGGCATCCCGTCGCGGCCGGGCTTGGCCACGTCGCCTGCCTTCAGGAACAACGCGCTGGTGAAGCAGCACGACGCCTTGGAACCGTTCCTCGAATCACTTCCAACCGCCCACAAGGCCCCCTACGTCCCAAACTTCGAGGAGTACAACAACACCATCGACGGGGGGCTCGATCCCGTCTGGACGGGTGAAGAAACCGCTGCCGAGGCGACGTCAAAGATTTGCGAGCGCGTCGAAGAGCAGATCGCCGAGAACGCGAAATAGCTCCGAGAAGCAGTGGTGGCGAGAACACCTGATCGGGCCGGCGGAGTATCAGTCTCCCCGAGTGCGCAGCCGACGAGCCTGAAGCCGCCGAAACAAAGGCGCAACTGGCGGGAAATCGGAGCGGCGTGGGTGTTCATTGGACCCGGGCTGCTTCACAGCATCGTGTTCATCATCGGAATGGTGGTGGTCTCTGCGCTGGTCAGCACCTGGAGGTGGGATCTCGTTTCTCCCCCCGAGTTCATCGGGCTCGGGAACTACCAAAGAATCATGGCAGACGAGATGTTCTGGCTGACGCTCAAGAACACCGCCTTCTTCGTCCTCTTGAGTGTCCCAACCGGTTTGGCGTTGTCACTCGGCTTGGCGTTGGCCGCCAACACCAAACTCAGAGGAGTGACGTTCTTTCGCACCGCATATTTCTTCCCCTACATTGCCAGCATGATCTCGGTAGCAATAGTGTTCAGATGGCTCTACAATTCCGACTACGGTCTGATGAACTCCTTTCTCGGTTGGTTCGGAATCAACCCCATCGATTGGCTCGGTCAGTGCTCCACCGCCATGCCTGCGGTGGCCCTGCTTGCAGTATGGAAGGGTCTCGGATGGAACATGACCCTGTTTCTGGCGGGATTGCAAGCGATTCCGAGCCACCTTTACGAAGCCGCTCAAATGGATGGGGCCGGCCGGTGGCGCCAATTCTGGGACATAACGTGGCCGCTTCTCAGCCCCACGACCTTCTTCGTGGGGGTAACCTCGGTCCTCGGCTCATTTGCGGTGTTCGACGCCGCCTACGCCCTTAGCGGAGGAAACATCAGCAGATGCCTGACCTTCTACATGGTCTACACCTGGCAGCAGGGCTTCCAGAATTTTGACATGGGGTATGCGGCGGCCCTCGCTTGGGTGCTGTTCGCCATCCTGGGTGTCATTACATTCGTCCAGTTCAGGGTATTGAGCAAGAGAGTCCACTATGAGCTCGGCTAACCTCGACTCTGCTCAGCCCGGGCACTCTGGTAAGCGGGCGCGCCGATTGGTCGCCTACCTGACGTTGAGCTTCGTGGCCTTGGTCTCCTTGCTGCCCCTTGCGTGGATGTTGTCCACGTCGCTGAAGTCACGGGACGAGGTCTTCGCCTATCCCCCGCAGTGGATCCCCGAAGTGCTCCGTTGGGACAACTACTCGAGTCTTTGGACCGACTTCCCATACTTCAACCTGTGGATAGTCAACTCTTTCAAAATCGTCGGGTTGATCGTGATCGGCCAGCTTATCGTGTGCTCGATGTCGGCCTACGCGTTCGCCCGATTGAACTTTCCGGGCCGCGACCTTATCTTCTACCTATACCTCGGATCGATGTTGGTGCCCGATATGGTCAACATCATCCCGACATACATCATTTTCTCGAAGATCGGATGGATCGATACCCATCAAGCGCTGATAGTGCCGGGCTTGGCCAGCGCAATAGGCATATTCATGCTGAGACAGTTCTTCTTGACTATTCCCCACGAGCTCGAGGACGCGGCGCGCGTGGACGGGGCCGGCTACTGGCGAATATATCGTGACATAATCATCCCGTTGTCCGGTCCGGCACTGGCAACCCTGGCCGTCTTTCTGTTCATCTGGAACTGGAGCGACTTCTTCTCGCCACTCGTTCTGATGAACTCACCGCCGAACTTCACTATCACCTTGGGGATGGCATTCCTGAACGACTCTCGCTCCACCGATTGGGAACGTCTAATGGCCGGCAACGTTATCTCGCTAATCCCGTTGATACTCGTCTACATGCTGGCTCAGAAAAGAATCGTGGAGGGAATCGCTACAACCGGCCTCAAGGGCTGAGTGCGTCTAGCCCTCCCTCGGTGGCGGGCGCTGCGCCTTGTTCTGATGAAGGTCCATCTCCGCCGTTCACCACCGGCCATCCGTCAACCCATTCGATCGGGTCGAGCAGCAGTTTTCGCACGTTCGTGATGTCGCCTCTTTCGAACGCGTGATAGACCATCCAGTCCCGTCCTTCGCGGTCGCGTATTGTTCCATTGTGCCCGGGGGCGTAAAACTCCTCGCTCGATTCTAGGATCGGATTACCCTCGTACTTCGTGAAGGGCCCGAGCGGCGATTTCGACCGTGCCACCATGACGGCGTAGTGCGGCGGTGGATCGGACGGTGTTTCGGGTTCGCAGCACGCATCGCCCGAGTACATGAGGTAGTAATAGCCGTTCCGGTAGACAACCCATGCGCCTTCGACGAGCCCCTCATATTCGTTTTCCTCACTAGGGTAGAGAACTGCTTTGGGTTTGCCGACGACGCTCATACCGTCGGGAGATAGCTCCTGCACACGGATCGGATCCGAGTCCGATCCCCAGTAGATGTAGTTGTTGCCGTCGGGCGCAGATATGGCAAAGGGGTCGATAGCCACGAACCCTCTGTCGCGGATCAGCGGCATCCCCTTATCCTTGAACGGCCCGGTGGGGCTGCTGGATTTCGCAACACCAATGGCGAATCCGCCCCTCCCGTACTGCCGCGCCGCATAGAAGAGGAGATAGTCATTTCCGATGCGCGTGGCATGCGGTGCCCAGACGTCGACCGTCACCCAGTCGGCGTTCTCGGGGAAAACGTCGCCCACCAGCTTCCAGTGGATCAGGTCCCTGGATCGCAGAGCAGGGATCTGCAACAGGGTCGGCCACCCGCTTTGGGTCGTGTAGGCGTAGTAGAACCCATCGCCGGCTTTCATAATCGCTGGATCCGGTGCGTCGTGGTCGACCACCGGATTTCGGTAGGCGGGAGTCGAGTTGGCCCTCACGATGAATGCGCCGGCGGCGGCCAGCACGACGAGTGCAGCAGCAGCGGCTACGAGAAAAACGAGGCGAGGGCGGCGACGAGTGGGTGCGGGTTGTGAACCATTCACACT
>JACDCD010000163.1 GCA_013694625.1 Actinomycetota bacterium | reverse complement strand
CGACCAACATGCCGCAGGCGCTTGACGAGGCGCTGCTGCGACCCGGCCGCATCGACCGAATCTACAAGGTGGGCTATCCGTCCAAGGCGGGGCGCATCCGCACCTACGAGGGATACCTGGACAAGGTCAGCCACGAGCTCAGCGCAGAGCAGATCGAAAAGCTCGCAACTATCACTCCCTATGCCACGGGCGCGACGATCAAGGACCTGGTCAACGAAGCGCTGGTCAACGCCATCCGCAATGGCCGCGAGGCGATCTCGTGGAAGGACGTGATCAAGGCCAAGCAGCTCAAAGATCTCGGCCCCCCCGAAGACGTCGAGTACATCGAGCGCGAGCGCCATGCAGTTGCCGTGCACGAAGCGTGCCACGCTGTAGCCGCGTACAAGGTGCGGCAGCATCTCACTATAGACATCGCAACCATCGAGAAGGGCGGCACCTATCTCGGCATGGTCGCCTCCATTCCTCCGGAGGACCAGTTCACGCGCTGGCGATCGGAGTACGAGGCCGACATCATCGTGAGCCTTTCCTCCCTTGTCGGCGAAAGGTTGTTCTTCGAAGACGACAGCTCTTCGGGAGTATCCGGGGACCTCGAGGGAGCGACGCGCATCGCGACACTCATGGAGGGTTACTGGGGAATGGGCTCGACGGTCGCCTCGCACGGCGTTACCCACGAGGTCGGGATCGGCGGGGGCGGGCGGCCCGGTAAAGGCGAGGGCAAATCCGACCACGATCTGCTCGAGGGCGGACTCGGCGAGCGAATCGAATCCAAGCTGGACGAGCTGTTGAAGCGGACCGAGGATCTCGTGAAGGTCAACCGCCTGCACATCCTTGCCGTCGCCCATGCCCTGGAAACGAACAAGACCGTCACCGGCGAGGACGTCGAGGCAATCATCGAAGGACGCAAAGGACCACTCATCGACGGGGGCGTCTACCACACGGACGTCTTCTCGGAGATAGCCGAGGACTATCACCGTCAGGCGCTCGCCGCACACAAGGGCCACGGGAGCGTGGCGGCGCCGCTTCCGGTGCTGGGGCGTGGACCGGCCGAGCCGATCGGGGTCCGCATGACCGAAGCCGACACGCCCACCGACTGACCCGGACACCGGCGGGTGGGACGGGGGACCCCGAAAGGGCTCGCGGTCTGTCTTTACGTGCAACGTGACCGAGAGGGAGGTGAAGGGATGCGCGACGAGGTACGGCTTACCTCCTACACGCAGGGCGGGGGCTGAGCGTCGAAGCTCTCCTCCGAGGAGCTGGCGCAGGTCCTGCACCACGTCACAACCGAGCCCATGGAAGCGGACCTCCTGGTCGGTCTCGACGCGCCCGATGACGCCGCGGTCCTCCGTGTCGCTCCCGAGGTGGCCATCGTCCAGACGGTGGACTACTTCACTCCGATAGTCGACGACCCCCGCACCTGGGGCCGCATCGCCGCGGCGAACTCGTTGTCTGACGTCTACGCCATGGGAGCGCGCCCAGTCCTGGCGCTCAACCTCGTGGGATGGCCCCGTTCACTTGGCCTCGACATCCTGGGTGACGTGCTCGAGGGCTCGGGTGAGGCCTGCACCGAAGCAGGTGTCGCCGTCGCCGGCGGTCACTCGCTCGAGAACCCACAACCGGTCTTCGGTCTGGCCGTCACGGGCACGGTGCATCCGGAGGCGATCATCCGCAAGATCGGCGCGCCGGCCGGAAGCGATCTGGTTCTGACCAAGCCGCTGGGCTCGGGCATCATCTCGAGCGCCATCAAGGACGACCAGGCGCCCCCGGGCGCTGTCGAAGAGGCAATCGCCGTGATGTCCAGCCTGAATTTCGCGGCGGCCGAGGCCATGGTCGCCACGGGGGTCCCTGCGGCTACCGACGTCACGGGCTTCGGGCTGGTGGGCCACCTTCTGCAGATGCTGGGCGGGGAGGTTTCGGCCGAGCTCGACTTCGACGCCGTCCCGGTTCTCGAAGGGGCCGTCGAGCTCGCCTCCAGGGGAATCCTTCCCGGAGGCAGCAGGTGCAACTTGGACGCCATGTCCGCCCGGACCGATGTGGACTCTCTCGACTCGGCGCGCCGGGATGTGCTGTTCGATTCTCAGACCTCCGGCGGTCTGCTGATTGCCGTGGATCCCGAAAAGACGGCCACTCTGCTGGCGGAGCTGGCCGGCCGTGGAGTGGATCGGGCGGCGGTGATCGGCAGAGTCATAGAGGGGAGCGGGCGCATTAGGGTGAAGCGCTCGTGAGCGAAGCCGGCGAAGCCAAGGAGCCGACGGAAACCCTCATCCTGCCGGCGAACATCACCGACGAGATGATCGAGCATTGCAGGGCGGGCCGCCCGAACGAGGCCTGCGGCATCCTTGCGTCCCAGGACGGCTACATGGTTAAGGTCTTCCGGATGACCAACGCAACCCTCAGTCCCCTGAGGTACTCACTCGACCCGAAGGAACAATTCGCCGTCTACAGCGCGATCGAGGACCGGGGCTGCGAGCTGGGCGCCGTCTTCCACTCCCATACCCACACCGAGGCCTACCCCTCGCCGACCGATGTTCGGCTGGCAAGCGAGGACGTGCCCT
>JACDCD010000151.1 GCA_013694625.1 Actinomycetota bacterium | reverse complement strand
TCGGCCTCTTCCATGTAGTGCGTGGTGTAGAGCACCGCCATCCCCTCACCCGATAGCTCCTCGACGTTGGTCAAGATCGCGTTGCGGCTCTGCGGATCCACGCCCACAGTGGGCTCGTCGAGGATCAACAAACGAGGACGGTGGAGCAGGCCGATGCCGATGTTGAGGCGGCGCTTCATGCCTCCCGAGAAGCCATCGGTGCGTTCGTCGGCTCTGTCGCTCAACCCCGTGATGGCGAGAACCTCATCGATGCGGGGGCCGAGCTCACGGACGGGCACGCCGTAAAGCCTGCCGAAGAACCGAAGGTTCTCCTTGGCGCTGAGATCCGGGTATATCGCGAGTTCCTGTGGCACGTACCCGATCGCCGCTTTGGCGTGCTTGGCTCTGGTGTCAAGCGATGCTCCCTCGACGAAGACCTCGCCTTCGTCGCGACTCAACAGACCGCAGATCATGGAGATCACCGTTGTCTTGCCGGCGCCGTTTGGGCCGAGCAATCCGTAGATCTCACCACGGTCGATGCGGAAGCCGACGCTCCTCACCGCCTGCCGGTCGCCGAAGGATTTCCGCAGGGCGCGACATTCGAGCACAGCCGGTCCCCCAGTGCGATGGCCGCCCAGAGTGGTCGTCGCCCCTTCGCTCTCCAAGGTCTCCCATCCCCCAAGCACGCCCGCTTTCGAGCGTACGGCATCGCCGGCTCGCTCGCCGGTCCGCCGCACCATGCCGGCCGGCCTCAGAGCCGGCGGCGGTAGCGGGCGACTGTCAGGGGGGCGAACACCGCCGTTATCACGACCATCCAGACCACCGCCTTGACTGCCGCTCCGGTGACCGGTCCTCCGAGCATCAACGCTCGGGTGGCGTCGACCACAGACGTTAACGGGTTGATCTTCACGAACGCCTGGAGCCAGCCGGGCATCGATTCCGCCGGGGCAAAGACCGAGCTGGCGAACGTAAGAGGCAGGATGAGCAAGAACCCGAAGGTGTTCACAGCCTCGGGGCTGCGCGCGTTCACACCGATGAAGGCCATCAACCAGGACACCGTCACCCCGAAGGCCACCACCATGGTGAACGCCCCGATGGCCCCCGCCACACCGCCGTGAAAGCGGAACCCGAGCAGCACTCCGAAACCGGCCACGATCAAGGTGCCCCACACGACGCGGACCGCATCCGCCAGGATGCGCCCCCCGACCACCGCCGAGCGCGCCATCGGCAGCGAACGAAACCGGTCGATAAGGCCTCTCTGGAAGTCGATATTCAACCCCAGGGCCGTCTGGAAACCGGTGAATGCGATGCCCTGCACGAGGATTCCCGGCAGCGCGAATTGCAGGTACTCACGGCTCGAGCCGGCGATTGCGCCCCCGAACACGTACACGAACAGCACGAGGAACATCAAAGGCTGAAGCGTCATGCCGATGAGCTGCTCGGGGTCCGACTTGATCTGCAACAGGTTGCGGCGGGCGATCGTCAACGTGTGGCTCAAAGCCGAGCCTCGGTTGCGGCCTTCGGCCCGCGTGGAGGTTGTGGTGCTCAAGCAAGGCTCCTCTCGGAGTTGTCTTCTGACCGGGCGTCGGCCTCGGCCTCGGCGGTATGCCCGGTCAAGCCGAGGAAGACCTCGTCCAGACTGGGCCTGCGTAGGGCGAGATCGTCAATCGGAATGTCTGCGTCGTCCAGGCGGCGAACGGCCTGACCGAGCGCCGACCGCTGCGAAATCGTGACCGTCGCCAGTTGTGAGTCCCGATGGACCTCGGCATCTTCACCTGCGAACTCGGCGAGGATGCTCGCAACTCTGCCCACATCGCCCGGCTCGGCCGGGCGCACCTGCAATACCTGGCCGCCGACCATCGACTTCAGCTCGGCGGAAGTTCCTCCGGCGATCACGCGACCGTGGTCGATCACAACGATCTCGTCCGCAAGCCGATCCGCCTCATCGAGGTACTGGGTGGTCAGCAGCACCGTCGTTCCATCGGCCACCAACTCTCGAATGAGCACCCATAGCTGGAGCCTGCTGCGCGGGTCCAGACCGGTCGTTGGCTCGTCCAGATAGAGGAACTGGGGCCGCCCGACCAGGCTTGCGGCAAGATCTAGTTTTCGGCGCATTCCCCCGGAGTACGTCTTCACGTTCTTCGTCGCGGCGTCGGCCAGATCGAAGGATTCGAGGAGCTCGTTCGCCCGGCTGCGAGAGGCGCCCTTCGGCAACCCGATCAACCGGCCGATCATGTAGAGGTTCTCCCGGCCAGAAAGAAGCTCGTCAACTGCAGCGTACTGCCCCGTGAGGCCAATGAGCCTGCGAACCTCGCCAGGGTGGGTGACCACATCGAAGCCGCCGACCATGGCCCGGCCCTCGTCCGGACGAATGAGTGTGGCGAGCACCCTGATCGCAGTCGTCTTGCCGGCTCCGTTGGGACCGAGCAGCCCGAAGACGGTTCCCGGCGCCACCTGCAAATCGATCCCATCGAGCGCCCGGACCGAGCCAAACGACTTCCCGAGGCCCTCGGTTTCGATCGCTGCCTGCTCCATCCATCCTCCTTATCCGTCCCTGCTCGGCCCCGCTTGCGATTCGGGTGCGGCTCGGTATATTATCTCAATTGCCATGCATCTTAGCTATCAAGAGGCTTAGTTGTCAAACGGTCGTGGGAGGCTCATTCGGCAGGTCGGGCTCGCGCTTCGTATGCACCAGAACGCAGTGGACCAAGTGGATGAGACCGCTTCCGAGTACATGGAAATCAACCGGACCGATGGCCGGTGCCTCGACATCCTCGAGCGTACAGGCCGCATGACGGCGGGGAAACTGGCTCTCGCCAGCGGGCTCAGCACCGGAGCGATCACCGCCGTGATCGATCGCCTCGAGAAGGCCGGCTATGTCTGCCGGCTGCGAGACGACCATGATCGTCGCCGGGTGCTGGTGGAGCTCACCGAGGAGGCGCGCCACCGGGTGGCCGAAGTCTACGGTCCGCTTGCGGAACAAGGCGGCGCCACCCTCCGCTCCTACAGCGACGAGCAGCTGATCCTGATCCGGGACTTCATGAACGAAAGCCGGGAGCTCCTCACCCGATACGCCGCCACAATAAGGCAGAAGAAAGCGCCGAATGGGTGATGTGTGAATAGTTCACATCTGCCACCCGCCCGGACGTGAGCCAGTCTCGATGACCTCATTCTCCTGGGAGCAAGTGACCTCCTGGCGGTTGGCTCGCGCACATCTGGCGCGCCGAGTGACGGGGGCCGGGCTTGTGCAGGTGGTGGCCGATATGTGCGGCGCCCACGCGCAGATCATGTCGTCGGTTCCACTTGCCCTCGCCGCCCGGGTGTCGCGGTTGAAGCAAGCCCGTGTCGATGCTGCTCTCCAGGAAGAGCGCAGTCTCGTCAAGACGTGGGCGATGAGAGGCACTCTCCACGTTCTGACGGCCGACGATCTCCCCCTCTACTGCGCCGCCCAGAGATCTCGCGACCAATACATGAATCCCCCCTTTCTCAAGTACTTCGGGCTCGAGCTTGCCGATGTGGAGGCCGTACTGGACGCGATCCCCCGAGCACTCGACGGACAGGTGCTCACGCGCGGGGAGCTTGCAGACAGGATCCTCGAGATCACCAAGAGGCGGCACCTCGCCGATCGCCTCCGTTCAGGATGGGGGGAGCTGCTGAAACCCGCCGCTTTCCGAGGTTTGATGTGCTTCGGACCACAATCAGGGCGCGCCGTGACTTTCGTTCGACCCGACCAATGGGTGGGTCAATGGACCGACTACGACACCGACGACGCACTCCAGCAGGTCTTTCGCCGCTTTCTGGCGGTTTACGGACCTGCATCACGCGCCGAGGTGGCACGCTGGTGGGGCGTGCGGGTGCCCGAAGCAGGACGCGTGCTCAAGCTGATGGAACAGGACCTCGCAGAAGTCGAATG
>JACDCD010000150.1 GCA_013694625.1 Actinomycetota bacterium | reverse complement strand
CCCACAACGATGAGCTGCCGTTCGATCCCGAGATTGCAAACGCGTGGATGCCGATCGACCAGTACTCGGGCGGCATCACCCATGCGGTCATGCACCTCATCTATGCGCGCTTCTTCCAGAAGGTGCTTGTCGACATGGGTATGGCGAAACACGGTGAGCCGTATCCGGCCTTGCTGAACCAGGGAATGGTGACCATGGGCGGCAAGGCGATGTCAAAAACGCGCGGGAACATCGTCGAGCCCGCCGAGGCATTCGACCGCTACGGCTCGGACGCACTGCGCCTGTACATGTTGTTTTCCGGCCCTCCCGAACAGGATTTTGATTGGCCCTCGGAGGGCGTGACGTCGATCGGCCGGGTTACAGCTCCGTGGCTGCAGCGAGTGTGGCGGCTGTGCGAGGAGGTGCATGCGCTCGACGATGTGGACGACTCTGAAATCGGCGCGCCGGACATCGCGCTTCGCAAGGCCATTCACCGGACGACCAAAGTCGTCACCCGGGACTACGAAAGCTTCTCGTTCAACACCGCGATCTCCCGCCTGCAGGAGCTCGTGAACAACGCATACCGACTCCGCTCCAAGGGTGGCGGGCATCCCACGGTCCTGCGCGAGCTGGCCGAAGCGCTGTTGAAGATGCTCGCTCCCATGGCGCCGTTCATCACCGAAGAGCAGTGGCATCGGCTGGGTCACGAAGGGTCGATACATGTTGCGCCGTGGCCGGTCTTCGATGCCGGTCTGGCCGCCGACGACGAGGTTACGATGGTCGTTCAGGTCAACGGGAAGGTGCGTGACACCATTGCCGTGCCGCCCGAGGTGACCGAAGATCAGATGGTCGAGCTCGCGCTCGCCTCGCCCAACGTGCAGAGCTTCCTGGGCGAACGGCCCCCGGCGAAGGTCATTGCGAGGCCTCCAAAGATCGTCTCGCTGGTAGCGGCGCGCAACTGACCCGCCGAAGGTTGAAGGTACCTACTTGGATCCTTCTAGAACATCTCGCACCACGGCGCCCGCTCGGTGACGAACATCGCATCGGCGCGCCGGACTGCGCCGGGGGAGGTCTCTTCGACCCTCGAGCTCATGAGCAGATGCCCGAAGGTGAAGGCTCCGAGATAGACGCTTCCCAGATCCTCGGCGTCGAGCACGAGGTCGGCTTCCCTTGACGTCCGGGTTGCGGTCGAACCCTGGGGATGCGTGTGCAGCTCCCAACGGCCCTCGTTCCACGGGCAGAAGTTGTCTCTGACCTCGAAGGTGAGCGTGTCCTCCGTTCTGTAACTACGCGCTTCAAGGGCGCGCCCGACGTCGATGAGCCGAAGGAACAAAGCGTCCTGGAGCCTGAAGCGCAGCCTGCTCGGTTCCGTCACCATCAACAGCAGAGGATGGTCCGCCGGGAGCCAGTCGGCCTTGACCCGGGCAACGAGGTCGACTCCGAAGAGGAACCGCCACACCTCCTGCATGGCATCCGGGTCAGTCGCCATCACCTCGACCGCCTCCAGGTAGCCCACCGGCGATCCTTGGTCCCACGTCGGATGCACCCGGTACAACGCGTACGCCTCGGGGCGCCCTTCGACCTCGACCACCGCGCGCCACATCGGCGGCCCGCCACTGCGGTTCTTCCTCACGTCGAGAAGGACGTGGTGCTTCCACCATAAAGACGAACGGGTGACCATCCCAGGGGTGCTGAGGCGCACGCGGTCGTAGACCTCGGGGAAGATCCTGGCCGCTTCATCGATGTCCACCAGCCGAGTGCGCCCAACGGGTGCAGACGCCCTTCTGAACACGGCGCAATCGCGCTCAATGTCGATCATGGCCTGCATCGATGCCAGGCCGTAGCCGTAACGCCGGTAGATGTTTGCCTCCGACGCCCACAGAATGGCCACGGGCTCGCCTCGGTCGTGTATGTCGTCGATCTGAAAACGCATCATCGTTGTGAGCGCCCCGCGCCGGCGGTGGGTCGGAAGCACCCCTACCGCGGTTACGCCGGCGGCCGCCACCGCGCCGCCCGGGACCGTCATCTCGTAGGTGATCGCCGCTGCAGTTCCCACCATCTCATTCCGATCGAAGGCGCAGACGCAGCGCTCGATCTCGGTGACCTTGGTGTAGTGCGCCACCTCTTCATCCGGAAGCGTGTCTCCAAATGCGGTCCCCGTCGTCTTGAAGAAGGTGGTCAGCTCGTCTT
>JACDCD010000142.1 GCA_013694625.1 Actinomycetota bacterium | reverse complement strand
CCCGCCGCATTCGGAGAGACATAGTCACCTCCACCACAGCCGCCGGCTCGGGACACCCGTCGACGTCGCTCTCGATGGTCGAGGTTGTCACACGCCTCTACTTCGGCGGTGTGCTGCGCTACGACCCGGCGGATCCGCACAATCCCGACCGGGACCGTTTCATCTTGTCCAAGGGTCACGGCGCGCCGGGACTCTATGCGGTGCTTGCCGAGGCGGGGTACTTTCCGGTCGACGATCTCAAGACCCTCCGTAAGCTCGGCTCCCCCCTCGAGGGACACCCCAATATGGCCCGCCTGCCGGGCGTAGAAGCATCGACGGGCTCGCTGGGTCAGGGTTTGTCGATCGGGGTTGGACACGCACTTGCGGCGCGCCTTGACGGCCGCGACCTGCGCGTCTATGTGATGTCTGGAGACGGCGAGCTCGAAGAGGGCCAGGTATGGGAAGCCGTCATGTATGCCGGCAATCAGGGGCTCGAGAACCTCACGTTCATAGTCGATCACAACAAGTTCCAGCAGACCGCCGCCGTCGAGGATGTCCTGCCGCTCGACCCGCTCGATGCCAAGTTCAAAGGCTTCCAGTGGGAGGCAACTACGATCGACGGCCATTCGATTGACGAAGTCGCCGAGGCCTTTGACTGGGCCCGCGGTGTGTCCGGCGCGCCACAAGTAATCGTCGCCAACACGGTGAAGGGCAAAGGGGTGTCTCTGATGGAGGAGACTCCTCAGAGCTGGCACGGCAAGGCGCTCCCGCCGGAGGAAGCGGAGAAGGCACTCCAGGAGATAGGAGCTTAGCGATGAGCTTGGGCTTGTCCCGAATCGACCTCCCCGACGGCGCACCACCACGACAAGCTTTCGGGGAAGCGCTCGCAGAGGCAGGCAGTGACGAGCGCATCGTCGCCGTTGACGGGGACGTGAACAACTCGACCTTCACGAGCAAGTTTGCGGAGAAGTACCCGGACCGTTTCTTCAATGTGGGTATCGCCGAATCCAATTTGATCGGGATCGCTTCGGGCTTTGCCTCAAGCGGCAAGATTCCGGTGGCCGCCTCGTTCTCGATCTTTCTCCTGGGCAACGCGTTCGATCAGATCCGTATGTCGGTGGCGTTCCCCAACCAGAACGTGAAGCTGGTGGGTACGCACGCGGGCATCTCGATCGGCGAGGACGGCCCGTCGCAGATGGCGGTGGAGGACGTCGCGCTGGCGTGCGCTCTGCCCGGATTCACGGTGATCGTGCCCGCCGATGCGGCGAGCGCGTCGGCCGCGACCAGAGCCATGCTCGAGCGCGAGGGCCCCAGCTTCCTTCGTCTGGGACGCTCGAAGGTCCCAGTCGTTTACGAAGACGGCGCCGATTTTCAGCTCGGGAAGGCGAACAGGCTGAGGGACGGGGACGACATAACAATCATCGCGAATGGAATCATGGTCGCCATGGCGTTGGATGCCGCCGAGGGCCTGGCCGCCGAGGGCATTGAAGCGCGCGTCTTGGACATGCACACCGTCAAGCCCATCGATGCGGCCGCAATTGAGCAGGCGGCCAACGAGACGCGCGGGATCGTCGTGGCGGAGGAACACCTGGCCTGGGGAGGCCTGGGGGCCACCGTGTCGATGGTTGTCGGCGAACGCCGCCCCGCCAGGATGGCCTTCGTGAACATCGGGGACACCTATGCCACCTCGGGGAAGGCGGAGGAGATTCTGGCACAGTACGGACTCACCCCGGACGCGATCATCGACGCAGGCCACCGGGTGCTGAAGGACTAACCTCCCGGGCGCCGGCACGCGCACCCACCTTTATTGCACTCTGGAGCCCGGTTACCGGGCCGGTCGGTGCAATGAACCTTCAAGGAGACCCTCGCGCACCAGGGCTATGACCTGTTGCTCCCGTCTCTGCACGTCGTCCCAGCTGAAGCGCAACTCCCGCCAGCCGAGGCGCTGCAGCCTGTTCCCGCGTTCGAGGTCGCGTTGCCAAGCGCGGCGCGCCGAGTGCCAGCGGTATCCGAAGGTCTCGATCGCGAGACGGTGCTCCGGATAGGCAAAATCCACCCGCCTCACGAACCTGCCGGCGTCCGTGATCACATACTGCGGTTCCGGCCTCGGCAGCGCGCCGCGCTGGAGGAGACGGAGCATCCTGGACTCCAGCTCACTCTCGGGCCGGGCGGTGGTGGAGTCGCGCTCTTCGAGCAGGATGCGGAGTTTGCCGGAGCCGGGACGTCCCTTCCCCCCGAGTTCGCCCAGCCGGTGTGCCAGACGATCGAGGGTGGTACGCCGCGTTCTGAGAGCGTCGTCCAGCGCCACCTCGAGCCTCACGCCATCGACCACGCCGGCCAGATCGATCATGGTGCGGGTGACCGTCGTTATGGGGAGCGGGCCGAGGCAGCACACGTCACATTTCGGAAGCCGGGTGGCGTGGACGACGACCTCCGAACCGGGGGGAGAGTAGCGATGGCGCCCCGTTGAGACCTCGACAACCTCGTCGGAGAGGCCCTCGAGTCCCCAACAGGTCGCCGCTGCTCGGTGAGACACCGCCGATCCCGTCCCTGCGGCGAGGCAGGCCGCCATGAGGGACTGCTCCCACGTGCGTCCGAAACCCGTGACCCGATACACCCGAGTGTGGACCGCCTGGAGCTTTCCGTTCGCCAGCCGGCGCGCAATGCCGCTGGAGGAGGCGCCGCATGCGAGCATCTGTTGACGGCTCAGAACACCGAATTGTGTTCCGGCGACCACCGAGCACGCGACGTCGAGCGACTGGCCGCCGCGCCCGGGTTCCACGATGCAATGTACTCACGACGATTGCCACTGCTGTTGTGGCGCACACCTCACCCGGGAGAAGTTCGCGTCTATTGCACTACCGACCCCGGTAATCGGGCCGAACGGTGCAATGAAGAGTGGGCGCGCCGGACCGGGAGCCCGTGGATCTAGGGGCGCCAGGCACAGCCCGTGAAATGGGCTCATTGAGGCCCATGGAATAGGGCCGGTCCATCAGGGTGCGCGGGTGTCTGATCTTGTCCGCCCCCTTCTCCGCCGGCGCGCCGAGATCGAATGACGCCCAGCCCTCGGAGGTGCCTATCTCGAGCGCGCCATCACTCACCTTGACCTCGGGAGACGGCACCAGCGGGATCGACTACCGGAAGTCGCCCGGAAAACGGAGTGTGTCACGTTCGAGATGCGCCTTGCCCTCGGATTCCCGGCCCTGCCAGCGAGCGATGCACCGAGCCTCATCGCCCATGGATCAAATCCACCACCTGATCCATCTCCGAGCCCTTCTTGCCCCAATGACCGATGAACCTCTGGCGGTGCCCCAGGCTTTCGCCGCCAACACGCTCGTCCTTCTGTGCGAAATCGAACGACTCCGGAAGTCGTTCGACCCGTTCCACCGGGCCCCACGCATGAGCGGGTGACGCACCAATTCTTACAATTGCCTGACTGCAAATGCCGGTGGCATCACTGGTTTAGAGCCTCCTCGAAGGAGGAAATGTCCACCTTCTGGACCTCGGACAGGTACGTCGCCGAGACCCACATGACACCATCGAGGAACTTGATGTCGTAGTTCCGGGAGGATCCAGTAGCCACCTCCTGTCCCAGCCCGTTGGTGCTCGGGTCGATCTGCGCGACGCCGCTACCCGCTGCCACCCATACCTCGTCGTCTTCACCGACGATCCCCACGAGTCCCGTGGGGTGTCTTTTTCGAGGTGAATATTCGAGGGCGCGCTAGTCGCCGGTGGCCCCGTCGATCAGCTCCCGGATGATGTCGGCGTGGCCGTTGTGCCGGGCGGTCTCCTCGATCATGTGGGTCACCACCCAGCGAAGGCCGAGCTCGCCCACCTCCGGGTGTTGCACGGTGGCGTCAAGCGACTCCGCATCTGCGATCACGGCGCGGCCGCGTTCGCACGCCTGCAGGTAGCCCGAGATCACCGACTCGGTGGTGTCCCCTGGTTCGATGACGAAGTCCGTTTCGGTGCCGTCGGCGCGCACGAATAGATAGTGTTCTTCGGCCTGCGCGAAGTCGACCACGAACCAACCGTGCTCAACCGCGGTGAGATGCTTCACGAGCCCCAGTAAACACACCCCCGAAGGCACCATGGGCCGGCGGAGTTGCGCGTCGTCGAGCCCCTCCAGCTTCGTGAGAAGAGTCGCGCGGTGATAGTCGAGCCATCCAACGAGAGCCTCCCTCTCACCGGCGTTCCGGGGTGGCTCCGATCGTGAAATCGGGTTCGTGAACGGCATCGTCATGCCTTCCTGTCTAGAACGTCTTGTCGGAGTCGAGCAGGATGGTCACCGGACCGTCGTTGATCAACTCCACCTGCATATCCGCTCCGAATTCGCCGGTTGCGGTCTGGACTCCCATGGACTCGAGGCCATTCGCTACGTCCTCGTACAGGCGTTCGGCGTCGGGGCCTGCTGCAGCATACACAAAGGACGGACGCCTTCCCTTACGCGCATCACCGTAGAGAGTGAACTGCGAGACCACCAGAGCGGCACCCTCGATATCAAGAAGCGAGCGATTCATCTTGCCGGCCTCGTCCGAAAAGATGCGCAGATTGGCCACCTTGTCGGCAAGCCATCGCACCTCGTCGTCTCCGTCACGAGGGGAGACGCCGACCAACACCAGCACGCCTCTTCCCACCGAGCCCACCGAACGCTCCCCGATCGCGACTCGCGCACGCGCGACGCGCTGGATCACCGCCCTCATCGCACCAGCGGAAGCACGCTCTGGAGAATGTCACGCGCCAGCGGGGCCGCAACCTCGCCCCCCACACCTCCGAGCTCGGATACAACCGCAACCGCTACTTTCGGCGCGCCGGCCGGGGCGAAACAGATGAACCAGGCGTGGTTCATGCGCACGCCGTCGACGTCAACTTCTGCGGTTCCGGTCTTTCCGGCAACCTGAACGCCGCTTATCTGCGCGCCTACCCCGGTGCCGCCCTCGACCACACTCGTCATGAGCTTCGTCATGATGCGCGCGGTGCCACGGGACACCACACGCTTTCCTTCGGGTGCATCTCCCAACGCGATTCGAGGCTCCATCCTCACTCCGTTGTTGGCCACGGTTGCAGCAACGGTTGCCATTTCCAGCGGGGTAGCGAGCACCTGGGCCTGTCCGATGGATCCCCACATCAAGCTGTAGAGATCCTCGGGATAGGGAAACGATGAAGTTGCCGCCGCCACGGCCGGAGGCGGAGGGCGATTGAAACCGAAACGGCGCGCATACCCGGTCAGAGGTTTCGCGCCGAGATCCTCGGCCACCTGGGCGAAGGCCGTGTTGACGCTGAACTGCACCGCCTTGGAAAAAGGAATCGTGCCGAAGACACCCGATTCGAAGTTGCGGACGCCCTTGTACTCGCCCGGCCCGGTAACTTTGGTCCGAGGTGTGACCACATCTGTGTCGAGAGCGGCCGACGCGGTGACCACTTTCATGGCCGAGCCCGGCGGGTACAAACCCGACAATGCACGGTTGAACGGTTCGGCATCCGAGGCGCCCACATAGTCGTTCGGGTCGATGGGTGAGGAAGAGACCACCGCCAGAAGGTCCCCCGTGGACGGCTCGACGACCACCGCTCCACCGGTCGTGCCGCCGTACGCCCCCTCTGCGGCGCGCTGCGCCTTTACGTCGAGAGTCGTCTTGACCGGGCGTCCCGGTGCGCCGCGGACCTTCCCGAGCACCTCCAACCGGCGGTTCTTCGCGTCGGTCACCGCCAGCACCGAAGCAGGGGTTCCCCGGAGGCTGGACTCGAAGACTCCCTCGAGCCCGGAGTCGCCGGTGAGACCGCCGGCGCGCCGGATCGCGTCACCCGAGTCCGTCGCCGGCGCCGGAGCGAGGTGGCCGATCGTCGCCCCCGCCAGTGCTCCGTAGGGATAGCGGCGTCCCCGGCCGGCACCGGTCGCCAGACGCCGCCCGGAACGGTCGAGGATCGGGGCTCGCTTGGGAAGGCGATAGCTTGTCGAGAAAGCCGACGCGCCGGGGATACCGGGCCACAGCATGCCCTTGTCCCAACCCACCTCCCACATGTCGCTCCCCCGCCGGTAGGTCATCTCCAGGGAGCCCTCAAGCCGGACCGGAGCATCCAGAGCCGCAGAAGTGTAGGTGATCGCATAAGGAGCGGATGTGCTTATTGGACCGGGGCCGTCCGCTTCTTCGGGATCGGGCTGTGCAACATCCCCGGCCGGCTCCACATCCCAGGCGGACACGTCACCAGAATCACGCGCCCCGTCCAAGAACCGCCGGAGCCCGGCGGGCGTCCAGCGCTTTTTGCTCGTGTCGTCAAAGGACCGGCGCATCGTGCCCACGTCGCCCGCATCCCATGCCGAGAGGAACTTCCCTGCCGCATCAGAAGAGTTGGCAAGAGGCTCCGGGGCAGGAGTGCAGGCGAGGGCGGACACTACGGCCAGGGCCGGCAAGACGCTTATGTGCCTGCCGCGTGACCCTGCCCTTGGAACGAGGGGCATTCAGCCCCGAGCCGACTGTGGCACTAGCCGGTAGACATCGAACACCGAATCCACACGGCGCACACTCTCGATGACATGGTGAAGGTGGCTCGGATCGGCCAGCTCGAAGGTGAATGTCAGCGTCGCAATGCCATCGCGCCCGGTGCGCGTGGATGAGGACACTATCAAGATCCCCTGGTCGGACATTGCCGTGGTGATATCGCGGAGTAGCTTGGTGCGATCGAGAGCCTCGATCTGTATCGCAACATTGAAAGTTCCCTGCTGGCGGGTATCCCACCACACTTCGGTCATTCGCCCTTCGTTGGAGCTCTTGAGCGATTTCACGTTGGGGCAATCCTGCCGATGTACCGAGACGCCCCGCCCTTTGGTGAGCCATCCCACGATTGGATCCCCAGGAACGGGCGTACAGCACCGCGCCAGCCGCACCAAGAGGTCGTCGACACCCTCGACCACGACCCCCTTGCCCCGCGGGCGCTCGCGCCCCCGCGGAGGCGCCTTGTCGAACTCTGGCTCCTTTTCCTCGGGCTCGAACACCCTGATCACGCGGGTCGTGACGGACTGGGGGGACAGATGTCCTTCGCCTATGGCGACGTGCATCGCGTCGAGATCTGGATAGCTCAAGTCTTCCGACACCTGTTTGAGAACACTGGTCTTGCTGATTTTTGTGATTGGCAGCCCCTGCTTGCGCATCGCCTGTGTAAGCGCTTCCCGGCCTTGCGCCAGCGCGTCTTCGCGCCGTTCGCGCGCGAACCACTGCCGGACTTTGTTGCGCGCTCTTGGAGTCTTGACGATGTGAAGCCAATCGCGTGACGGACCCGACGGTCCCTTCGACGTGATCACCTCGACCGTGTCTCCGGACATAAGCTCGTGGTTCAACGGCACCAGACGCCCGTTGACACGAGCTCCTATGGTGCGGTGCCCCACCTCGGTGTGAATGGAGTAGGCGAAGTCAATCGTGGTTGCTCCTCGGGGCAGCTCCTGGACGTCTCCCTTGGGAGTGAAGACAAACACCTCGTCGGAGTAGAGGTCGATTTTGAGGGACTCCATGAACTCACGCGGGTCGGCGGAATCGCGCTGCCAGTCCATCATTCGCTGCAGCCAGGCGATCTCCTGCTCGGACACCTTTCCGCGCCGCTGCTCCTTGTACAGCCAGTGTGCCGCGATGCCCAGCTCGGCGGCCTGATGCATTGTCTGTGTCCTGATCTGGATCTCCATCGGCCGGCCCTCCGGGCCGATTACCGTGGTGTGCAGAGATTGGTACATGTTGAACTTGGGCATCGCGATGTAGTCTTTGAAGCGCCCCGGCACCGGGGTGAAAAGGGTGTGCAAGGCACCCAATGCGCCATAACAGTCCCGCACGCTTTCGACCACCACGCGAATACCTACGAGGTCGAATATTTCATTGAACTGCTTGCCTCGAAGCACGATCTTTTCGTAGATCGAATACAGATTCTTCGGGCGTCCCAGAACCTCCGCCTTGATCTTCACCTCGCGCAATTTGGCGCCGATCTCTTCGGACACCTCATCTAGCATTCGCTCGCGCTGGGGCTGACGCTGTTGGACCAGCGTCAGTATCTCCTCGTACCGTTTGGGGTGAAGAGTCTTGAGGGCAAGATCCTCGAGCTCCCATTTCGCCGCGTACATACCCAGGCGGTGCGCAAGGGGGGCATAGATCTCGAGCGTCTCCGTAGCGATTAGCTCGCGCTTCTCGGGTGCAAGCGGATCGAGAGTGCGCATGTTGTGCAACCGGTCGGCGATCTTGATAAGCAACACACGCACGTCACGGGCCGTCGCAACGATCATCTTGCGGAGGCTTTCGGCGCGCCCCTGCTCTTTGGTGCGCAGATGCATCTTGTCCAGCTTCGTAACTCCGTCGATGAGAGCCGCCACGTCATAGCCGAGCTCGGCCTCGACCTTCGAAAGGCTCAAGGAGGTGTCCTCGACCGCATCGTGGAGGAGGGCGGCCGCAAGAGTCGTGATGTCGAGGCCCAGTCCCGCCAGGATCATGGCGACCGCAACCGGATGGCTGATGAAAGGGTCGCCCGATTTCCTCACCTGGCCGGCATGTGCGGCATCGGCCATGGCGAACGCTCGCTCGATCGGTCTTGTGTCGGCTCGGGGTCTGTTTTTCCTGACCTCTCGGAGCAGTCCACCCAGAGAAGGATTGATCGGGCGTGCCCGCGCCCTGCTCAACACTCCCTTGACCCTCCGGGGCCCGGTCGGGGGCGAGGGGTCCTGAACACCGTCATCGGGTTGCTGGATCACACCCATAGTCCATTGTAGGAGCTTAGTGCGGCGACTTCGTCGCGCAGCAGCGCCCAACGGGGGCACCGGCAATTACGCAAAGAAGCGGCTGGTCGCGGCAGCTCCTGAACCGCCGAGCTTCAATAGCTGATCAGACTGAAGAACTCGTATCCCGAAAGCTTCGAGCGTCCGCCCAGAAACGCCAACTCCATGATCGTCGCTATCCCGGCGACCTGGCCCCCACACTGTTCGGTGAGCAGAGCGGTCGCCCGCGCCGTTCCCCCCGTCGCCAGCACGTCGTCGACCACCAGGATTCGCTCGCCTGGTTCGATGGCATCACGATGGATCTCGAGCCGGTCGGTGCCGTACTCGAGCTCGTATTCCTGCGAAGCTATCTCCCACGGGAGCTTGCCGGCCTTTCGCACGGGGATCAGACCCGCGGTGAAGCGGTACGCCAGCGGGGCGGCGACCATGAAGCCGCGCGCCTCGATGCCGAGGACCTTGTCGATTGCATCCCTATCGAAATGATGTGCGATGGCATCGATCGTGTAGGTGAACGCCTTCTTGTCCGCGAGAAGGGGCGTGATGTCCTTGAAGACGATCCCCTCTTTCGGGAAATCAGGGATGTCCCTGATCGTCTCCTTGAGCCAGTCGTGATCCGGTTCAAATGGCATGGGGCCTCCCTTTCACCGGCGCTTCCGCCGCTTCGCCTTTTTGGACCCGGCCTGCGGCCTGGAAGGGGATCGAGAGGCTGATGCCGCCGGCCTCGGGGAGGCGGCGGCCAACCCGGGGGCCGGTCTTGGCCTCGCCGCGACTGCACCGGGCTCTGCTCCCACAGGTGCGGACCGGGCCCGTTGTGCATCCCGCAGCACCTTGGCCCGAACATTGCGGTATTTGGGCTCACGCTCCTTCCACAACGAAAGCACAGGAGTGGCCACAAAAATGGACGAGTAGGCGCCGATGACGAGCCCGACGAACAGCGCCAGGGAAAGGTCCTTGAGCGTCTCGGCGCCGAGTAGACCTGCGCCCACGAACAACAACGCCGCCACCGGGAGCAGAGTTGCGAGTGAGGTGTTCAGGGACCGCATGAAAACTTGATTCAGCGCCAGGTTGGCAGCGCCCTGATAGGTCATGCGGCCGGTTGCCGCAAGTGCGGTGGTGTCCTCCTCGACTTTGTCGAACACGACCACGGTGTCGTACAGGGAATAACCAAGGATGGTGAGAATCGCAATTACCGTCGACGGAGTCACCTCGAAGCCGACGAGCGAGTAGATACCCGCGGTAATGAGGAGGTCGTGGATGAGGGCGATCAGGGCCGCTATGGCCATCTTCCATTCGAAGCGCCAGGAAATGAACACGAGGACCACCAGCATGAAGATGATCAGGGCCCTGATGGCTTTCGACGTGATCTCGCTGCCCCACTCGCTGCCGATCCGCTGGTTGTTGGTATCCGCCACCGAGGCGCCGGTGACATTGCGCACGGCGCTCACAACCCGCGCCTGCTCCTCGGGGTCTGCGACCTGTTCGGTTTGGACGTTGAGCGTCCTGTCGGCCCCGCTCGTGAACACCTGAATCTGAGCGTCCGAGGCGCCCAGCGGATCGAGCTCGTCGGCTACCCGGGACACAACCTCGGCGTCGCTCACGGAGGCCAGCTCGGGATCCGACACCGGCGCCTGGATCGATACTCCGCCGACGAACTCGATCCCGTAGTTGAGCCCTCGTGAGACCAGCAAGACCAGACACAGGAGCACGACGATGCCCGACAGCGTGAACCACAGCTTTCTGCGACCGAGAAAATCGATGTTCGTCTCGCCCCTGTAGATACGGCCCAGGCTGCCGGTCATGAGCCCAGTCCCAAGGCCTGCCGCATTCCGAACCAGCGGGTTCCGGAAAGGCGCTTCGACTGCGCCAGCAGACTGACTGCAGAGCGGGTGTAGAAATATGCGACGAGCACGTCGGCCAGGGTTGCGAGACCCAACGTGAGCGCAAAGCCACGCACCGGCCCTACGGCGAGAAAGAACAAGATCACGGCCGCCGCTCCGGTGACAAAGTCGGCCACCAGGATGGTGCTGAAGGCGCGCACCATCCCGCGATCAACGGCCGCCCTCATGCTCCTGCCAGAATGCACTTCGTCCTTGAGGCGCTCGAAGGCGACTATGTACGAGTCGGCCGTGACACCCACGGAGACGATGATGCCCGCGACTCCGGCAAGGCTGAGCGAAAGCCCCGCGGCCGCCCCGAGAAGCGACATGACCGAGTAGATGATGGCCGTGAAGATGGCCAGCCCGCCGACCACGACCACCCCGAGCGAGCGGTAGTAGATCAGCATGTAGACGATGACCAGTCCAAGGCCGAGGAGGCCCGCGTTCACACCGGCGTCCAATGAATCCCTCCCCAGTGTCGGCGATACTTTCTGTACCTCCGACTCGACGAGCGTGATCGGTAGCGCACCGGTCTTGAGGACCAGAGCCAGGTCCCGGGCCTCCTCCTGGTCGCCGACGGTGATGCTCGTGTTCCCCTGGTCGATACCCTCGCCGCACACGACGCCGGTCGACCCCGCCTCCCCCGGAGTCTGCATCCCGGCCGCCGATTCAACCGCGCCGTCAAGGACGATCGCTACCTGGGACTTGATCGTCTCTCCCTTGTCCCTCAAGCAGGCGAGCTTGCTCGTGAACTCGCCCCACGTCCGGTTTCCCTCGTCGTTCATCTCGATGGAAACGGACCAGGTCGTGTTCTGCGCGTCGGGAGGCACGGCCTCCGCCCTGGCAACGATGTCCCCCGTCAGCACCGCCGGCATCAGGCGGTAGAGCGTGCCCTGCTCGCCCGCCTGCGCGGAGCGGTAGACAACCTCGTCGTTGTTCGCTTCGGAACCGGTGGCCTTTGTTACGGGAGGTCGCTCTTTCGCCCCCGGCGGAATCAGCTCCTCGACCTGGCGGAAGGTCAACTGTGCGGTCGAGCCGATCAGCTCCCGCGCCCGCTCATCGTTCTCGACACCTGGGAGCTGTACCAGGATGTTGCGGTCTCCCTGCTGGCTCACTTCGGGCTCGGCGACACCGAGTGCGTCGATGCGCCGGCGGATGATGTCGACCGTTCGTTCGAGCACGTCCGGGCGCGCTCTGCCCTGGGCCGTGAGGATCACACCGGTGCCGCCCTCGAGATCGAGACCCAGCCGGGGGTGTGTATCGGTTGCAAACACGGCGACGATGCTTCCGATGCCGACGACGAATGCGAGGGCAAGATAGACCTTGTAGCGAGTGGTCTTCATCTCACGGGTAGGTCCTTACTCACAGCAGCTTCGCCCCGTTGATATCGATCTTGAACTGACAATCGAGGAACTCGGCCGCCCTCCGGCACATCACCATGCGAGACAAAAAGATCTCGAAGTACTCCATGACCCCTGCAAGCTCGGTATCGATCGTGAGCTCGAGCGTCAGGGTGCGCGCAACGGAATCCACTCGCAGGAACGAGTGCTCGACGGCGTGGTTCACCCGGTCATGAATGTCGAAAAGTGACGGGTCTGTGATTCGGACTCGACTGCGGTGAACGTCGGATTTGTCGGCGATGATGAGGGCCGCTCCCGCCGGGTTCACCGGGTGACCGAACTCTTCTTCATGGTTGCCGATCGCGCCGAGAACGACCCCGATCTCGCCATAGCCCATCCCGATTTCCCGAAGCAGGTCGTAGGAGATACCGGCGCTCGAGTTCGAGTGCATGGAGCGGGACACGAAGTTGCCCATGTCGTGCAGGTAGCCGGAGATCGCCGCCAGCTCCGCTATCCGATCGTCGTAGTCAAGGCGGTGCAGCACGTTGTAAGCGATGCTCGCCACGAGTCCGGCGTGACGAAAACCGTGCTCGGTGAAGCCGAGCTCGCCCAGATAGCGGTCCGAAAGAGCGATGAATGTCTGGACCCCCTCGTGGGCCTGTACGGCCGCGAGCTTGATCGTGGATGCGGGCTCGACCGGCTCGGGAGTCGGCGCAGGTTCGACCGGCCTCGTCTGTTTGGCGCTCCGTTCCACGAGGGGAAAGCCGTCCGACTCGGATGCCTCCAGACGGGTCATGCTTCTCCTTCCGACCCCGCATCCGGTTCCGCGGGATCGTCGAGCACTCTGCGGGCGATGGCCGTCCGCAGGAAGCGCATGGTCGTCCCGGGCGCCACCTCGAGTTGCACTTCGGCATCGTCAAGCGACCTGACGACGCCAAAAACGCCGCCGATGGTCACCACCTCATCTCCATACCCGACGCTTTCGATGAGCTTGCGGTGCTGATCGGCGCGCTTTCTCTGGGGCCGGATCAACATGAAGTAGAAGATGGCGATGAGCAACGCCGGGAATATAAGTGCTGAGAGGCCTTCCACGACTCGTCACGTCCTTTTTGGTTGTTGTCGGCAACGCGAAGGGAGCCGCTGCGGCGGCTCCTGCGAGCTGATCCTACCGCCACAGGGAACCAAAGCCAGGGCTCCGGAGCACCCCTCCTTCCAGGCACGCAAGCTTTAGGTGCCATTCCAGGAGGGGTGCTCCTCCGCGATACATGAATTCCCCGGGACTCCAGCACGCCGGACGGCTCCCGGGCGGGAGTTGGACGGGTGGGGCTTTTAAGCCTCGAACAGGCGGGCCCCCGCGGCGCCCTCCGGGGCGGTGGCGCCAAGGTGCCCGAACGCGGCGGGGGTCGCGACGCGTCCGCGCGGGGTTCGCCGGAGAAACCCGAGTTGCAGCAGATAAGGCTCGTAAACATCCTCGATGGTGTCCGGCTCTTCGCCCACGGCGACGGCCAGGGTCGAAAGCCCCACCGGCCCGCCGGAGAAGCGGGTGACGACCGCATCCAGGATGGCCCAGTCGACCTTGTCCAGCCCCTGCTCGTCGACCTTGAAGACCTCGAGTGCCCGGCGCGCCACCCCTGCGTCGATGTAGCCGTCGGCGCGCACCTGTGCGAAGTCCCGCACCCGGCGCAGGAGCCGGTTGGCGATGCGCGGCGTCCCCCGCGAGCGCCTGGCGATCTCCCACGCGCCGCTTCCTCCATCCTCGTCAAGGGACACATCCAGGATGCGAGCCGAGCGCAGGATGATCGTCTCGAGATCCCCCGGCGGATAGAAGTCGAGTTTCTCGGACAGCTCGAAACGGCTCCGCAGGGGGCCTGTCAGCAACCCGGCGCGGGTCGTGGCCCCGACCAGCGTGAAGCGCGGGAGGTCGAGCCGGATCGTGTTCGCGCTCGGCCCCTTGCCGATCACAAGGTCGAGCTGACCGTCCTCCATCGCCGGGTAAAGCACCTCTTCGACGGTGCGTGGCAGACGGTGGATCTCGTCGACGAACAGGACATCGCCGTCCTGGAGGTTGGTCAGGATGGCAGCGAGGTCCCCGGCCCGCTCGAGCGCAGGCCCCGATGTGGGACGGATGTCCGCCGCCATGGAGCACGCGATCACGTAGGCGAGGCTCGTCTTGCCGAGACCGGGGGGCCCGCTGAGCAGGACGTGACCCACCGGCTCGCCGCGCGCCTGGGCGGCTTCTAGGACGATGCCAAGGTGCTCTTTCAGCTCCTCCTGGCCCACGAACTCGTCGAGGGTCCGGGGGCGAAGCGACGTCTCGGCGTCCCGTTCACCAGGGTCCACGACCGCAGCGAGGATCTCGTCGGTCACGATCTCTGCTCCGCGATGGCCTGGTCCCCGTCCGCCGACACCACGATCGGGCGGGCGAGCGCCGACAACGCCGCGCGCACGATGTCCTCCACGGATTCCCCGGGGGCCGGGTTCAGCTCACCGAGGGCGGAGCGCACCTCCGACGGCGA
The DNA here is from genome assembly GCA_013694625.1 of Actinomycetota bacterium. Classification (GTDB taxonomy): domain Bacteria; phylum Actinomycetota; class CADDZG01; order CADDZG01; family WHSQ01; genus JACDDL01. Next base: position 8,026 of record JACDCD010000142.1, on the reverse strand, counting down.
ATACCCCAGATTCTCGAGCGCACTCCGGGCGCCCGCGGTGACGCCCTGTGCCGGCCCTGCGACCTGCAGGTCGGGAAGTGCAAGCTTCTCCTTCAGGTCGAGGACCATGCGTTGGGCCGTCCGCTTGCCGATCCCGGGCACGGACGCGAGGGCGGCCACATCGTCGTTGACGAGCGCTCGCCGCAGGGTATCGGGGGTGAACGCCGAGCACACGCCGAGAGCCACCTTCGGGCCGACTCCCGAGACGCCGAGCAGGGCTTCGAAGATGCCCTGCTCGGCCTCGGAGGCGAATCCGTAGAGGGCGAGCACGTCCTCCCGCACATGGAGATGCGTGTACACACGGCAGCGCTCGCCTGCGGGAGGAAGCGTCGCCAGCGTCGTGGCCGAGCAGCTCAACCGATAGCCCACCCCTCCGACCTCGAGGAACAAACCGCCGGGACGGCGCGCCGCCAGGGTGCCTTCGAGGTAACCGATCATGGTGCGAACCTCGCCGCCGAAGGCGTCCAGGCATGACCCACACGTGCGTCCCTTGCCGCTGGGGGAAAGCCGATCATCGAGCGTCCTTTGCCGCTGCCATCGCCCGGGCAAGGCCGCTCCGGTTGTGATGGGCGATCGCAAGCGCCAGCGCGTCCGCCGAGTCGGGTGACGGGGGCGGTGGGTCCAATCCGAGAAGCGAGGTCACCATCGCCTGCACCTGGCGCTTCGAGGCGCCCCCCGACCCTGCGACCGCAAGCTTCACCTGTGGAGGGGTGTAGTCGGTGACCTCGACGCCGGCCTCGGCCAGAACCGCCAGGACGACGCCGGAGGCCTGGCCCACGGCCATTGCGGTCTTCACGTTGGCGTTGAAGAACAGACGCTCGATCGCCGCCGCCTCGGGCCGGAGCCCATCGATGAGGTCGCCGACCTCGGCGCGCAGTTGCGCCAGGCGCACCGCCTGGGGATTTCCGGCCCCGGTGCGGACCACGCCGTGGGCCACGGCCCTGAGCCGCCCGTCACGACGTTCGACCACGCCGTAGCCGGTGACGGCAACCCCCGGGTCGATACCCATGATGCGCACTGCACAGCCTCCAGGTCGAACGCATGTTCGCTTCACCATAGCGAACCGGAGGGACAGTCTCCAGTGTTTCGGCGCCCAACCACACGCGTGGAAGCACACGAAGCGTCCGTTGCACTCACGAGGTCGGTTTCCGGGCTCCAGGATGCAGAGAAACCGGCGATTGGGTGCCCGGCGCAACCACAACCAGCACACGTCCGGCCCCACGGCCGCTGCGCTCCGCTCTTATGATGAGTGCCCCAACAAACTCCCGAGGAGCTCCTTGCAAACCGGCAGTCACACCTTCGACCCCGCCATCCTGCGGACCCGCTTCTCGTCGCTGGGCCGCACCGTCGGAGGGCGGCCGTGCGTCTTCGCCGACTCGCCGGGGGGCACGCAGACGCCCGACTCCGTGGTCGAGGCGATGGCCGCCCATCTCCGGAGGGGCACCTCCAACGAGGGCGGCGCCGGCATCACCAGCCGCGAGACCGACGCTCTCATCGCGGACGCTCACCGAGCCGCCGCCGACTTTCTGGGCGCCCGGCCCGACGAGGTGGTCATCGGCGCCAACATGACCACCCTCGCATTCGCCCTGTCACGGTCGCTGGCCCGCACGCTCGGCCCCGGCGACGAACTGGTCGTTTCGACTCTCGATCACGACGCAAACATCGCTCCGTGGGTGGCGGCGGCGGCGGACTCCGGCGCGACCGTCCGGTGGGTCGATTTAAGGACCGAGGACTGCACCCTCGACCTGACGAGCCTCCACGCGGCTCTGTCGCGCCGAACCCGTATCGTCGCTCTCACATTGGCGTCCAACGCAGTGGGCAGCATCACGCCGGCCGCCGAGGCTGTGGCCGCGATACGCTCGGCGACCGAGGCGCTGATCATCTTCGACGGCGTCCACCTCGCACCACACCGCACCATCGATGTGGCTGCGCTCGGCGCCGACTTCCTCTTCTGCTCCCCTTACAAGTTCTTCGGCCCGCACATGGGGTTGATGTTCGGCCGCATCGACCTGCTGGACGGGCTGCGGCCCTACAAGGTGGCGCCCTCGAGCGACCATTCCCCGCACCGGTGGGAAACCGGCACCGGTAATCACGAGGGCATGGCTGGTCTCGTGGCCGCGATCGACTACATCGCCGATCTGGGCTCCGGCCACATCGAGGGGGCCACCGGGCTCGACCGACAACCCCCCGGGGAGGGAGGGTTCGAGGGCCCCGATGAAGGCGACCCTGCACCTCATAGCCGGCTCACAGGGACGGATGACCGGCGCGCTGCTCTGATCCGGGCGGGGCGGGCCATTGCCGAGTGGGAGGCGGGCCTGACGGTTCGATGGCTCGAGGGCCTTACGTTGTTGCCCGGGGTCCGGCTGTACGGGATCGCTGATCCGGGCCGGCCCGGCGAGCGGACGCCCACCTTTGCGGTGCGGGTGGGCGACCTCCACCCACGCTCTGTCGCCGAGGCGTTGGGGCGCGCCGGCATCTTCGTCTGGGACGGCAACTACTACGCCCAGAAACTCATGGCGCGGCTGGATCTCGAGGGCTCTGGCGGGGCGGTCCGCATCGGATTCTGCCACTTGAACACCCTCGACGAGGTCGATCTGGTCCTCGACGAGATCCGGCGTCTCTCTAGATGAGCGCTCTCGGCCGGGCCGTGCTGATCACCGGCTGCTCCTCGGGCATCGGGCGCGCCACCGCCGAACGCCTGGCGAGGCGCGGTTGGAGCGTCTATGCGACCGCACGCGATCTGGCTTCCATCCATACCCTCGAGGGGCCGAACTGCAGACCCTTGAGGATGGACGTGACCGAACCCGATTCGATCCGGGAGGCCGTGACCGCGGTCGAGGATGCCGCCGGCGCGGTGGGGGCGCTGATAAACAACGCCGGCTACAGCCAGTCGGGCGCCGTCGAAGATGTCCCCATGGATCTGGTTCGAACGCAATTCGAGACCAATTTCTTCGGGCCCCTGGGGCTGATCCAGGCGGTTCTTCCCGGGATGCGCCGAGCGGGCTGGGGGAAGATCGTGAACATGTCCTCGATGGGAGGCAAGCTCACCTTCCCCGGCGGCGGGCTCTACCACGCCAGCAAGCATGCGATCGAGGCGCTCAGTGACGCGCTCCGCTTCGAGGTGCGGCGCTTCGGCGTCGACGTGATCGTGGTCGAGCCGGGGATCATCAGGACCGGTTTCGCCTCGGCGGCCGCCTCGAGCGTGCCCGCCGGGACCCCCTCGGACGGCCCCTATGACGACTTCAACTCGGCCGTCGCAGTCGCGACGCAGATGGTCTACGAGAGGGGGACGCTCCGGCGCCTGGGAGCTGGCCCCACCGCGGTCGCCCGGGTGGTCGAGCGGGCGCTCGAGGCAAAGCACCCGCGGGCGCGTTACCCCGTCACCCCTTCGGCACGCCTCCTCATGACCGCTCGCAAGATCATGCCCGACGGCGCCTGGGACGCCTTCCTGAGACGGCAGTTCCCACAACCCGGGCCGCACTGAGGCCGCCCACACTCAGCACCCACTCGACGCGCCCTGACGGGCGCCACTCGGCGCTAGCGCGCGCCCCCCGGCCACCACAGGGTGACCATGTGCCGGGGCGAGCTCTCGGGGGCGTCTCCGATCAGGGCATCGATATCGGGGTCGCACTCGGGCCCGAGGCACAGACGCCGTCGCACGAAGCCGACCAGCGCCGATCGAGGGGCGTCGCTCCACATGGAACGGCGCTCCGAGAGTTCGCTCTGCACCTCGATGCCCGACTCGGCCAGCACGGCGACGGCGTCGTCGGCGTTGGGGCCATGCGGGCGGTCGATCCCGTGGAAGTGGCGCCACAGGTCGTTGAATCCGTCCAGTGGATGCGCCGCGGTCAATTCGACGACCACCCGACGGCGGGAGTGATCCGTAAGGGCGCGGGCGAACCCCCCAAGGTCGAGAGCGTTGTAGAAGACGTGGTGACAGACGGCCACGTCCGCGCCGGGGGCCCGGGGGGCGACATCGGGCCACCGGCCCACGATCGTCGAGTGTCCGACGGCGGCCGCCTCGGCGTTGGCGGCAAAGGCTTCGAGAAGGGCCTCGTTCTCGTCTACGGCCACGATGTGCGCGGCGCACGGGGTGAGTGCTAGGCTCGCCGCTCCCCCGCCGGCGCCGACGTCGAGCACCGAGCCGGCCTGCGGCAGAACCTCGACAGCGCGCCGGCGCGAGGGTGAGTCGATGGGCTCGGTGGGGCGGCCCCAGATTGCAGCGGGGAACCCATAGGGGGATTCAGGTGCGGCTTCCAGGATGTCCGCCGGGATGGCGAGCGCCTTCATGGCCCGGCGCCACTTCGCTTCGGCCTCAGCCATGCCCGCGCCTCGTTGCGCAGACTGCCCGGCCACCCAGCCGCCTGTTCGTCGCCAGGAGAATCCCGGTGCAGACGTTACCCCTGCCAGAGGCCATTAGGCTAGAGTGACCATGACCTCGTCGGGGATGTCGAAGTTGGCGTAGACCTCTTGGACGTCGTCGAGATCTTCGAGCGACTCCACCAGGTGGAGCAGCCGCTTGGCTTCGGACCCATCGAGCTCGACCGTCGTCTTCGGAACCTGCGTAAGATCGTAGGACTCGATTGCGATCCCGGCCCCCTCCAGTGCGATGCGCACCGGCCGGAGCGCCTCCGGAGGGGTGACCACCTCGATGGTTGTGTCCGACACGCGCACATCTTCGGCCCCTGCGTCGGCCGCGATCAAGAAGACCTCGTCCTCGGAGGACGCCATGGAAGGAACCATCACGACACCTTTCGCCTCGAACATCCAGGCGACCGCTCCGGGCTCGGCCATCTTGCCCCCACCACCGTTGAAGGCTCCACGAATATCCTGGGCGGCGCGGTTGCGGTTGTTGGTGAGGCACTGAACCAGAAGCGCGACCCCGCCCGGTCCGTAGCCCTCGTAATTGACCTCTGCATAGGCTTCTCCCTGAAGCTCGCCGGTTCCCCGCTTTATGGCGCGCTGGATGTTGTCGTTCGGGACCGAGGCCTCTTTGGCCTTCTGCACCGCAGTTGCAAGGGTCGGATTGCCGTCGACGCTGCCGCCACCCTCTCGCGCCGCGACCTCGACGAAGCGCAGCATCTTTCCCCACAGCTTGGAGCGCTGAGCGTCGGCGGCACCCTTCTTTCTCTTGATCGTGGACCATTTGGAGTGTCCAGACATGGTGCCTAAGTCTCCCGGTTCTGTGTAGCGACGGCCACGAACGCCCGGTGAATCGCAGTCTCTCCGGTGATCTCAGGATGGAAGCTGGAGGCGAGCATGTGCTTCTGACGCACGAGCACGGGACGATCTTCCCATTCGGCCAACACCTCGACCCCGTCGCCGATGCGCTCGATCGCCGGCGCCCGGATGAAGGCGACCTGAACCGGCCGGTCGATTCCGGCGACGTCGATGGCGGCCTCGAAGGAGTCGACCTGCCGCCCATAGGCGTTGCGGCGCACCGAGACATCGAGCACCCCGAGACGATGGGGAGCGTCCTCGGCGCCGATCACGTCGGAGGCCATCAGGATCAGTCCTGCACAGGTCCCCAGGACCGGCATCCCGGACTGGACACGCCGCCGCAGAGGCTCGAGCAGCCCGAATCGGGCCAGGAGCTTGCCGATGGTGGTCGATTCACCGCCCGGTATGACCAATCCGTCCACCGAGCCGAGCTCGTCGACGCGCCTGACCACCACGGGCGTCGCTCCTGCGGTCTCGAGTGCCGCGACGTGCTCGGCCACGTCACCCTGCAGGCCGAGTACGCCTATCTTCACCCGGCCTCCTCTACCAACCTCTCTGCGCCAGGCGGTCGACCTCGGGAATCTGTCCCATCGAGATGCCCACCATGGGCTCGCCGAGGCCTCTCGACACCTTCGCGATGATGTCGGGGTCGGTGAAGTAGGTGGTCGCTTCGACGATTGCCCTGGCCCGCAGGGCGGGATCGCCAGACTTGTAGATTCCGGAGCCGACGAACACACCGTCGGCGCCGAGCTGCATCATCAGCGCCGCGTCCGCCGGCGTTGCGACGCCCCCGGCGGTGAAGAGCACCACCGGCAGCGACCCCGCCTGCGCCACCTCGCGCACCAGCTCGTAAGGGGCGCCCAGCTCTTTTGCCTCGGCCATGAGCTCCTCGGGCCTGGCGGAGCGAAGCCGGCGGATCGAGGAGCTTATCGAACGCATGTGGCGCACTGCCTCGACCACGTTGCCCGTGCCCGCTTCACCTTTGGAGCGAACCATCGTTGCGCCCTCGCCGATCCGGCGAAGCGCCTCTCCCAGGTTGGTGGCGCCGCAGACGAAGGGGACGGTGAAGTCCCACTTGTCCACATGGTGAGCCTCATCCGCCGGCGTAAGCACCTCGGACTCGTCGATGTAATCGACACCGAGGGACTGGAGCACCTGAGCCTCGACGAAATGGCCGATGCGGCATTTGGCCATCACCGGGATCGAAACCGCCTCCATGATCCCGACCATTCTTTCGGGATCGGCCATGCGCGCGACGCCGCCCTCGGCCCTGATGTCGGCGGGGACGCGCTCGAGGGCCATGACGGCAACGGCGCCCGCGTCCTCCGCGATCTTCGCCTGGTCGACGGTGGTCACGTCCATAATGACGCCGCCTTTGAGCATGTCGGCAAGCCCTCGCTTGACCCTCAGGCCACCCGTGTCCTTCAGACTGTCAGCCATGGTTGCGGCTCCTCTTTCGGCGTTCGCCGGCGAAACGACCGGAGAGCGCCCCTCTGGGATGCACCGACGGACGGCTCTTGCCGCGCCGGGAGATTCCTCAATCCTACCCCGCCCCAGAGGCCGGGGCTGGCTCACGGACTCCGCGGTAAACCGATGTGCAGGGCTCACATCAAGAACCGCCCGGCTACTTGCTGAAGGAGAACGACCCCTTTATCTGGCCCTCGTCACTGGGGACGAGCTCGATCCAGGTCGTGCCCTCCTTCAGGACCATCGCGTCGCCCGCCTTGGTCAGGAAACGGACGGGGTCGGCAAGCTCCTTGCGCTCCCAGCGGCCCACCAAAGCCTGCCCGTCTCTGAACAAGACGGCGCGGCCCGAGCCGGTGACATCTTCGATCTCGATCGAGGGGTTGCCCGCAACGTCGACGATCTTGTCGGACTCGTTGACCTTGTGCTCCTCGATCAGGATGTTGTCGACCGCGATCTGGTCGCCCGTTTCAGCCTCGAAGATGGCTTGGTCTTCCGAACGCGCCCACTTTCCGTCCTCCCAGTTGTATTCGACGGTGGTTGAGCCGCTGAAGTCGATCTCTATGTGGGACGCCTTTGTCGTCCCATCCTGCGGGCCGCCGAAGTCGAACAGCTCCTGCGGCGGAGGCGCGTCGAACTTCTTCGCCCCGATCTTGCGCAGCGCCGCGGTGTCGCCGTAGAGGGTGTGCTCCGAGGTGATCCCGGGGCGCTCGACACGTTCCATGGCGCTGCCGGCCGACTCTTCGTTCACGACGACGATCTCCGCCTTGTCGAGCGCCTTCTGAACGATGGAATTAGCGCCCGCCCCGGCCAGTATCTTCGTGATGGGACTCATGATCGCCGGGTCGACCTCCCGGGCGCTGCGAATGGGCCCCACCTTGGACGCGTCGGTGCAGTGATAGATGGCCATGAAGCGCGTGATGCCGCCCTCGACCAGCTCTTCGTAGACGACCTCTGCATCCTCGAGCCCGGACAAGGGCCACGCGACGGGGTTGTTCTCGACCTTGACCGCCACCGCCGGCCGGTCGGCGGCCGAGCCCTTGGGGATCGCCCCGCTCAACGGACAGACGGGTGGCTGACTGAAACCGGGGATATTCGGAAAGCCCGAATCGCCCGATGACCGGTCACCCGTGAGGAAAAAGGCAACCAGAGCAAGGGCCAGCACCCCACCCCCAATTGCCGCCGTTCTCTTCTTGCCGGACATAACTGAAAAACCTCCATTTTGGTGACTTTGGCTTCCATCTCGCTGCGCCGTCCATACCTACGACGGCGGCGAGGCCGTGACCTTCCCAGCCTAGACACA
>JACDCD010000132.1 GCA_013694625.1 Actinomycetota bacterium | reverse complement strand
GGCGTGCTCCAGGGGCGGGTCAACTACATTCGCAACTCCGTGAAGATTGCGGTTGACGCTTACGACGGCACGATGAAGTTCTACATCGTCGATGACCAAGACCCTCTAATCGAGGCGTGGAGCAAGGCGTTTCCCTCCCTTTTCACAGAGGACGAACCGAGCGATGATCTCGAGGCTCACTTTCGGTATCCGGAGGATCTTTTCAAGATTCAGTCCGAGGTGTATCTCACCTATCACATGCAGGAACCGGAAACCTTCTACCGCAAATCGGATGAATGGGGGATCCCGGAGAACAGCGGTGGCAACCTCGCCGGGACCACCGCGAATGCCGGTGTACCGGATCAGGTGCCGCCCACATACCTCCTGACCAAGCTCCCAGGTGAGGACGAGGAGGAGTTCTTGCTGACGCGCGCATTCACGCCGAGGGCACGCCCCAACATGATCGCTTTCATGGTTGGACGTTCGGATCCGGCCAACTACGGCGAGCTGCTCACGCTTGAGTTCCCACGCCAGCGTCAGGTTCCGGGCCCCGAACAGATAAACAACCTGATCAATCAGGACACCGAGATCTCGCGCAACCTCACGCTCCTGAGCCAGCGGGGATCGGACGTTGACTTCGGTGCGCTGGTCATACTTCCGGTGGAGGACTCGATCCTGTACGTACAACCGCTGTTTGTCAGCGCCAACGGATCGGAAACGACGACCACCTCTCCGCTTGATGTAACCGGCACCGTGAGTGAGGAGGGCATCCCCGAGCTATTCCAGGTTGTCGTGGTCCAGGGTGAGCGGGTGGTGACCGGGGACACGTTCGAAGAGGCTCTCGCCAAGCTCTTCGGCGTGACGGAGCCTCCCGACCAGGCCCCTCCCGAAGACGGTGGCGGCGGGGGGGATGGGCAGCTCACTGATCTGGTGGCCGAGGCCGGCCGGCTGTACGACCGTGCCCAACAGGCCCTGCAGGATGGCGATCTGGAAGCCTACGCACGGTTGATCGAGCGGATCGGCGTCTTGCTGGAGCAGGCCGACGCCATCCAGCAGTAGAGGTCCTGGGCGTGGTGGGGTAGGCCCGCCCGGTTAGGCCGGGACACTTCATCCATTGCGCGGGATGGCGCTCCGGTGGGCTGGGGACTCCATTCATTGCACCGGGGAACCCGCTAACCGGGCCCAAGAGTGCAATAGAAGCTGTAGCGAAGGTGTCGACGCCCCAGCATGTGCTGGTTATAGTGAGGGGGCAGGGTGGAGCAGTCTGGTAGCTCGCCGGGCTCATAACCCGGAGGTCGTAGGTTCAAATCCTACCCCTGCAACCACAAGGCCCTAATCAGGGGTCCCTTTTCGATTCCGAGGTTGTGCTCGAAGGAGCCCCCTGCAACCCATATGCAACCCAACGGCCGTGACACCGTGTGTGCGACTCCGTTCATGCTTGACACTGTGGCTCAGGTAGCTGGTTGACACTTCTCGGACGCGGGTCCGGTACCGGATATTCACGGCCCTTCAACGGGCGTACTCTGAGCTTGGAAGCCAACGCTGGTACGCCATCTGGTCTCTTCGACCGTGCGGCCCACCGAGACATGGTGGATGCACCTAGACTTCGCCAGTGACTCGTTCCTCGCTGGGGGGCACCAACATGAGGAGGAATCGCCGCGTTCGGCGCCGAAGACCCCACCACGGCGATGAAGGCGCTCCTTCGGCTGGTCCTCCCGTTCATGAAGACCCCCGCCCAGGGTGCCGCCACCTCCATCCACCTCGCCAGCGCACCCGGGCTCCAGGCCGTCACCGGCCAGTACTTCGCCAACAGCCGACCCAAGCGGTCCTCCAAGCGCAGTCACGACGAGGCCGTCGCGGCCCGCCTCTGGCACCTCAGCACCGACCTCGTCGGCCTTGACGCAGAGACCTGAGCCGACGCCATGCCATCACGAAAGGACCGATGAAGATCGGTGTGCACCTGGTCAACTTTGCCCTCGGATGGCCCCAGCGCGATCGGGCCCACCATGGGCGTGCCTACCAAGACCGCCCCGGTCGGCCGGCTGACGCGGACTCTGCCACCCGGCAGTTGCCACCTCTATCTGGAGACCCCACTCCTACGCCAACTGAGCACTAACGAAAAGGAGAACACCATGAAGGCGATCGTCCAGGACAGGTACGGCTCACCCGATGTGCTCGAACTTCAGGACATCGACAAGCCGGTTGTCGGGGACAACGGCGTGTTGGTTCGGGTTCACGCAGCCGCCGTCCATCCGGGTGACCTCATCGTCATGACGGGCGTACCGTATGTCGCCCGCCTGGCGTTCGGACTGCGCAAACCCAAGAACCGTGTTCCGGGAAGGGATGTGGCAGGGCACGTTGAAGCGGTCGGCCAGAACGTCACGCAGTTCCAACCAGGTGATGAGGTGTTCGGCTGGTCCACCACCGGTGTCTTAGCCGAGTATTCGTGTGCTGAAGAAGACAACTTCGCGCCCAAGCCGTCCAATCTCACGTTCGAGCAGGCCGCGGCCGTAACGGTCTCGGCAACTACCGCCCTCCAGGCTCTTCGCGATAGGGGAGAGGTGCAGCCAGGGCAGAAGGTCTTGATCACTGGTGCGTCGGGAGGTGTGGGCACGTTCGCCGTGCAGATAGCCAAATCGCTCGGAGCGGAGGTGACCGGCGTAAGCACCACGAGGAACGTGGACATGGTCAGATCGATCGGCGCGGACCATGTCATCGATTACACCCAAGAAGACTTCACCCAGAGCGGGCAGCATTACGATTTCATCCTCGACAACGCCGAGGCTCATCCGTTGTCGGATTGCAGACGCGTGCTCACTTCCAAGGGGACCTACATACCCAACAGAGGTTCGGGCGGCAGTCGTTGGATCGGAAGCCTGGGTCGCATCGCCAAGGCGTTGCTGGTGTCTGTGTTCGTGCGCCAGAGGCTGCGCCCGTTCGTTTCGATGCAGAAGAAGGAGGACTTGGTCGTTCTGAAGGACCTCATCGAATCCGGAGAGGTCACACCGGTTATCGACAGGACGTACCCGCTGAGCGACAGCGCTGAGGCTCTTGGTTATGTCGCAGAGGGCCACGCCCGAGGGAAAATCGTCATAATCGTCTGAGGCGGGACGATCGAGAGCTCTCAGCGAGACAGTGGGATTCAACCCCTGTGTGTAGCTTCTAGGAGGAGTGATGAGCTTGCAGCAAGAAGATGTCTCTTATCCGATCCGGTTCTCGGTCGATTATCCGGACCGAGATCTGAACCGGCTGACCACGTTCTTTCGCCTGTTTACTGTGATCCCCATCCTGATAGTTCTGGGAAGCGTCGGAGGGGGAACCTGGCAAGGGACCTATGAGCAAGGGAACGCGGCGGCCGCGGGGGTGGGCGGCCTACTGTTCTTCGGACCCTTGCTCATGATCTTGTTCCGCCAGAAGTACCCTCGGTGGTGGTTCGACTGGAACCGCGAACTGCTGCGGTTCTCGAACCGTGTCGGCATCTACCTCGGCCTCATGGACGACCACTACCCTGCAACCGACGAGCACCAGTCGGTCCACCTCGACATCGATTACCCGGACGTTCCGCGGGACCTGAATCGGTGGCTTCCGCTGGTGAAGTGGTTCCTCGCCATTCCTCACTACGTTGTGCTGTTCTTTCTGTATATCGCCGCGGTCGTCGTCGTGGTGATCGCATGGTTCGCCATCCTGTTCACCGGCCGTTATCCACGCGGCCTCTTCGACTTCGTCGGGGGCGTGATCAGGTGGCACAACCGGGTCGTTGGTTACGCGTTCCTGCTCGTCACCGACCGGTATCCACCCTTCAGTCTGACTTCGTGATGACCTGAGATTTCACGAGCGCGCCCGGAGAGATTTGAACCCCCGTCATTTGGATTAGAAATCCAACGCTCTATCCAACTGGGCTAACCAGGGCCAGCGCTACTGCGGCCTTCCTTGCCTCTTTCCAGCGAACTCGTCGGCAAAGGGACAGCAACACTTGACCTCTACCAGCGACAACTAGATATATGCGATTCCTACGGTTTTCTTCGTGTAGAGTTTCATTTGGTGTGCCGGGAAGACTGGTCGGCGTTGCTTTGTGATGTTGGCGCTCGATCAGGAGGTAACGACGTGTCTATCCCGGGTAAGGAGCGTCCCCCCGACGACTTTTCCTGGGTTGCCGGTGACCGGCCAATCCCTCGGCTGATCATTCGACCCGTATCGTGGCGTGACCAGGTCCCAGATCATTGGCGCCGCAGCCCTTGCCGGGATCGGCTTCACCGTTTCGCCGCTCATCACCGGACCGGCTTATGCACAACAACCCGCTCTGGAGACGCAGCGCAAAGTCGGCGTTCTGACCGGGTCGTTTGGTAGCGGCAGTCCTGGGGGCTGCCGTTCTCTTCTGGACGGGGCGACAGACTCCCGTTACCAACCCCGTCGTCGAGTCGGGATAGTCACAAGGCTGACTGAAAGAGAAGGCTCGAATCGAAAGGAGGGGTTGTGAGATACCAGATGGTGTTGAAGATCCTCGACCAGGACGGTAATGAGTGCGCCGCCGTTGTGGGAGATGAGGCTCGGTCAACGCATTCTGCGGCGAAGAATGTGCTACGCAGATTCGACGAAGTGGCCAACGAGGCTGGACGTCTCAAGAAGCCGGTGGATCTCTCGGATGAATTGAAGGGAGCAGCGAGACGATTCGGTGCTTGAGGAAGCACCCTCGCCATAACCCGTGGTGCCCCAGTCGCTGGTCGTAGCCCTGCTTCTAGCGCCCAACGTCTCTTGCCCGTGACAGGAATGCGGCTCCCGTAAAACCCGCCGTGCAAATCACGAGCAACAAGCCGATCCTCCACCAGGCAGGATCGGCGACGAGTGGGTTGCCGTACAAGTGGAAGAACGAAAGGTCGAGCACCCAGTCCGGCCACCCGTAGAGTGGCGCCACCTCCTGGATGAAGTAGCTTGTGACCGCTACTGCCGTGAGGACGAAAGTGGCGCCCTGCGGCCGCCACGACGTCCACAGCGCGCCAATCGCGCCAAACGCCACCGTAAATGGCACGAGCAGGACGGCGGCAAGCACGACACGTCCTAACTCAAACTCGATGCCGCGACTTCCCGCCAGGATGTACATGAAGAGCAGCGCGACTAGTGCGAGGCTTGCAGCGGCTGTGACCAGGAAGGCGGCGCGACGGATCACGACCTGCGAGCGAGAGATCGGCAGCGATAGTTCGAGTTCGAGACGGCCTGAAGTGTCGTCATGCGCCCACCCGGCCACGGCTGTGATCGCGAATAGTGCGAGGAGAAGCTGGATCGTGCCGATGAGGAACAGCCCGATGAGGCCCCGAGCGATGTCCCCGTTCGTGATGGTCGTGAGATACTTATGGAGTTGCGGCACCTGCTCGAGCGTCGCAACCAAGCCCGGGGCCAGAATGACGAAGAACACGACTTCGACGAGCACGCCGACGACCCACCATGAGAGAGCGACGCGGCGCTCATACAGCGCCCCTGGGACATGATGCCGGTACCACCTCACGCCGCTTGGCACAACCCCGCCGAGCCTCCGGCCCCATTGCGCTGCCACCAAAGGCTGCCCGATGTCGCGCCGTTCAAAAGCGAGCGCCGCCAGCGTGACGAGGGCCACCGCTGCGACTAGGAGCGCGCCGGTACCGAGGAGGGAGAAGTCGCCTCCACGCGCCATCGGGTCCGACGCCGAATACCACGACAGCGGGGACAGCCCCCGGATGTCGCTCATTGCGTCGGAGGCGGATCCCAGGCTGTTCAGAAGGTTGAGAGCGAATAGCGTCGCGACGCCGATGCCAAAGGCGGAGCGACGCGAGCGTCCCAGTTGCGCGGCAACGGTCCCGAGGCCGAATACGAATAACAAGACCACGACGAGCGCCACAGCTTGCAGCAACAGCACAGATGGCCTGAGTTCGTCGGAGGACGTCGTCCACAGCGACAGACACAACCCGAGGCTGGCGCCTGTGGCCGTCACTGTGAACGCCGTGGTGGCCTGCCGCACCACGATGCCCCGTTTGGCCCCGGCCGCGAGCAGCGACTCGGTGCGGTTCGCATCCTCGCTGCCGCGCAGCATCGAGACAGCAAGCCATACCGCCCACAGCCCGAGCAGCAACGGCAGCGCTCCGAAGACACGCCAGCTCACGTAGCCGCCGAGCGTCATCAGCTCGGTAGGAACGGGCGCGAGGTACGCGAGCTGGCGCGCCAGCGATTCCAACTCGCTCGTGACAGCGGCACGTTCCGCCGGCGTGTCTCCTGCGACCGTCATGTAGCCGCTCGCCTGCGCGCTCCCGGCCGCAAGCAGCGCCAAGATCACCCCGACGATCGTTCGGCGGTGCGTCCGAAGGAAGAACCGGACGCAGATCATCCCTCGCGCGCGGAGCGGTAGACGTCGAGGAACGTTTCCTCCAGCGTCGGCTCATGACTCGTGAGATCGAGGACTTGCATGCCTGCGAGCACATCCGCCAGCGGCTCGAACGAACCTCGTAAGACGCAGCGGGCGGAGGCGCCGTCGACCGCGATGTCTTCAACGCCCGGCACCTCCCGGAGGCGCTGCTCGTCGGGGGGCCGCTCGAACACGATCTCGACGTGACGAAGCCGGATCTGGTGCAGCTCCGACAGCTCGATGATCTGCGCGAGGCGTCCCTCACGCACGATCGCCGCTCGCTCGCAGATCTCCTCAACCTCCGACAGCACGTGCGACGACAGGAAGACCGTCGCGCCGCTTTCTCGCGTCTGTCGGACGAGATCGTAGAACTGCTGCTGCATGAGCGGATCAAGCCCGGCGGTGGGTTCATCGAGGATCAGGAGCTGCGGGTCGTGTGCGAACGCCAGCAGCAGCCCGATCTTCTGCTTGTTGCCGCGCGACAACTCCTGAAATCGGGGCGACAGGTCGATCGCGAAGCGGTCACAGAGTTTACTGATCCTGCCGGTCACGTCGATCCGCCGTATGCCCATGACATAACCGACGATCTCGGCACAGCGCATACGGCCAAAGTCCGGCAACTCGCCCGGCAGGTAGCCGACGCGTCTCTTGAGCACGACCGAGTCCTGGTGCGCGTCGAGCCCAAGCAGGCGTGCACTCCCACGGGTCGGCCGGATCATGTCCATCAGGAGCCGGATTGTCGTTGACTTGCCCGCTCCGTTGGGGCCAAGGAAGCCGAAGATTTCGCCTTCTCGCACCTCGAGGTGAAGGTCGAACAGGCCTCGGCCGTTGCCATAGTCCTTGGTTAGTCCCGTAGTCACGATGGCTTCCACGGCGCGACTCTAGAGCGGCGACTGCCTAGGCTCAACCAGTCGGTGGGGGGTTGGCACACTCAAGGTATGGGCTTGGAGGGGACTAAGGGTCGCCACGAGGGGAACCGCGACAGGACACCAGGGGAACATCTGAAGGAAGGGGGTGAGGAGGCTCTAAGCCAAGGGAGTGAAGTGTTGGCGTTCCTTTGCCGATAAAGAGACTTAAAGGAGACCGCATGCGCGACGAATCAAGGCCACCGACTTCGGCTGCCCCACCGAAAGACAAGCCCGATCGAGACCTTGCCCTCTCCCAAGCCAATCCGGCCGACAGAGGCTCGGCGGCAGTCCGATGGCTTGGTGCCAATCGTGGGCCGCTCGCCATTTGGACGACAGCCCTGGTTCTGGGCCATGTCCCCCGTCTTCGTTATTTCCCATTCGCCTAAGTTTAATTGTCAGACCCATGGGGGCGCCTGGACGGTCCGGACGTGCCACAACGGTCATCCTTAGATCGGTTCACCACCGAGGCGTTGATTTGCTCCTGAACTGCCGCACGGCCCGTCTCATCCCACTCATGTCTGATCCTTGCCGGGCTCCCCCGACTCACACTTCCTGACCTCTTCGGCGATCATCGCCTGGATCTCTTCGAGGGTCTTGCCCCGTAAGCGTATACCACCCAGACGGTGGGGCGCGGTTCTGTTCGACCGGCACCCTCACACGCTTTACTTGCCTTCCGATAGTGCCCGATGCTCACATATGCGACCAACTGCGTGGCGGGCCTATTTGACGCTGGGAGTAGGGATCCTCGTCGTCTATTTCCTCCTGGACGGTGTGGCGCAGGCCATTTTGTATCAGACTTTTGGGACGGCGGCGCTGATAGGCATCGGCGTTGGCATTCGCCGGAATCGCCCCAGCCAGTTGCTCCCGTGGCTCGTCTTTGCGACTGCGGTCCTGCTACAACTGGCGGGCGATCTCACCTATTTCTTTTACGAGAACTATCTGCACGTGCTGGCGCCGTTCCCATCGGCTGCGGACGCCTTCTACCTTTCGAGTTTCCCCACTTTCGCCACAGCTTTGTTCTTGATGGCACGGGCCCGCGTGCCGCAGCGAGACTGGGAGAGTGTTATCGACGCAGTCATCATCGCTAGCGGTGTCGGTGTGCTTACGTGGATCTACCTTGTCGTGCCTTACGCCGACGATCCAGCGTTAACAATTGTCGAACGCACGGCTTCGATTGCTTATCCACTCATGGACCTGGTGATTCTTACGGCAGCCCTTCGCCTCGCGGTTACCCCCGGCTCTCGTGTTCCCTCCCTGAATCTGCTTGGTTTGAGCTTTATCGTTTACTTTGTTACCGACATCTGCTACGCGGTGATGCTGCTCGAGGGCACCTACCGAAGCGGGAGTTTGATCGATGCCGGCTGGCTCTTTGCTGCAGTTCTCTGGGGCACCGCCCCTTTGCACCCATCCATGCGGAAGTTGACCGAAAGGTCATCCACACGATTCCAAGTGTCGTTGTCCACCCCGAGGCTCATGCTGCTCGCGGGGGCATCGCTCCTTGTGCCCGGAGTGATGGGAGTCCAGATTGTTCGCAGTCAGCCACTCCACGGGCCGATCGTCGCGAGCGGCTCAGCGCTGCTGTTCCTTCTAGTCTTAACCCGCATGTTTGGACTCATGAAGGACCTCTCCGGGACGGTCGACAAATACCGACAAGCCATAGGCCGCGAGAGGACCCTGCGAAGAACGGGAGCGAAGCTTGGAGGAGCCCAAGATCGAGGGGATATCTATGCTGTTGCTGTTGACGCCTCCGTTCAGCTCACAGCAGATATGCAGAATACGCGCGCCACTGTCTGGGGCGGTGCGGAGCACGACCTCGCGCTGGGAGCCGCAGCCGGCCACGATGCAAACAGCATTACTAACATCCACGCCAGCCTCACTGAGTTTCCTTCCTCCACAACGGAGCTCCTCGCCGGACGAGCAGTTCGAGTCGAGGGTGCTTTCGCCGTGGAGAAGCTGGTTGGCGGCACCGGCAAAGAAAATGGGCTGATTGTCCCGTTGATTGTCCTCGACCAGTTTGCTGGTGTGCTCGTGGTGGAAACAGATTCGATTCTTCCGGATGAGCTGGGCGGTGCCTTCGACACCCTTGCGTCCCAGGTCGAACTATCACTCGAGAGCGTGGCCCTGACTCAGGATCTGCTTGAACGCAAGAGCGATGCACGCTTCCGCTCCTTGGTGCAATCGTCCTCAGACGTGATTCTCATCATCGATCCGGATGCCACGATCCACTATCAAAGCCCTACTGTGGCGAAAATCCTTGGCTTCGAGGATGACGGACTAATAGGTACGAGGATCATGGATTGGCTCCATCCCGATGATCGCGAGGGTGCCGTCGCCTACATTGCGGAGTCAATGGGTCGTTCCGGAGCGGTCCTCACCTCCGAGTGGCGTCTCAAACGAAGTGATGACTCGTGGGTTCAGGTCGAGGTCACCTGCAACGACTTGCTGCTGGATCCAAACGTTTCAGGGGTGGTCCTGACGATTAGGGATATCAGTGAACGCAGGGCGTTCGAGGAGGAACTCACCCGCCTCGCATTCCATGATCCACTGACAGCCTTGCCCAATAGGGCGTTGTTCAAAGATAGAGTCGAGCATGCAATTGCCCGTAATGAGCGACCTGGGGAGCTTGTGACTGTTTTGTTTTTGGATATCGATGATTTCAAGTCCATCAACGACACATTGGGGCACCTTTCAGGAGATCTTCTGCTCCAAGCCGTGGGGGAGCGGTTGACACAAATAATGCGCCCTGCCGACACGGTCGCTCGTTTCGGAGGCGATGAGTTTGCCGTCTTGCTCGAAACGTCCAAGTCTCTGGAGGCCGTGAACGACGTGGCGGAGCGTATCTTAAGTGAGCTTCGTCTCCCGTTCACCCTAGCCAGCACAGACGTATTCGTTAACGCTAGCGTCGGAGTGGCGTCAACCAACTCCTTGCAGATGACTGCAGACGAGGTTTTGCATGATCGGATGTCGCAATGTATGCGGCCAAAGGAAGAGGAAAGAACAACTGTGTGATCTTCGAGGTGGGCATGCACGCTGCTGCCCTCGAACGCTTGAGGCTGAAAGCCGATCTTCAGCGGTCTATCGAAGCGGAAGAGTTTGTCCTCGATTACCAGCCGGTAGTCTCACTGAGCAGTGGCGAGATCAGGGGCATCGAGGCGCTTGTCCGGTGGCAGCACCCGGGACGGGGCCTGATTGCGCCCACGGAATTCATTCCGCTGGCCGAGGAGACGGGCGCCATAATCGCTCTGGGGCGCTGGGTATTGAAAACCGCGTGCCTCCAGACCCGCCTATGGCAGATAGAATTCCCCGGTCATGAGTCCTTGACCCTTCACGTCAACGTGTCCGCAAGACAACTTCAGGAAACCAGCATCGTGGACGACGTAGCCAGAATGCTCCTGGAGTCCCGCCTCGAGCCTGGCTGCCTCTGCCTCGAGCTCACTGAGAGTGTGCTGATGCAGAACACCGCCTCTTCCATTTTCAAGCTCAAGCAGCTGAGGGACCTTGGCGTAAGGATCTTTGTGGATGATTTCGGCACGGGATATTCGTCTTTGAGCTATCTGGACACCCTGCCCATTGATGGACTGAAGATCGACAAGTCTTTCGTGGACCGCATGCGAAGCGGCTTCGACGACTCGACTCTGGCTGTAGCAGTCATCAAACTGTCTCGCAACCTGGATCTCCAAGCCATCGCTGAAGGAATAGAAACGGCCGAGCAGGCTCAACGACTTCGAGATCTCGAGTGCGATCTGGGTCAAGGGTATTTCTTCGCCAAACCAATGGCGCCTGAGGACGTATCTGCGCATTTGGATTCATCGTTACATCGTTGGAGTGGCGAGCCACACCGCTGACGAGTGCCTCGGCTATCGAGGATTAAGCTGCCCGCCCAGTCTCTCGTAGGTTCAAATCTTACCTCTGCAAGCGGCAGGTGCGCTCGGATTGCTTAGCCGAACTCCTTGTCACTTACTCGTTTGGCCGACGCATACCGGGTCGCATCGGTGCCCTGATCGCCGGCTACGTGGGGGCGATACGGCGGGCGATCTGAGCAAGATCAGGCCAATCAAGGGACTCCTGCACGCACCGAGCGAACAGCCAGAGGAGGACGCGGTCCCTGTCGAGCCCGAGCAGGTCGGCCATTCGCCAGGCCAGATCGCGAGGGTCGTCTCGCAACCGCTCGCTGCAGTTCAGTAGGTGCTGGAGTACATCGTAGGTGGGATCGCCGACGTAGGGCTTGGGATCGATGACCAGCCACGGCTCTCGCTCGGCCGCCAACACGTTCTCGGCGTGCAGGTCGGTGCACAGCAGCACGCTCCGCTCGGCGGTGATCGGGAGTGCGCGAAAGAGCGCTATGCCTTCACGAGCCAGACCGGCGTCAACGCTCGCCCGCCCGTCCGCGGACTTCTGTTCGAACTCATCTGCCCAGGCATCGCACATCAGCTGCAGCGACCGGAAGCGGTGACCCAGTGCCGGTTCCCGCCAGAGCCGGCGCAGAAGTCCTGCGATGACCGTGTCCTGCTCGGGTTCGGGTCGTCTGGCCAATATGGTTCCCGGCAGGCACCGCTCGAGGAGCAGCGCGATGGTGTCGTCGAACTCCTCCGCCGCGTCAAGTCGAACGGCACCATCGCCGGCCCACTCGCGTAGTCCGTCAGCCTCATGCGCCGCCTCCGTGTGGCGCCATCCCACCTTCAGGACGCGCTGGGTGCCGGCAGCGCCGCGGGCAGGGGCTACCCAAGCGGTCTGACCACCCGGCTGGAATGGCTCACCGGCGGCGAACGACCAACGCTCCTCCAGCTCCTGAACGATCAAAGGCAATGCTGCCAACCACGCTTGACGCCCGTCCCGCTTCGCCGCGTCGACAAGGTTCCGGGGCAACGGCCACAACTCCATTACCGTCATCTTGTCGCGGGAATGCTGTTGAGCGCCACGCTGGTTGAGGACTGGTAAGGGCGTAGCGACATCGAGGGTGGGGACGGCGTGGGATCGGCCTCGGGTTTCCCGTGTTCGCGCCGGGGCGTCTGCGTAAGCGCGACCCTTGTACGCGCAAGGACCCTCCCGGTAGTCACTCGGCAGTGTCGAGGGCTCTTCCTGATGCCCGGAGGCATTATTGAAGGGGCTGGCTCCGTTCGTTGCCGCCGGCCTGGCGGTCGGGGCTGCAGCCTGGGTGCTCGTCGACGAGGGGACGACCATCATCCTCTTCAGGGCCTATCCCCTCGAGAGGCATCTGCAGTAGTTGTCGGATATGTGACCTTCGGGCTCGCGACGGGCATCATGCTGTCTCTCATCGTGAGCCGAAACTTGATCGCCAAGGGCAAATGACCAAGTTCTCGTTTCCTCTTGCGAGAAATTGGAAGATCCATCTGAATCAGTTTGCAGTTGAGTCGCAAGACACTTGCCGGCGAAAGATTCAGCTTCGAGGAAAAGCTCAGTGTCCTGGGCGATTCAGACCCGATCGATCTGATTTGGATCACGTTCGAGCCTGGACCAACCCAACAACAATGCGTGTCCTAATACCGCTCCCAGGGTGTTGAGGACGACGTCGTCTACAGAGGTCGTGCGACCGGACACGAAAAGAAGCTGGGCGCCCTCCACACAGATCGTCAAGGCAAGCGCCAGGAGGGCCGTCTTTCCCAGCGTCAAGCGACGCATATTGAGCGCCGCCCCGAGGGGCATGAAGAGCACTACGTTGGCTACAGTTGCCAGCAAGGTTGACCAGTCGACGGGCGTCTCGAATGCATGGATGACCTCGCGGAACGGGACTAGCTGAACGCCGTTGTGGACGCTCTTTGGATTCAGCGTGAGGGTCACAATTCCGGCCACCGAGGCGACCAGAGCGAGGTCCACCCAGAAGGGTCGGGACGCTACCCTCCAAGCCGGTGACCTGGGGTGCGGCCTACGCCCCACCACTGCAACAACGAGAGCTAGGGCGGCGCCAAGGGTGAGAGCGAGCGGAACGGAGAAGCCAAGGGAAGGCACAGTACATTGTGGCGGCAAGCCCCGGCCTAGGTCTTCTGTAAACCCCCGCAGAACATCTCTAGGAGACGAGGACCAGCCGGGGCTGCTCGCTCCTTGTCGTTTCGAGCTCGTCCAATACGTACATGACTCCGAACCCGAATGCGAACCCTGAAAGGTAGGCGAATAGGTGCTTCATACGAGGTGTTCCACCTCCCCGTCCTCCTCGAGCACTAGGGTTTCCCAACAGGACCGGCAGAGGCCGTCGTAGTTGTTGGTGGGGGTGATGGCGTTGGGGCACACGTGACAAACCCACATTCCCCGATCCGAGTCTCGCTCGATCATCGCGCCAAGCCTAGAGCGGACTCCCTCGGAGGCCCCGGTTCTACGGCAATGTTTTGGAGTCCCAAGGCGAGGGCAGGGGATGCGTACAATTACTGTACAGATTATAAAAGGCGTCATACCGGACAGAGAGGATAGGGGTGGGGGTAATCTCTGTACAGACAGTGAACAACCAACCCGGAAGGAAACCCCATGAAAGAGCTCGACATGCTTGCAGCAGGTCTCGTGGTGGTGGGAGGAGACAAGGAACCTTTTGCTCAGGGGGCCGGGTCCTTCCCCCGTCCGGCCACTGGGCTTTCCTCTCTCATCTTAGGGGCGCAGCGGCAGGCGCCTTACTCACCCCGAACCTCGACCTTCTCCAACATCACGTCGGTCGTAGGACGGTCGGAGCGGTCGGTTTCCCGGCCGGCAATCGCTTCGACCACTTCCATGCCCTCGATCACGGAACCGAATATCGTGTGGTTGCCGTTCAGGTGCTGTGGCGACCCGACCGTAATGAAGAACTGAGAGCCGTTGGTGCCGGGGCCTGCATTGGCCATGGCCAACAGGCCCGGCCGGTCGAAGGTGGGGCCGTGGGGCGGGACCTCGTCCTCGAACTTGTATCCGGGACCCCCGCGTCCGGTGCCTTCCGGATCGCCGCCCTGGATCATGAAGCCCTCGATCACGCGATGGAACACCGTGCCGTCGTAGAGGGGATCGTTTTTCGGCCGGCCGTCGCGGGGATCCTTCCATTCGCGCTTACCGGTTGCCAGCTCTACGAAATTCTTCACGGTGATGGGGGCGTGCTCGGGCATCAGCAGAACCGTGAAACTGCCCTCCGACGTCGTGAAAACTGCTTGTTGTGCCATGAGACCTCCATGTGACGAGCTTAAGAGACCGGTTCATTGTCACCCCCGGCAAGAGCTGCCGTGACCTCCCAACTTCGAGTGCGGGGACGGGCAACCCGTCGCCAACATGTGTGCGGGCGCGCCCCGTACGATTGGTGGGCACATGGCCAAGCGGACGATCCTGCTCATCGAAGACGAAGAGTCGATCTCGGAACCTCTCAGCGCCGCGCTCGAGCGTGATGGCTTCAGCGCCACGGTTGCAAGCACGGCAGAACAGGGAATCGAGCTGTTCCACAAGGCAGAGCCCGAACTGGTGCTATTGGACCTGATGCTGCCGGATGGTGATGGGAAGGACGTTCTGCGCGCCATTCGGACCGGATCGCGTTGTCCTGTCATCATCCTGACTGCTCGCGGGGAAGAGATGGATCGTGTCGTGGGTCTCGAGCTCGGGGCCGACGACTATGTAACCAAACCCTTCAGCGGAGCGGAGCTGCTTGCCCGGGTGCGCGCTGTGCTGCGCCGCGCCGCGGCCCCTGCCCCGGCGCCGGCCCAAGAATCGCAAATGAAGCTCGGCGACATAGCGATGGATCTCGACACGCGACAGGTGACCAGGGCCGGTCGCACAGTGGAGCTCACTCTCAAGGAATTCGATCTCTTGAGGATGCTGATGGAGGAGGCGGGGAGGGTCCTTCGCCGCGAGGAGATCATCGACGAAGTCTGGGATCCGAACTGGTGGGGCCCAACTAAGACACTCGACGTCCACATCAGCTCCCTTCGGAAGAAGCTCGGGGACGACCCGGCCGCTCCCCGTTACATCCACACCTTGCGCGGGGTCGGGTTTCGCTTTGCGTCCGTGGCAGAGCTTGGCCAATGACCCTCAGGGCGCGGCTTGTCCTCTCCGCCGCCTATCTGCTTGTCGCCGTCGTCGTAGCCCTCGAGGTTCCCCTATGGTTGAACATCGAAAGGCGAGCCACTGCCGAGTTCGAGTCGGGGGTGCTGGGCAATGCCGCGATACTCGCTTCTCGAATTTCCAACCTCGTTGCCGAACGCTCCGCCCGTTCCGCCAACGGTCCCGAGTTGACCAGGGTGGTTGCTGCTACCGCCCGCACATTGCGCGCGCGCGTCCTCTTGACCGATGGAACCGGTGACGTTATCGCCGACAGCTCCGGTATCGCTGCACCGGGAGCCCGTTACGCCACACCGCAGAGGCCGGAGTTCACCGCCGGATTGTTCGAAGGTCGCATTGACGTCCGCCGCCGCTTCAGCGAGGAGTTGGAGCAGGAGCTTCTGCTGGTCACGATTCCCGTCCTGCATCGAGGTGGAGTCGTTGGCAGCGTCAGGGTCTCCGAATCGATGGCCTCGATCAAGGCGAGAGTGCGCAGGAGCTGGCTGGGACTCGGCGCGATTGGGGCCGGGGCGGTGGCCCTCGGCCTGGCGCTCGCATGGTTTCTCGCCGGGTCATTGGTACGCCCGGTCCGCGCTCTCGGAGACGCTGCGGTGCGTCTCGGAGAGGGGGACCTAAACGCTCGGGCCGTCCCTGAGGGCCCCGCCGAGATCGCCACTCTCGCCCGGACCTTCAACCGTATGGCAGAGGTGTTGTCGGCAAACCTCGCCGCTCAGAGTGACTTCCTTGCCAATGCGTCCCACCAGCTTCGGACCCCCTTGACCGGACTCAGGCTGCGTTTGGAAACCATCAAGACCTTCCCGGGACCGGCGGAGGAGCAGGCTGCAAAGGCGGAAGGCGAAGTCGACCGTCTGACCCGCCTGGTTGATGGTCTTCTCAAGTTGACGAGGGCGTCCTCGCTCGAGACCACCGGCGCGACGGTCGATCTCGACGAGGCAGCTCGGGCGGCGGTCGAGCGTTGGGACGAAACCGCCGCCGCTTCCGGCGTCGAGCTGCGCCTGCAGGCAGGGAGCCACGTACTTGCCTGGGCGGACCCCGCCGACCTCGGAGATGCGCTGGATAACCTCATCGATAACGCGATCCGCTATTGCCCGCCGGGGTCTCAAATCGTGGCGGGCGCAGGAGCGGACGACGACGGCCACCCGAAGCTGTCGGTTGCCGACACCGGGCCCGGGCTCCCGCCCGAGGATCGCCCACGCGCCTTCGAGCGCTTTTATCGAGGGGCGAACGGGCGTCGAGCAGGCCCCGGCACGGGCCTGGGCCTTGCGATCGTGGCTGAGCTGGCCCGGCGTTGGGGCGGCGAGGTCCGGCTCGCTGAAGGCGCCGGCATGCGTGTTGAGATCGTGTTCCCGTCGGCTACCGGCACTTAACCATGTCTTTGCCATTATTTGAGCGAGGTACGGGTAACTTGCAAACATGAGAACCCTACGGAGAGCACTCGTCCTCCTCGCAGCTTTCGGCCTGCCGATCGTCTTCGGAGTGGGCGCCTACATGCTCTCGGCGGGTTCTCTGGCGACGGGAGAGACCCTCGTTGGCGTCTCTCAGCAGGCAATTGGGAAGCCGAGGTCTGGACCCGATGATGGAGGGGCGCGCCCCTCAGCAGCGGCGGAAGACGCACAGAGAGGGACAAACCACGGCCCAGATCAGAAAGATCGCAGCGGTTCGTCCGACACCACCTCCACCAAGGAGGCTGGTTCGGGCGGCGGAGAGCCTGGCTCGGGCCCGAGGGGGCCGGGAGACCCGGGCGATTCCGGGTCTGGTCCCGAAGACTCCGGTTCGGATGACTCGGGTTCGGATGACTCGGGATCCGGGGAGTCCCACAGCTCCGGTTCAGGGTCGGACAACTCGGGTTCGGATGACTCGGGTTCGGATGACTCGGGTTCGGATGACTCGGGTTCGGATGACTCGGGTTTGGATGACTCAGGTTCGGACAACTCGGGTTCGGACAACTCGGGATCCGGCAGCTCGGGGTCCGACGGCGGGGGCGACGACTGACTTCGGGCCCGGCGCCCCTACCATTCCTTAACCAAACCCGCACCAGGGCCTGAAGCCCCTCAGAGTTTCCTCTAGCACGCCTCCCTCTACGTTGAAAACCTCATCGGTTTAGGCAAAGGGAGTGATGCAGATGATGACAACGCGCACCGCGCTGCTGGGGATGGTGCTCACGGCCTCGTTGGCCGGAGGTGCCACCTTCGTCGCCCAGGGCGCTACCTCGGAAACGCAGGCCACCCCCTTCAGGGGCGGCGCCTCGCAACCGCAGGTCGACGTGAGCGGCCCCTGCGACGAGGCCGAGCACGCAAACGATCCGGAGTGTGCCGGGAATAACCGCTCCACCCAGGACGATGGGGCGCGCATGACCGGCGGAGACGAGGCAAAGGATGTGCTCGAGCCCGGCGAAGACATAAGCGGCCCCTGTGACGAGGCCGAGCACGCAAACGATCCGGAGTGTGCCGGGCTCCAGCCCACTCAGGACAATGAGGTCCAGGTGGGCGACGAGATCGAGGCGGAAGATGTGCTCGAGCCCGCAGAAGACATAAGCGGCCCCTGTGACGAGGCCGAGCACGCAAACGATCCGCGATGCACGGGCGTCCAAACCGGTGATACCGACGACAACCCGGGCCCCGGCTCACACGATGCCCACGAGGACGCCAGTAACGACAACTCAGGCCCCGGCTCCGGCGATGAAGACGATGACAACTCAGGCCCCGGCTCCGGCGACGAAGACTAGTTCGTTACCAACCCATAGAGATGATTGAGAGAGGAGACAACATGAGAGGGAAGCGATCGATGGCGCTGATAAGTGGGCTCTCGGCGTTGATCATGGCGACCGCACCGCTGGCATCGGCCAACGACGCCGACGTCATCCGAGAGGGCCGCTGCAGCGGTCGAAGTGACTGGAAGCTGAAGCTCAGCCCAGAGGACGGCAGGATCGAAGTCGAGTACGAGGTGGACCAGAACCGTGTGGGGGACACCTGGAAGATCCGGTTGAAGCATGACGGAAAGCGCTTCTTTCGGGGCACACGCACTACCACTGGGCCGAGCGGCTCGTTCGAGGTCAGGCGGGTCGAACGCAACCACAGAGGGAAGGACGGCTTCAGGGCGAGGGCCATTAACCTCCGCACCGATCAGGTGTGCAGGGGACGCGCCCGCTTCTAACTTTGC
>JACDCD010000130.1 GCA_013694625.1 Actinomycetota bacterium | reverse complement strand
TATGAGTGAGATCTTGTCTGCCATCGGCGGCAACCCGAACAACGGTGTCAGTGGTCACCGATCGTCGACCTTCTGTCGTTGACGGACCTTAATCTGGACCAATGTTGGAACTTACCGATGGATTTGGCTAGCTAGCTTACGCCCTCGTCGCGACGATAATCCCACAATGCCAGAGCCGCGAAAGCCACAGCGTATGCGAGGATGCCCATCCCGTTCCGAGCGACGAAGTTTCACCCCGTACCGCTGCCCAGGTCACCTCCGCCCATACGCGAGTAGGGAAATAGGGAAATAAGGGGACACCGCCTTCGCCCAGTTGGGGAGCTCGGTCGGGAGTGCCCACAGGCCGCCCCAGGAAGGTGGCGGAAGAACGGCCCTGAAGGCTTCGCCGACGAAGACCAAGAAGAAGCCACGATCCCCGGGTCAGATGTCGCTGGCCCCCGAATTGTGGTGATGCCATTTTGCCAGGAGGTGGGTCAATGCTGTCACAAAGCAAGTTCGAATGTTGGCGCCTGAGGGCACGTGAGAGCGGCCGTCCGGTAGGCTGAGCAAGTGGATCCTAGGGAGAGACTCCGGCTCGCTCGAGAGCAGTTGGCGAAGGTTCAAACCGCATGGTTTGAGCCGACAGACTGGTCCGACCTGACGATTTACGGCATGCATGCGACGGAGAACGCCGTTGTAGCTGCGGCGGAGCAGTTAGGAATGACAGTGAAGAAGACTCACTGGGACAAAGTAGATATCGCCGCGAGCCTGCACACGGAACATGACTCCCAGACGTGGCTGACTTGTTGAGAGAGCTCAATGAGCTTCGGAAGGGATTTTCCTACGGTGAGTTGACGACCGAGCCGGCGATGACCGCAGAGGAGATCGCTGCAAAGATAGAGGAATACGTCGAAGCTGTCGATCAGCTTCTTCTGAAGGGAAGAAGAGTGAGATCTAAGGGTATTTCGTTGAGCGAACGACGCAAACTTGCGCATCTGATCAGCGACGTAGATGCGGAGTTCGTCGTCCTCATCGGATCTTGGGCGAGAGGCGCTCAATCAGCGGATTCAAGTGACATCGATCTGCTCGTCGGGGTGTCCGCTGCTACACAGTGTCCTTCGGTACCCCGTATGCATATCATTTGCCTCTCGGAGGAGGAACTAGCTGGGCGCGCACGTGAGGGTGACGATTTCGTGTTGTGGTGCCTTCGCTACGGGATTCCCCTCAGCGGTCGAAGGAGATGGAACTCTTTGCAGAATCTCTTGGCGGGAGCGCCCTGGCCGTTTTCTCATAGGAAGTTTGACCTAGCTTCTAAGCAGTTTCGCTATGCGCTCGATCTATTACGAATGGGAGATCCCGAGTCAGCTCAAGATGAGCTGAAGGTTGGGCTTGGCCACCTTGCTCGTGGGCTTCTGATTGATCGACGCGTGTTTCCTCTTTCCAGACCAGAGGTCCCGGATCAATTGAGGTCTGTAGGCTTTCATGGGCTTGCGTCAGCGTTGGACGCTGCTGCAACGGAGGATTTGTCTCCAGAGCACATTGAAGCCTTCGTTGACTTGGGTAGCGATTTGATAGCTGGGGCAGCAAAGATCGCCTAGGTTCCTAGTAGTCGATCGCGCCCAGTCGACCGTTTCAGTCCGCGGATAGTCCGCGGATGAGCGCAAAACTAGGCAATCGGGGGAACAAGCAGGACACCTCGACAAGCGGTGGTGACCAGGGCAAAGCCGATCTCCCTGGTAGCGCGATTCGGCCGGGTCGCACTTACAACGCAGGGGTCGGCGGTCGAACCTGTCACTGCCCAGTAGGCGTAACACTGGGGTCAGCGGTCGTTTTAAGCCTCGTCCCGGATACGAACATGTGTTCAACGGGGTGAGAAATCCAAAAGAATCCAACATGCGACTGAAGGTTCGCGCGCGATTGCTCTTCGGATCTCTTGAGTTCGCGAGCGGATTCATCCCCATCGCTTAAGGGTTCCGGGCGACGGGGAACTTGTCCATGCACCGCTACTCAATGGAGGACCCTGCGCGCATTCCAAGCGCGTAGTGCGCTTCGGTTTCGCCGCCCTTCTCTTCTACGATGTTGCAGATGAGTACGTAGTTTTCCGCTTCCAGATCAACAGTTAGCTCCTCGGATTCGCCCGACAGGATCTCCTCCACGTCGTCGAGAACTTTTACCCAGAGCCCTCCTCGTCTACCGAGCCGTCCTCCGCGGTGGGAGGTCCCTCGCCCCAAGATCGGTTCTGATAACGATGAACGCATGCGTCTCGTCGCCGTTGTTCTCGAGTTCGAACGTCCCTCTCCAGGCGTCGGCGCTCGTCTCGTCTGGACGACGGCGAACTCCTGAAGCCCCACTCCAACACTCGTGGCTCCGCCGCCGCATGAGGTAAGAGCCAACGCGAGAAAAGGCGTCACAATCGGAACCTTGTCAGCAGCGGAACCTGAAGCTATTTGGAGCCCGTCCGACCGATCAATGTGAGTTCATTGGTTCGCGGGTCTGCACTGACCAGGGCGCCAACCTTGCGAATCCGGCGATCAGCACGATCCCCACCGCCACGTGCGTACAGATCAGAGCGACGGCCGACGCTCCGTCGGAGAGGTACGAAGGCCCGGTTATCGAGACGGCGAGCGCAGTGCTCCCTGCGAATGGCCACCATCGAGCGGTCCCGAGGCGGCGGGCCAGGAGCGTGTACAGGCCCCACGCCCCCAGCCCGGCGACCAGCGCAGCAACCACCACGTCGACGGCTCCTACCGGGCTGGCGTCCGCGCCCTTACCAACGGTCGGCTCCACACCAATCAGCCGGGCTAATGCCCAGACCACGAGGGCAACTATCACAGCGCCGGCCACCACGGTTGCGCTCTTGCTCGTCGAAGGTGCCATTTGCTCCTCCTTCACATCCGTTGTCGGAACATGAGGAGCGTGCCACGATGGTCTGCGGGAAACATCCGCCACTGTGCCGATGTTTGTTGGGCCGACGCCGCACGACGATGGGTCGTATGGAGATACTCATGTCCCTTGACCGAAAAGACCCTCCCGAAGGCAGGTTGCGATGCGTCGCCCGCCCCCGCGCGGGCGACGATGAGGCGAAGGATCGTGAGATCCCCTTCCTCGGGTGGCTTGTCCTGCTGAGAGCCCTTTCTGAGGTGCTGGATCGTTCGGGGGTCAGCCGACCGTTCTCGATGAACGGGCCGAGTAGGTTGTCGGCGGTGCCCATGGCAGGACGCGCTCGCTGCCGGCCGTAGCGTTCAGTGCATGGCCGGGACCATGCCTGCCCAGCTTGCCGTCACGCAGCGCAGGCAGCATACGCGCCGGGCCACGACGCTACGGGTCCAGCGGGGACGCTCCATCCCTTTCTCGATGCAAATGGCTGGTTGATCAGCGATCGGTTACCCCTTGTGCCCGCACCGGTTGTCTCGATGCGATGCCGGTGGTCATGGCTGGGAGCCGGAACGCAACGAGTGTCAGCCACAGGACGATCGCCCCGCTGAGCAGCCGCTGATAGAGCCCGACGTGCGATCCCTGATCCTGCAGGAACAGCAGGATCAGCGCGGCGAACGCCAGCGCGAGAGATGGGCCCTAGAACGCTCGCCAGCGGACGTGTCGCTTGAAAGTCCTGGTCAGAACGAACATGCAGCCGTGCCACCGACGAAGCCCAACAGCGCCGCCACGACGTGCACGGTGCCTACCGGGGTGGTGACGGCATCGGATGGGACACGTCGAATCGCGGTCTCCACACCGCTGGACGCCTTCGACCCCGATCAGGCGAGCGCGTCGAACAGTCGTAGTAGTTGCCCCAGGTACTCGAGGATCGCCCCCCACGGTCAGATGAAAGCTACGTGACGCAGTTCATAACCGGTCGAGTTGCGGAAACTGAGCTCGCCAGCTTGATTCGCATGTTTGTCAGTCCCAGGTGACGTTGGGTACTTCGTCGTTTACAGCTTCCGCGACGAGTCGTGCACTCTCCTCTGCATGGTCGCGCTGTGCAGGTGCCAAACGCTCGAAGGGTGTGATCGCCACTGTGCGGTCGCCGCGTCGGTAGCGCCAGGTGCCGGCTACCTCGCCGTCAACTAGAAGGGCGCCTGGCCCTGAGAGTGGTCGCCACACCTTGTGGCGACGCTTGCTGTTGGGGACGAGAAGAGTCCTGTCGACCTGACGGAGGTAGGGATCATTGGGCGGGACCAGGACGACGCCATGAGGCTCGGGGCTTTTGGCCACTTCGTCCACCAGAGAAGCAGGCAGATCGTAGCGTCGATCGTCCACCTGGACTCGAACGAGGTCATTGCCGACCTCGTTCCAGAGGTCAGCTGTGGCGTCGGTGCCGCTTGCCATCCAATCGCGGAACTGAGTCCTCGTGGTCGGGCCGTTCACCCTGAAGTAGGCGTTCAACACTTTGAGGCGCGGGTGATCGATCGTCTTCTGTGGATGATCGGGAGTTGGGTGCAGCATAGTCACACGCCGTTCCTCTGGACCGAGAACGATTTGTGCTTGACGGCCAGCTGGACGGAACAGTGCCTCGGGTACGTGGTCTGCCTTGCAGCGTTCGCACCACTCCACGACCGCGGATGACACGTGCTCCGTGACCCAGGTGCTGGCATCCGACTTGGACGTCGGTCCGGTCACCACGGCGCTCAAGGCAGCTGCGACGTCATCGACGGCGCCGACAAATTCGGCTCCGCCATCGTCGGTGACTTGGGGACGCAGCGCGTCACGGACGAAGTTGAGGTGTGTCAGTTGGTGCGCGTGGGGTGCTCCGCGCACTGACCACAGACTCACGAGCGGGCCACCAGGAGAGATCGCCTCGGCGACGGTCGTTGACCCAATCGAGCGTGTTCGCTGGATCAGGGACTGCTCTGCGGTGCCTTGCCGACTGTCCTGCACCCCGAGCAACAACAGATCATCGAGCTCATCCTGACCGGCAGCGCCTCCCAAGCCATGCTTCTCCCATCTGAAGCCCAACCAGTGGGATCGCTTCACGATGATTGCGCCAACCATGCGGCCACTCTAGAACTCGCGTAGCAGAACGTCGACGAGGACCGCACGGAAAGCGTTCCCCTTACGAACCTAAGACCGCGAGTATCTGGCTTCTGTACTGATCGTCGGCCGAGGCCCAGCCGAGCACTCTTCGCGGTCGGGAATTGATACGGTGGCCGATGTCGTCGAGGTCTGCTGAGTGAACGGACGAAGGTCCGCACCCTTTGCTAGCCCGGCTTGAGGGTTAGAACGTTTTGTAATTGAATCAAGTTTCAGGCGGCGAGCCTCACCTCTTGGACGCGCTGATCTATGGCCGCGTGCAATCTGTCAAAGTGGGAGCGCAGTTTGGAGGGTGGTCCAGGTGCCGTCGGCATGATCTCTGCAAGTCCAGGTCGCAGTGCGCGCGCGTAGGTGCGGGTCATGAACAGAGCGCTGCGAAGCCCACAGTCGGTGACGCGATAGCGGTGGGTGCCCTCGATGCGTTCGAGGAGGCCGTGGAGGCGAAGACGTCTGAGGTCGTGGTCATCCTGCCCTGGGTGATGGTGCCGGGATCGATGCCCAGCAGAGCCGCGACGAGGCGGCGCATGTCCTTGCTGGAGAAGCCACAGGCCAGGAAGGAAAACGACACGAGCACGGCGAGCAGCGCCTGGACCCGGGGATCCTCAAAGCGCAATGCTGAAGCTTGCTGGCCGTTGAACGTGACCGGACTCGTCACTTGGTGGAACGCAGCCTTGCCGATAGAGCAGTCGTGGCTGATTGTTTCGACGCTCAGAAGGCGTCGGTTGGCAGAAAAACCGACCTCCCGCAGGGCGGGGAGGTTGTGCAGCCGCTTGGCGACGGCGAAGTCTCGGGTGTCGTTGACCACGGTCTCGGTCCGAAGGGCACGTCCCTCTTTGGCGTATTGCTTGATGAACGAGCGCTTGTAGTCGACGTAGAGGTAGGGCGCCACGCCCGCGGTGATCACTCGCGTACGAAAGCGTCCGGGGGTCTTTCTGGTGACCTTGCGGTCGAAGATCAAGGCGACCTCGGTAGGGCGCCCGATGTCTAGGTTTTCACGGATCACCTCCTCGAAGAACACTCGCCCCGTCAGGGGCCGGTCGAACACCTGGGTCAGGGAGAATTCAGCCTGCAGGATCGAGATGTCGTAGTGGTAGCCGCCGGCCCGGTCGTCGCGCGTGTAGGGATGCGGAAGGAGCCGGAGCCAGCGGCGCGCGAAGACCTCGATCTTGCGCGCCGAGAGCTGGCGCGCGAGGGCCTGGAGGCGGGCGGGATCGTGGGCGGAGGCGATCCCGTTGTCGAGTGCCTCGTAGGCGATGCCCCGCTTGGCGCCTGGCGCTTGAGCCACTCGTGCCCGTTGAAGCAGAGCTTGGCGTTGTAAGGGAAGTAGCTGGCGAACTTCAGAAAGAACGGCCCGAAGTCGCGGTCGAGGCCGTAGAAGTAGTAGGCGTTGACCATCGCGCTGGAGCGATAGAGCCACGCGTAGGATCGGCCGGTGGCCGCATTGCGCCGCCGTTGGGTCCGTACGACTGGAGTCTTCTCTTGGGCTTTGCCGATGAACAGCTATACACGTGCTTGTGCGCATCCAGGGGTCACGACTTGCGTGCACCCGTGCGCGGCGGAACTTCCGACGACAAGGTCGTCGACGCGATAGCGTCCCTCTGGAGGGTTCGCGAAGACCGCTATTCGGAGATTCGCGCATCTGAGACCGCGGGGCTCGAGAAGATGAAGGTGTCCTACATTAGTGGCTGACGGCGTCCTTGTCTAAATATGGGAGACCACCTGGAGCTAGCCACGCTCGAATGGGGGAAAGAAGGTCCCCGCGCCTTGCTGATCCCGCGGCCCCCCTTGCACGGCGGAATCATAACCGGGCCCCCTTGCACGGCGGAATCATTAACCGGCGACCGGCCACGGCGCGGCAGTGGCAAAGGGTGAAGAGTTTCCCCCGGCTCTGACCTCCGGTTCCTGATCACGGTTCCAGCCCTTGGACTGCGGCGGGTGGAGGAAATCGTCGCCCTGCTTTCCGACGGTGGGCCCCTCATACTGCGGCGATAGGACGACTGACATCCGCATCTCGCCGTGCCGCCCGAGCCGCTCGCAAGGCCCTCGAACTGCCCCATCGGCGCGGTGCAGACCTTGAGCCTTGAGCAAGTGATCGCCGCTCAGCTTGTGCACCTCGACGACCTCGGGATAGTCTTCGGCCCTTGCTTACAACGAGCGGGGCCCGGGGCCGGACCAGCACAAGCATCCTTACTCTGAGACGTGGATCGTTCGCGCCGGGAAAGAGCGCAGGAGTGGTTGGACGAGTGATCCGCACTGAGGTGTGAGATGGCCACCGGGGCCGTCGGGTGGGCGCATCCGACAACTGGCCGTCGCCGAGCCGTAAACGAGTCCACGCTCGAAGGCCGTTCGCCATAACGGTACACGGGACCGCCAGGATCTTGGTCCTCGAGGCAGCCGGCAGGCTAGCTCGGGGATCAGGTCGTTTCGAGCACGGACAGGATGTTGCCGGCGGGGTCCTTGAACCATGCGATGGCCGGGCCTCCGTTGCGAGCGACGCCCTTCTCGTCGGTCGCGATCTCGCCCTCGTAGGACTCGAATCGCACTCCGCGTGCGGCGAGCTCGTCGACGGCCTTGTCGACGTCGTCTACGAGGAAGTTGAGGACCGTGAAGGTGGCCGGCGTGTGATTGGATTTCGGGTAGATGAGCACGTTGCCGCCGTTGGCGATGCCCATCTGCGGCAGGCCCATCTGCGGCAACTCCGAGACTTCGAGTCCGAGCGTCTCCCCGTAGAACTCTTCGGCCTTCGCGGTGTCGTCGACCGAGAAACCGCTGAACGCGTGCTCTCCCAGGTTCATATCCGCCTCCTGTTCGTTGGTCGTGGTGCGGCAAGCTTCTCCGCTCTCTTATTTAGACCGGCGGTGTGCCGTGAACTCATCGGTAGCGAAACCCAAATCAGCGGGCAAAGCTGTAAGAGCCGGGAGCTCGTTGTCCTCGTGATTTGGACCTTACAACGCCGGGGTCGGCGGTTCGAACCCGTCACCGCCCACAACACGTAACGGGCAGGTCTTCCAGGGGAACCCTCTACCAAGAAAGGCCTTGTGGTCTGGCACCCGAACTTCGTCGAATGCGCGCCGATCAGGATCGGCGCAAGCGGCCTCCCACCCGTTCACGGGCCTCATGGGAACCCCTGCGCTCCCAAACGATGATGGTGTTGCCCGCCTGCTCGAAGATACGAGCTAGCCTCCAGCCATTCTCCCACCTGTTGTTGAGCTGACGATTGAAGTTGGCCATGTTGATGCCGCCCTCGTTCACCTCAGCCTCGTAGTGATCAGCCATCCCTTCCTCCTTGCTCGTAGGCATCCAGATTGTGAACCCTAAGCGGTGTGCCGCGAACTCATCGGTAGCGAAACCCAAATCAGCGGGCAAAGCTGTAAGTGCCGGGAGCTCGTTGCCCTCGTGATTTGGACCTTACAACGCCGGGGTCGGCGGTTCGAACCTGTCACCGCCCACAACACGTAACGGGCAGGTCTTCCAGGGGAACCCTCTACCAAGAAAGGCCTTGTGCGCCTGGCCACCCCGAATTTCGTCGAATGCGCGCCGATCAGGATCGGCGCAAGCGGCCTCCCACCCGTTCACGGGCCTCATGGGAACTCCTGCGCTCCCAAACGATGATGGTGTTGCCCGCCTGCTCGAGTCTTGGGGTTGGTTCAGCTCACCCTCGCAGGGGCGGCTGGACTCATTTCTGCACGGATAGCCGGCATGGATCTGCCGTCCTCGGCACCGTGGACCCTGGTCCTCTCTATCTACGTGCTGACGCGCATTGGAGGTCGCCTGTACTCGGGAGCGATCCTGAGGTTTGGGAGCCGGGTGAGAATCACGGAGGCGTGGAGCGCATCGACGCCTGGAAGCGACCGCAATTAGGCCCGCTTACCTCCGCCCGGGCTCGAGACGCTGAGACCGCGTGCGGACGCCGCTTCGAGGAGGCGTCGGTCGTAGGCAACCAGCTCATCCGGCTCGACCCTCAGCGCGCTGGCAAGGTGGATGGCATCGAGCGTCCTGACGGCGCGCGTCGCAAGTCCGGCGGCGGCGCGCAACAGTGCATCGGTGACATCGACGAGCATGCAAGAACCGAGCAGCCGTGCCGCCTCTTCCTGCACTTCTGGGGCCGAGTTCGCGACGCCGGTCGCGCGCGACACCTCGATGAGCGCAATGCGGCTCGTCGCGAGCACGGGCCCGCCTGTGAGGTGACGCTCGAGCGCCGCACTCTCGGGTTCTTCGATGACGAGCTTCACTAGGGCAGAGGCGTCCGCGTAGAGGAGCGGACGCTCAGCGCTCATCGCGGTCATCCTCGATCGCTTGGCTCGCCGTCAGCTCGCCCGTCATGAGGAACCGCCGGGGTGCTTGCGTCAGGGGCTCGCCTCGCGTCACGTCACCAACTGCAACGAGGCGATCGATGCGGTCGCTCGGAACCGGGGTGAGCACGGCGACGGGGGCGCCGTGGTGTGTGACCTCGATCGTCTCGCCCCTCTGAACCCGTCGGATCGTCGAAGTGAGGGTGTCGCGGAGTTGTCTAATTCCCATGCTTGTGGCCATAGTGGTCACTATTCTACCACCACCGCAACCGAAGCTGGTTGCTACCGCATCGACAATGTGAACAACCGACGAAGTCGTTGGGGAGGAAGCTCAGCGGGGTAGTCATGAGGGCAGTGGACGAAAGCCCCGCAAGCCAAGGTCGTAAATCTCCACGACAGGTTCTTTTCTCTCGTGCACCATCGCGTCTGCGTAATCTCGTGCCGCTTGGAATCCTTCGAATACGTGTTGGACCGTCGCCGGCTGATCCTCCGGTAGGGGTCATTTGTACCAATAGCTCGGAAAGGCACCGATGTCATCTTGATCCGGTACTCGGCGAAAGAGGGGGAGGCGCACCATCCAACCGAATCGTCGACAGTACGGCACAGAGCGGCTTTGTTAGGTACCGCCGCACAGAGTCGAGAAGTCCATCTGGCTCCGGCATGACATCTCTATAGGGGACGGAGACATTCGCTCGGGAGTCCTGCAGCGGTGTTGGTTTCGACGACGGCGTTGAATTGCATCGCGCGGTAGCCGTCGGCGCGTGCTGTCTCGAGGGCGTGTGCTATGCCCGCACCCAAAGCGGCAAAAGCCAAGACCGTTGCTGTTGGTTGGGACCAGTGGCCGCCGGTTTGAGGGCGGGAATCGAGGGAACGCTACGGGTACTACTCGAGGAGGGTGCGTATGCCTGATTGGTTGATCATTGTCATCGTCGTGGCAGCGTTGATCGTACTTGCAGTAATCGCCTTTGTAGTATCGAAGCGTGCTCGAGCAAAGAACGAGGAGCGGCAACGGGAGAAGGCGATCGAACAGCGAGACGAAGCCCAGTTACGGGCAAGGGAGGCGGGTGAAGCCGAGCTTCAGGCTAGCCGGTACGCCGAAGAGGCTCAGCGTCAGCGAGAGCGAGCCGAAGAACTGGATCGCAAGGCCGCCGAAACGGACCCTGGGTCCGGATCAGAGGGTCGATCGGGACACCGAGCCGAATAGAGCGCGCTCGGCCGTGATTGGAGTGCACTGGAAAGCGGTTGGGTAGAAATGAGGTTGGGCAACTTGACCAAGTACTTACCGCCCTGACAGGTATCGATGAGTTCAGGGCCCCCGCTTCGATGCGACGAGGACCTTTCCTGAGCCGGACTCGGTGGCCTCGAGGTCGCCGACTTTGAGGACCTGCGCTTCGCCGAGCCATTTTACTCGGACGGCATACCTGCCCCGCAACGGCAAGAAGGGCGCGCAGCGCCAGCTTGGACTCGTGGGTCACCTCCTCCAACCGTAGTTCAGCGGCAGGGGGCCCATCACGGCACACCGGTTCTGGAAGTGCTACGGTCGCTGCAAGGGGAGGAGCGTACACGGACCTTCCGGAACGGGGGACGGGCCTATCCGATAGGTCCAGCCGAGCAGGTTTCCGCCGGCCGAACAGGTCCCTCACTGGTGAGCCGCCCGCTTCCTCCGTGGGAGTTGATGAAGGAGGCGCATCGTGACTCCGCAAAGCGTCGCCGCGTTGGCGGCCGCTTGCGGGCAAGGTGGAGCCACTTCGTCCCGCAGCACGATGTGTGGTTCGATGACTGGGCGACAGAGTGGGGCGAGCAGGTCGGCGTCAGCGTCACGGTCGACCATATCGATGTAACCGGCATCCCCGCGCGTGTCTCATCCGAAATCTCCGCCGGTGAGGGGCACGACCTCATTCAGTTCATTGCGACGCTGTCCCAATACGAGCCCAGCGTTCACTCCATGAACGACCTGATGGACGAGGCGAACAAGCGCT
>JACDCD010000127.1 GCA_013694625.1 Actinomycetota bacterium | reverse complement strand
GGTACCGAGGGTCGTGCTGAGGAGCTCCGCGACGGCGCCGCCCTCTGCCGTCGCGTTGACGTGCCAGACGCGTCGTCCACGCAGATGGACCGATGCGTCGCGGACCAAGGCGTAGTAGCGCTCGCCGGCCTCGGCTCCCGCCATCGTACGGAGACGATCGGCCGGCCGGATCGAGACCGGTACTTCGAACATCAACTCAAACCTGAACTCCTGGGCGAACGACGCTCGTCACGCCTCGGACTCAAGCGCGTCCGCGATCTCACCGGCCCAGTGAAGGGTGCCAGAACTGCGATTTGCATCCTGAGCGGGCGATCTCTGTAGGATCGCCGCCCGTGGCCTTCTCGATCTTGTACCTGGTGATGCAGCGCCTGCTCAGCCTAGTGGCCGGCTCAGCCTCCGATGATGTGTCCAAGGATGTCGAGATCGCGGTTCTGCGCCATCAGCTCCGGGTGCTCCGCCGTCAGGCGAGTCGTCCGCAGCTTCGACCGACCGATCGAGCCTTCCTCGCGGCGTCCGCCCGTCTACTTCCCCGCGACCGATGGGCATCGTTCCTTGTTACGCCGCAGACCCTGCTGCGCTGGCACCGCGAGCTCGTCCGGCGCAAATGGACGTACCGCGGCGCGAAGATCGGTCGCCCTCTCATCGATCCCGAGCTCAGCGCGATCGTCGTGCGGCTCGCGCGGGAGAATCCCCGGTGGGGCTAGTGCGGATTTAGGGCGAGCTGCGCAAGCTCGGGATCAGGATCGGCGCCACTACGATCCGCCGACTGCTGCGCGCTCACGGGCTCGGCCCCGCTCCTAGGCGCTCCGGCCCGACCTGGTCGCAGTTCCTTCGGGCCCAGGCCGAGGGCATCGTGGCGTCCGACTTCTTCACCGTGGAGACGCTCGGATTGAGGACGCTCTACGTGCTGTTCTTCATCGAGCTCGGAACCCGGGCGGGTCCACCTTGCAGGTCTCGGCCCACCCGGACTCGGCATGGGTCATCCAGCAAGCACGCAACTCCACCTTCTCACTCGAGGTAAGGGCGGCACGGGTGCGTTTCCTGATACACGACCGCGATGGGAAATACTCCGGTCCCTTCGACGAGGTGTTCCGCACGGAGGGTGTCACTATGATCCGCACACCGATCCGGGATCCTCGGGCGAATGCCTTCGCCGAGCGGTGGGTCAGAACGGTGCGGACGGAGTGCCTTGACTGGACCCTCGTGCGCGGCCGGCGACACCTCGAGCGCGTCTTACGCGCCTACGTCTTGCACTACAATCGTGGGAGACCGCATCGCGAAATCGGCCTCGCCACCCCTGCTGGGCCCGCCGCCGCTCCGAGCGCCCCGATCCTTGGATACCGGCTGCTTAGTCGCGACATCCTTGGTGGGCTCATCCGCGAGTATGACGCTGCTGCATGATTGGAATCCGAGTTCTGGCACCCTCGCCGCTCGTTGATGTTCTCGTCGTGGCCCACCGGCGCCGTGGCCTTAGTCGCCGGAGTGACTATCTGGGGAAGATTCCGCATATCTGTCTCATGCTGCCGAGCGCACTGCCTTTCCCACTACACGCGCTTACTCCCACATATCGAAGCCTCTTGGCGGAGGTGTCCGAGGCAGTGCGCCAAGGCTCCTAACAGGAGCGTCCGAGAAATGCGACCCGAAAGCGATGAGAGTGACGTCGACGAACGAACTGCTTAGGATCCTCGGCCTGACCTGGTCCGCGCCCGGCACTGGGTGCGGCGTTAGGCGTTTTGACCGCTGCTCTGGAGGTCGGGCCGTTGCTCCCGCAACCAGGTGGACAGTTGCTTTCCCGAACAAGGTTTCCCCAGGTAGTAGCCTTGCGCGACCTCGCACCCTAGCTCTCGCAGGGTCGTCCAGGTCTCTTCGGTTTCCACTCCTTCGGCCACTACTCGGAGGCCCAGGTTGTAGCCGAGATCGATGGTGGAGCGCACTATTACCGCGTTATTCTGCGCGGCCATACCCATTACAAAGGACTTGTCGACTTTTATCTCCCTGACCGGTAAGCGGGTCAGATAAGCCAGCGACGAATAGCCGGTGCCGAAATCATCGATGGCCAGAACGACTCCCATTGCACTGAGCTCGTCGACAACCTCCCGGGCCCGGAAGCGATGCGCCATGATGATGCTTTCGGTCATCTCCAAAACGAGCTTGCTGGGAGGCAACTCGTGCTTGTCTAACAGTAGTGCAATATCGTTGGGCAGCTGTGATTCGAGGTTTCGAACCGAGAGATTCACCGATACATCCAGGTTCAGTCCTGCGTCTTGCCACCGTCGGCATTGCGCGAGCGCTCTGTCGAGCACGCACATAGTGAGCCCCCCAATTAGTCCGGCCTCTTCCGCCAAGGGAATGAACTCATCCGGCGGTATAGCTCCCTTGACCGGATGGGTCCAACGGGCAAGGGCCTCCACTCCGGTGACACGGCCGGTGCACAGGTGAACCTTAGGTTGATAGTGCACATCTAACTCTCGCTGCTCAATCGCTTTGCGAAGTTCGCCGACCAAGGCAAGCCGGGTCCGGCTGTATTCGTCCCGTTCGGCGGCATAGACTTCATGACCGCTGTAGGCACCCTTGGCGAGGTACATCGCGACGTCCGCTCGTTGAATCAGCGTGTCTGCGTCTTCACCATGATTGGGGTAAACGGCGATACCGAGGCTTGCTCTTACATCCAGAGTGACGCCCTGCAAGACAAAGGGTTCATTCAGCGACTCCAAGATCTTCCGTGACGCACGTGAAGTTGCGACAAAGTCCGGTATATTGCGCAACAGGATGGCGAACTCGTCGCCACTAAGTCGCGCAGCCGTGTCGCTCTGTCGCAAGGTTCCTCTAAGACGGCCTGCGATCTCCTTCAACAACACATCCCCGTTTGGATGCCCGAGCGTGTCGTTGACGTCCTTGAAGCGATCGAGGTCCATGAGCATGACGGCAACCTTCGTCTTGCCGCGGGCGGCCTCAAGGAGTGCCTGACCCAATGCCTCCCGAAAGAGGGTCCGGTTTGGCAGGCCGGTTAGAGCATCATGCATCGCCAGGTGGCCTTTCTCTGCAACCTCTATCCGCAGCCGTTCAACAAGACGAGCGTTCTCGAGGGAGACGCTTGCATGATTCGCCAAGGTCTTGAACAGCCGTAAGTCGTCCGCTCCATAAGTATCCCGGTTGCCCTGTCGATTGGCGACGAGGAGGCCGCCGATCACTTCGTCTTCGTAGAAGAGCGGGACGATCATCGCGTCCTTGATGCTTCTCCCCGCGAAGTACCGTCTCCAATGATTGTTACGAATGGGCCGGGACAAGAGAATGGCCTTGCCCTTGGAAGCGGCGCCCATCCAGGGGGAGGCTGTAGGGTCAACAGCATCAGGCCTGGAGATCCAGAACTTGTCCCGGGCCCCCAAGACTGCTAGAAGATAAGGGTCACCCGCCTTGGAGGCGAGCAGAAAGAGCTCGGCTCTCTCAGCTCGAAATATGGTCCGAGCGTTTGCAAGCAACTCATGTGCAGTTGACTCCGACTCCAGCTTACGGTGAAGAACCCGAGTCGACTCGTACAAAGACTCGATTCTTTCACTTTTCTGTCGTTGCCAGCTGTACGCTCGGTAGCAAAGAAAAAGGGCGACGCTGGGCAATGCCAGGAGTAGTGCCGCTCGGGAATCGAACCGGAGAATCGTCGTTGCAGCCAGGGCAATACTTGTGTTTGTCACCGTGATGATGAGACCGAAGAGCAGACTTTTCGTTCGAGCTCCTCGAGGAAGGCCTCCCTCCGACAGATAGATGGCGGAGGTGATCAAGGCCACCTCAACGATGGAGATGACCGCCGTCGAAATGGCAGCCGCACTCCAGCTCAAAGGGCCGAATGAGCTATGCGGGGAGATGAGCACATGAGTGATTGTGGTAGCAATCCCGACACCCAGGGCTGCCGCGCTGAGATTGAAGAGCAACTTCTGAAGAGGCAGTCGCCGGCGCAGGAGCGCCGCGCCCAGCCCGGTCAGCTGAGCGAGTAGGAGCCCGTCGGGACTCGAGAAGAATAGGCCAAGCACGAGGGGGATCTCGCTGAGCGAGAAAGAGTGAGCGTCCCGGCGGAACTCGAGATCGACGAGATGGTACTCGGCTAGGTAGAAGAGCACCCCGAGCGCCCACCATGGAATATTCATGTGAGCGGGCAACCCTTCGTGCGACCGCACCGAAACCCAATAGAGCACGGCGGCAGCGCCTGCGATGGCGGCCACCAATAGCCAGATACCCCCCTGGCCGGCGAGGCGAAAGCGCCGCCCAGGAGCAACGATCGTTTGCCGCCCCGCTCGAGAGACCTTTTCCTTACTCATGTCGCCGTGCGCCCGAGGCGGCCGGCACTTATCCTCCCCAGTTGCTGGTGGACCAGGTGTTGCCGGACCATGCCTCGCCGGTCCAGCGGTTACCTTTCCAATCGCCGTCGGTCCAGCGG
This sequence comes from Actinomycetota bacterium, assembly GCA_013694625.1. Classification (GTDB taxonomy): domain Bacteria; phylum Actinomycetota; class CADDZG01; order CADDZG01; family WHSQ01; genus JACDDL01. Next base: position 3,203 of record JACDCD010000127.1, on the reverse strand, counting down.
TTACCCGTCCACTCTTTGTCCGGCCATGGATTTAGGGACCAGGCGATCGCAGACCAGTCGGGACGGATCCAGGACACAGCCTCCCAGGCAGCACCGGACAGCGGGTCGCCTGTACCGCTCCAAGTGCCCCCGGACCAAGTGCCGCCGTTCCAGTCACCCCCGTCCCAGCTGCCGCCTCTCTCGATATCGACGGCCCACGACGCGCCCAGCCAGGGCCACGCAAAAATGTCGAGCTCTCCCTTTAGCGTGACACCTCCTGCTGAAAGGTGAGTCGAGCCACGGGAAAGCTCGAGGGTGCCGAGGCCGGTCGACTCCTTGTGGGTCTGCTTGGTGGCCGGCGTTGAGGCTCTCTTGGCGGCATCGACATTTAGCAGTCCCGCTCCTTGAGCGGCCGGGTCTGCGTTTGTCAAGCGGGTGGCGGTGGAGGTCAGAAGACGCTTTACTTGATCGGGAGTGAGGCCTGGGCGGTCCTGCAGCAAGAGCGCTGCGGCCCCAGAAACCACCGCGGCGGCCTGAGAGGTCCCGCTCCCCCTGAAGTAACGTTCCCCGATCCGCGCCGTTGGAAAGCTCTGATCGAGGTAGGAGTTCGGGTCCCGAAGGCTTGCGAGGGACTGACCGGGAGCCACGAGATCTGGGCGTCGCGTTGAGTCTCCCGGCGCCGACCATTTAGGGATCCTGTCGTCGTTGATCTTCACAGTTCCCTTCGTGTCGTCGGCCCCCACGGCCAGTACGTAGGGGTCATAGGCAGGATTGTTGACCTTGGGGTTACCGAATCCCGTGTTGCCGGCCGCGACGACCACCACAATGCCGCGACGCCACGCAACCTCGGCGGCATGTGCAAGAGGATCGACCTCGTAATCCCCTATCCCATCCGTCCCGAAGGAAAGGTTCAAGACGCGAATGTTGAGATCCTTGTCGTTGCGGTGCTGAACGACCCAGTCGATGGCGGCGATGACCTGAGACACATCCGTAGTCCCGTGCGCGTCCGCCACCTTGACGTTGACAAGCGTGGCGTTCGGCGCCACGCCGATGAAATTGTGCGCGTCCGACGTTAGATCTGTCGATGCTGCCTGCTCCCGACCCGCGATCAAGCCCGCCATGTGGGTGCCGTGACCGAAGCTATCCAGGTAACGAAGGTTGGCAGCTTGTGATTCAAACGAGAGGTCTGGCCCGTTGACGATCTTTCCAGGTCCCGTTAGACCATCGACGGGGACGACACCCGAATCGATTAGCGCAACTCCCACACCGCTGCCCTTTATGGCTTGACTCCACAGCCGTCTTGCCCCAATGGTCTGTGTCGTGTTGTAGATCGACCCGGGATCGGTCTGAGGATCGTACGTGCCGTTGTGGCTTTGGAGCTCGATCTCCCGATCGGGTGTGACGGAGTGGATTCCCGAAGCACCCTCGAGGCCCTCGACGCGCTCCCCTGGGATGTCCGCTACGAAGCCATGGATGATCCCGATGTGACGCTGAATTTCGCCACCGAGGCTTTCGACCAAGTCCTCGGGTTCTCGACCAGACCCCGGAAGCTCCTCCACGATGACGGATATGGTCCGTCCCGCGCTTCTCGAGGAAGAGGCCGTTACGACGCCGAATGTGCTCGACAACGCCAACAGCGCGGTCGTCGCCGCAATCAACACCGTCCGAAGAGAGACGAAGTTTCGACGGTCGCTGGAATCTTGTCCCATAAGGTCCTCCCGACTAAGTTGATGCCCTAACCGAGTAGCTATCGGAGCGAGCAGCCGTTGCCTTTAGAAGCCGGGCACAGAAATCATCCTCATGGGAGAATCTGGCTAGAGACCTCCCAACAGACTGATGTCGAACGTTCCTTGAATGAAGCCCAGCATTCGACGCCATCGTGGTCAGCCATCCCTCTAAAGACAGGAAAAAAGGCAAGAAGCGTGTCTCTCGGGCTCGTGGTCCGGCGCGACGTAGCTGCCCCGCTGGAGGCCGTACAAGATTTCAGTGAGATGCATCTTCCTGTTTCCTGTGTCCAGGGGAGTGCCACTTACGCCGCCGCTTGCCGCTGGTGGGATCTCGCCCGAGATCGACCACAGGATAGTAGAGACTCTTCTTCTTCGCGATGATTCCTCTCACTTCGTCTCCTTACTCCGCTTGGCCTTGGCTTGTGCCTGGTTTCCCTGCCTCCGTCGGTATTCGCGTTGCGTCTGTGCCTTGGCGCATGATTTCGAGCAGTAGCGCACGCCCCGCCGTTCTGTACTGGCCGTACTCGGCGCGTCCAAGCTGTCGCACAAACCGTCGGCCGCATGTCTCGTTGGCGCACCGATGCACCGGCAAGTCCTCAGTCATCATGTTGAAGAGCTGCAAGCACATTGCCGAGAACAGGTCCGGCCGCGGCGCGTGTGAAGTGAGTGGGCCGTCTGCGAATGGCACCGTGTACTCGACCCGGACGCGATAGACAACAAGCCCTGCGCTCATCCCCTCGGCGAACATTTCCCAAGCCGCAGCGGGGTAGCGAGGCCGCAGGAAATCTGATGGATGCGAGGCTTCGAACAGAACTGCGCGATGTGCCGCGGGCAGGACGCTTCCGGAATGATGGGGATGCATCCGTCTCTTCGCGGTGTCATCGAACGCCTCAGCGTTGAGGGGTCGAGGTGACTATCCGCAACGGGCGCGACACCAACCCGCCTATGCCGGCGTTCGAGGGACGGCTCAATGATGAGGAGATCGCAGACGTCATCGCGTACCTCGACACGCTCCCGGTCGGCCCGCGCAACTTCGGGCCCGGGGCCGGAGGAATTATGGGAGGGGACATGGACGGAATGATGGGCGGCGGGATGTGGTCCTGGTTCGCGTGGAACGTTCTGTTCCTCGTGGTTCTCGCTGCCATCGACATCGCGTCGGCCTTCGTCGTTCGCGGCCTGTGGGGCAAAGACCCGGAATGCCACGTCGAAAGACCGTGGCCCTTGAGATTCTCAAAGAGCGTTACGCGCGAAGCGAGGTCGACCGCGACGAATTCGAGGAGCGCCGAAATCTGCTTGACAGATAGCGGTTGCGGTTCGTGGACGTCCCCTCTGTGTCACCTCCGCTGCCGCCAAGATGGCCCTCACGGGATTTGCTAAGCGGACCCGAATCTGGCGGGTGTCAAGGAGAGATTCTTCGAGGGGAGCTCAAGGCAGGGCCCAGATACCGTGGGGTCCCGCGCCTACGCGCATCTTAGCGATCCTGGCGAGCTTCGAAAC
>JACDCD010000084.1 GCA_013694625.1 Actinomycetota bacterium | reverse complement strand
GCCTCGGCGCTGCTCATGGCGATCGTGTGGCGGGGCATGGCGCCCGGCGAACTGGCGACCTGGACCGACGCCATGGTGACCTCGGGACGGCAGCTCGACCTGTCCTCGATCGAGCGACCGACGGTGGACAAGCATTCCACCGGTGGAGTCGGCGACAAGGTCTCCCTGATTCTTGCCCCCCTGGTTGCCGCCTGCGGGTGCGCCGATCCGATGTTGTCGGGCCGGGGCCTCGGCCACACGGGCGGGACCCTCGACAAGCTCGAGGCCATCGATGGGATGCAGGTCGACCTGGATCTCGACGACGCGGTCAGGATCGTACGGGAGGTCGGTTGTGTCATCTGCTCGACCGGGCCCGACCTTGCGCCCGCCGACCGCAAGCTCTACGCCCTGAGAGATGTGACGGGCACGGTCGAGTCGATACCTCTTATCGCGTCCTCGATCATGTCCAAGAAGATCGCCGAGGGGACCGATGCCCTCGTGCTCGATGTGAAGGTTGGTTCGGGTGCTTTCCTTCCGGATCTCGACCAGGCCAGGGAGCTGGCGGAAACTCTGGTGGGCATAGGCGACGCCGAAGGCCTCAAGACCTCGGCGTTGTTGACCGCAATGGACGCGCCACTGGGGCGGACGGCGGGCAACGGGCTCGAGGTGAGCGAATCGGTCGATGCCCTGAAGGGCAATGGACCGGACGACCTCATGGAGGTCACGCTCGAGCTGGCACGCGAGATGCTGTCGCTCACCGGAACCGAGGGCGACCCGGTCCAGGCAATAGAAAGCGGGGCCGCACTGGAATGCTGGCACGCAATGGTCAAAGCTCAGGGTGGAGACTCCGGCGCGCCGATCCCCGAGGCACCGGAACGCCGCACCGTGGCGGCCGAGAGCTCAGGCTTCCTGACGCGCCTCGACGCTCGCGCCGTGGGTGATGCCGCATGGCGTCTGGGGGCAGGGCGGGCGCGCAAGGAACACGCCGTCAGCCCGAGTGCCGGTGTCGTCTGCCTGGCCAAGCCCGGCGACGAGGTCGAGAAGGGACAGCCGGTCCTCGAATTGCATACCGAAGACCACGGGCTCCTCGCCCACGCTCTCGAAGCTCTCCCGGGGGCCATCGAGATCGACGCCGAGGCACCCGAGCCTCGCCCGTTGATCATCGAGCGGATCCGGGCATGATCGCGCCTCCCGCAGGCTCCACTCTGCCACGCACAGGATGCGGTGCACCGGTATGCGGGACCTGACACCCGCTCGGCGCGCCGTCACCGAGGCCACCGGGCAAAACCGTTTCCGGGCTGCGGTGATCCTTGGGTCGGGGCTGAGCTCACTCGCCGCGTCCCTCGCCGGGGGCGAGCCGATTCCCTATTCGGGGATCCCCGGTATGCCGGTGTCGACCGTCCAGGGACACGAGGGCGCCCTCTATGCGGGCGACATCGGAGGGACTTCGACCCTCGCCTTCGCCGGCCGCGTCCACCTCTATGAAGGGCGGAGCGAGGCCGAGGTCACGTTCGCGATTCGCCTGGCCGCCGATCTGGGCTGTGAGGTGACCGTGCTCACCAATGCAGCCGGTGGGATCAATCCCGAGCTCCCCGTCGGCGCGCCGAGCCTAATAAGCGACCACCTCAATCTGACCGGCACGAACCCGCTGACCGGGCCGAACGACGATGCGGCAGGGCCTCGCTTCTTGGATCTGACGGAGGTCTACGACGCCGGGCTGCGGACGCTGGCGAGCTCGGTCGATCCGGAGCTCCGGTCCGGTGTCTACGCGGGCCTGGCCGGCCCAACCTACGAGACCCCGGCCGAGGTGCGCATGCTGAGGACCATGGGCGCCGATCTGGTGGGAATGTCGACGGTGCTCGAGGCGATGGTGGCGCGCTATCTCGGCTTGCGAGTGCTGGGTATCTCGGTGGTCACGAACCCCGCCGCGGGCCTGACCCAGGAACCCCTGAGCCATGACGAGGTGGCCGCCGCCGGCCGACGCGCTTCGGACCGCCTCGACAACCTGCTGGGCGGGGTGCTCGCCAAGCTCTGATCGGCAAGCTGTTCCGTACAGAGTGCTAGGTCCCCATCGGGTGCCAGACGGTTTTCAGCTCCATGAACGCAGTGGCTTCGTAAGGGCTCCGCTCACCCTGAGATCGCACGATCCGCTTGACGTTACCTGCGGCGGCCCGCTCGGCGTCTGCAAGTGATTCCTCCCCCAACCCCGTCACGTCCAACGCATCGACATCCAGATGTGATGCAAGCACCGGCACGAGCTCGTCTCTATGACCGGAGAGGAGGTTGACCACCCCCGGCGGCACGTCCGAGGTCGCAAAGCACTCAGCCGCGCTTATCGCCACCAGGGGATGCACCTGCGAGGTGGTCGCCACGACACTGTTGCCGCCGCACAGCGCCGGCGCGAGTCGTTCGACCAGTCCGGCGAGCGAGGGCCGCTCGGGCGCCACTATTCCCACAACGCCCGTCGATTCGGGCACCGTGATATTGAAGTAGGGGCCGGCAACGGGATTGAGGCCACCGGCTATGTAAGCGAGCTTGTCGGTCAGTCCCGCGTACCAGACCCATGTGTCGATCGCATCGTCGACCTGCCCGCCGGCGTTCGCGTCGCCCTCGGCGCGCTGAACCTGTTCGATCAACTCTGCGCGCCGGGACTCCATGACCTCGGCGACGCGATAAAGAACTTGCCCGCGGTTATATGCGGTCAATCCACTCCACGAAGGCCAGGCTGCGCGGGCCGCCGTCACCGCATCTCTGACATCCTTGCGCGACGCTCGCGATGCATTCGCGAGGAAGTCACCATTGTGCGCCAGCACCCTGTAGGAGCGTGCCGACTCGGAGCGTGGAAACGCTCCCCCTATGAACAGCTTGTAGGTCTTGCGTACGGCGAGCCGGTCGTTCACGGCCCGGTCAACCTCAGGTATGCGGACAGGCCTTGAGGCCCGCCCTCGCGTCCGAAGCCCGACTCCTTGTAGCCGCCGAAGGCGCTCGCCGGATCGAAGCGGTTGAAGGTGTTGGCCCACACAACTCCGGCGCGCAAACGATCGGCCATCCACAAAATGAGCGAACCCTTCTCGGTCCATACGCCGGCCGACAGACCATACGGAGTGTTGTTCGCCTTCTCGACGGCCTCCTCGGGTGTCCGGAAAGTCAGCACCGACAAGACCGGTCCGAATATCTCCTCCTGCGCAATGCGATGCGACTGGGATACGCCAGTGAACACCGAAGGAGGGAACCAAAATCCACGGTCGGGGAGGTCGCACGACGCTTGATAGAGCTCCGCACCCTCATCCACGCCCGTTTCGACCAGACTATTGATCTTGTCGAGCTGCGCGCGCGAATTGATGGCGCCGATGTCTGTGTTCTTGTCGAGCGGGTCTCCAAGGCGCAGGGTACCCAGCCGCCTCTTGAGCTTTGCCATCACCTGCTCGAACGCAGACTCCTGCACCAACAGCCGCGACCCGGCGCAGCAGACGTGGCCCTGGTTGAAGAAGATGCCGTTCACGATCCCCTCAACCGCTTGATCGAGCGCCGCATCCGCAAAGACGATGTTGGCCGCCTTGCCTCCGAGCTCGAGAGTGAGGTGCTTGGCCGACCCTGCAATCGCGCGCTGGATGTCCTTGCCCACCTCGGTGGAACCGGTGAACGCAACCTTGTCGACGTCCGGATGGCGCACCAGCATGGCGCCGGTCTCCCCCGCCCCGGTGATGATGTTGACGACACCGGGAGGGATCCCTGCCTGGTCGCAGACTGATGCGAACGCAAGAGCCGTGAGGGGGGTCGTCTCGGCAGGCTTCAGCACGACTGTATTGCCCGCTGCAAGGGCAGGAGCGATCTTCCACGCAAGCATGAGCAGAGGGAAGTTCCACGGAATCACCTGGGCCGCTACGCCGAGAGGTTCGGCGCGCCGACCCGCAAACGCGTATTCGAGCTTGTCGGCCCATCCCGCGTAGTAGAAAAAGTGCGCGGCGGCAAGCGGGACGTCGATGTCGCGGCTTTCCCTGATCGGCTTACCGCCGTTCATGGTTTCGAGCACGGCGAGCTCGCGGCTTCTCTCCTGAATGACCCGAGCGATACGAAACAGATACTTAGCGCGATCGGGTGCCGGCAAGGTCGACCATGGCTCGAAGGCAGCCCTCGCCGCCTCCACCGCCCTGTCGACATCTGTGGCATCGGCTTGGGCGATTGCCGAGAGCACTTCCTCGGTCGCAGGGTTGATCGTCTTGACGTATTCTCCCGACGCCGGGTCGACGAAGTCACCACCGATGTACAACCCGTAGGTGTTATCGATCGACACCATGGCGGTCGATTCGGGCGCCGGTGCATAGTCCCAGGTCACGTATCAGTCCAGCGTGTAACGGTCGGGATCGGAGTACACACCCGAGCGCTGCTTGTCGATCTGCATCAACAGATCGTTGAGGAGTGAAGACGCACCGATGCGAAAACGTCCCGGATCAAGCCACTCTTCGCCCAGGGTTTCATGAATGATGACCAGGTAGCGGATAGCGTCCTTGGACGAGCGGATCCCCCCCGCAACCTTGAGGCCCACGGCGCGCCCGGTCATGTCTGCGTAGTCGCGTATGGATTCGGCCATCACCAGGGCCACCGGGCCGGTGGACGCCGGAGAGATCTTGCCGGTCGAGGTCTTGATGAAGTCCGCCCCCGCCGCCATCGCGATAAGCGATGCCCGCCTTATGGCTCCATAAGACCCGAGCTCGCCCGTTTCGAGAATGACCTTGAGGTGCGCTTCGCCACATGCCTCTTTGGCCCGGATGATCTCGTCATACACGTCGTCGAAGCGCCCGGCGAGAAAAGCACCCCGGCTGATCACGATGTCGATCTCGCCAGCGCCGTCGGCGACCGCCGCTTCGATCTCCGAGAGGCGGGTCGTTAGAGCCGCCTGCCCCGAGGGAAAAGCCGTCGCGACCGAGGCAACAACAACCCCCGAGCCTCGAAGGGCCTCGGCTGCGACCTTCACGAGGCTCGGATAGATGCACAGAGCCGCCACATGCGGGATGGAGGGATCGGTGGGCGCCGGCCGCATCGCCTTGGACGCAAGCGCCCGGATCTTCCCGGCGGTGTCCGCGCCTTCAAGGGTTGTGAGGTCGCAGCACCGAATCGCCAGCTCGAGAGCCCACAGTTTCGACGATCGCTTGATCGAACGGGTAGCAAGGACTGCCGCGCGCTGCTCGGCGCCGACCGCATCGACGGCATCACCGAGCTCGTCGACCAAGCTCTGCGGGGCGACCGTCGACTGGGCCACAGCGTCTACGACCCTCCCATCAGCGGAAGCGAGACCCGGCGCGCTCGCTTCGGTTTGGGGGGAAGCAGGTTCACGATTTCCTTCGCCGTTGTCTCGAGCGCCTGTGCAACCTCACTGTCGGGAGCCCCCAGCACAATCGGCGTGCCGTTGTCGGCGAGTTGGCGCAACTTCGGATCGATGGGGATGGTGCCGAGCAGGGGAACACCCAGACGCTTGGCAAGCGTGGCTCCGCCCCCCGACCCGAAGATGTCGTAGACGACACCGTCGTTACCGCGGAAATAGGACATGTTCTCGACTACTCCCCGCACCTTGAGGCCTGTCTTCTCCGCCATGAAGCCGGCTCTCTGCGCGACCTTCTCTGCCACTGCCTGGGGCGTGGTCACGATAATCATTCCTGCGCCGGGCAGGAACTGCGCGATTGACATGGAGACATCACCTGTCCCGGGAGGCAGGTCAACGAGCAGATAGTCCGGATCGTCCCAATGGACGTCGCTCAGAAATTGCTCCAGGGCTTTGTGCAGCATTGGCCCACGCCACATCACGGGGTTGTCCTCGGTGGTGAACAGGCCGATGGAGACGACCTTCACGCCAAAAGCCTCGGGCGGCATGATCGTGTCCGCGACCACCGTGGGCTTGTCGTCGACCCCCAGCATGCGCGGAACTGAAAAGCCCCAGACGTCGGCGTCCACGAGACCAACGCTGTGGCCCAGCGCAGCCAACGAAGCAGCGAGATTGACGGTCGTGGTCGACTTGCCCACTCCGCCCTTTCCGGAACCTATGGCGATGACGTTCGTTCTGGAATCCTCGTCGCCGAACGGCGCCGGAGTTTCCTTGCGCACGTTCGCGACAACGGACTCACGCTCCGACTCGGTCATGCTGGTGAGCTCAACGTCGATGGCGCCCAACTCGGGCCAGCGGTCCCGGAGCTTTGCGGGGATGACTTCGAGGTAATAACCATCGAGGCGCGAGCCCTCGATCATGAGCGCAACCACGATCCGGACATCGACGCCTTCGACATCGACGCTGCGGATCATCCGCAGCTCGTTCATGCCCCTGTGAATTTGGGGGTCCTGGATCTGGCCGAGGATTGCCGAAATCTCTTCGGATGTGGGAATCGCCATCTCTTCTATCACTCCGTTATGTGGACGACTTTCAAGCGTAAGCCATGGGTGCGGGAGGCATGCCAACCCTGCGCAGGGGGCACGGCTCCCGCTCGGTCTCCTGTTTCTATTTTTCCGCCGGCAGGGCGCCCCTCCCGGATCCGGTCCTGGTGCTGAACGGCGAAGGCAGGGGGCCGATCAACAACCTTGCCGTGATGAGCAACGCCGCTCGGAGATCACCGCATAACTTCCTCGATCCAGGGGCCCTCCTGTCCGGTCGCCGGGCGGCCGAGGTGATCCTGTCCGATCTGGCCTGAGGCTACGGTGTCTCCACCGGCCCCGGAGGGTTCTGTGCCTCCCATTTCTCCGGCAGCGGCACTTAACCCCCCTGTTACACCGCCGAAATCAGGGGGAAACCACCCATCCCTACTCTGAGATGAAAATATAGACAGGCGCAGAACAGAGTCATAGGAGGAATCTCATGTCTAGTCCGTCGGACGCCATCAAGCTGGGCCGGGAACACGGTGCCCAGTTCGTCGATATCCGGTTCTCGGATCTTCCGGGGCTCATGCAGCACTTCTCGATGCCCTTCGAGGAGCTCTCGGAGGATGCCTTCGAGGATGGATTGGGCTTCGATGGTTCGTCGATCCGGGGCTTTCAGGAGATCCAGGAATCCGACATGCTCCTGGCCCCCGACCCAGACACCGCGGTAATGGATCCCTTCCGGGCGCATCCGACGATGATCATCAACGCGTTCGTCAAGGACCCACTCACCGGCGAGTTCTACTCCCGGGATCCGCGCTACATCGCCAGGAAGGCCCAGGACTACCTGACCGGTTCGGGGGTCGCGAACACCGCCTACTTCGGGCCCGAAGCTGAGTTCTACATATTCGACTCGATCCGTTTCGATCAGAACCAACACTCGGGCTACTACCACGTCGATGCGGTCGAGGGCGTATGGAACTCCGGCGCAGAAGAGGGGGGGCACAACCTCGGGTACAAGCCCCGGTACAAGGAAGGCTATTTTCCGGTCCCCCCGATGGACCACTACCAGGACATGCGCTCGGAGATGACACTCCGCCTCCGCGAGCTCGGCATCCCGGTCGAGGTGCATCACCACGAGGTCGGGACCGCAGGGCAGGCGGAAATCGACATGGGCTTTGCCCCGCTGCTTGCGGTTGCCGACCGGTTGCTGCTCTACAAGTACGTGGTCAAGAACGTCGCCTTGCAACACGGCAAGACCGTCACCTTCATGCCCAAGCCGATCTTTCAGGACAATGGCTCGGGGATGCACGTACACCAGTCGCTGTGGAAAGACGACGAACCCTTGTTCTTCGACGAGCTTGGCTATGCCGGGCTTGCCGACGTTGCGCGCTACTACATCGGGGGACTTCTTGCACACGCGCCCGCGCTGCTGGCTTTGTGTGCTCCTACCACCAACTCTTACAAGCGGCTGGTCCCCGGCTATGAGGCGCCGGTCAACCTCGTCTATTCACAGAGAAACCGATCGGCGGCGGTCCGCATCCCCGTCTATTCAAAATCGCCGAAGGCGAAGCGTCTGGAGTTCCGCTGCCCCGACGCATCATGCAACCCCTATCTCGCCTTCTCCGCGATGTTGATGGCCGGGATGGACGGAATCAAGAACAAGATCGAGCCGCGGGAGCCGGTGGACAAAGATCTCTACGACCTCCCCCCTGAGGAGCTTGCGGCGGTCCCGCAGGTCCCCGGCTCGTTGGAAGAAGC
>JACDCD010000060.1 GCA_013694625.1 Actinomycetota bacterium | reverse complement strand
GCACCATGCCGGCCCCGGAGCACAACCTCCCGATGGAGGAAGAAGAGGAGGAGTGAATGGCCTCTCGGCGAGGAGCAGGGAGGGGTCCTGGCTTCGGCCAGAGGGCCCTTCCGGGCGCCGTCCGCTCATGCGGGTCGGCAACGCGCCCTTGAAGTTCGGGGCGCATGGGACAATGGCCCATGGACAAAATCGAAACTGCAACCTTCGCAGCAGGGTGCTTCTGGGGGGTGGAGGCGGCGTTCCGGCGCACCCGCGGCGTGCGCTCAACCCTCGTCGGATATACCGGCGGAGCCACCGAGAACCCCGACTACAAGGCCGTCTGTTCCGGCAGAACGGGGCACGCGGAGGCTGTAAAGGTCGAGTTCGACCCGGAGGAGATCTCGTATGGAGAGCTTCTGGAGGTCTTCTGGGACGAGCACAACCCGACCCAGCGCAACCGGCAGGGGTTCGATATCGGGACGCAGTACCGTTCTGCGATCTTCACCCACGGTCCCGAGCAGGAGGCCGAGGCGAGCGCGTCGAAGGATAAGGTCCAGGGGCGTTACCGAAAGCGCGTGGCAACCGAGATCGAGCCGGCCCCCGAGTTCTATGCCGCGGAGGACTACCACCAGCGCTACCTCGAGAAGCGGGGTATGGCGGTCTGCGCAATCCCGAAGTAAGCCGCGCAGCCCCCACGGTCCGGTCCCTGCGTTCTTTGGTCGAGAACGCGCACTGTGTCTCCTTTTTCGACCAAAGTCTCGCGGATACTTTGTCGAACAGGCGGGCCGTAATAGCGTCATGAAGGGAAGAGGATGAAGATCGAAGCCCGATGCCGGACCTGCGACAGGATCTTCCTCTTGTCTCAGATTGGGCCCGCTTCTGACGCCCCCGGGCGCTGCCCCTTCTGTGGGGCTCGTTTCGCCCCCTCTTACACTCCGCTCCTCGTGGAAGCGGTTCCCCAGGCCGAAGCTGCCGCCGCCCAGTTCGTGCAGTCTCTTGGGCGGCTCCAGGCAATGGAGACCGGGTTCGAGATCGATCTCGAGGGCGTCAACTCGGATGTCGCCCGAGCGGTGTGGTCCAGCGAAGGGACTCCCTTGAGCGATTTTCTCGCAGCCGAGCGCGGGCTGGGGCCAGGCGGTGGTGACGGGGTCCAGCCCCTAAAGGTCATGGTCGTGACGGGCGACGAGCAGGTCCAGGAAGAGGTTCGATTCGGGTTCCCAACTGGTGTGGAGGTGTCCATATTGAGCGATGCTCGCGAGGCTTGGGAGTGGATGCACGACAAGACTCCCTCCGTGGCTATCGTCGACATCCAGACGGGAAGCGCCGGCGGTTTCGGGCTGGCTCGAGACATGGCGCAGGACCCCAAGCTTGCTGCGGTACCGATCCTTATGCTGATCGAACGACGACAGGACGAGTGGCTCGCCGAGCAGGCCGGCGCGACGTCCCATCGCATCAAACCTGTGGACGCCGACGAGTTGGTGGCGCAGGTACTGGCGTTGGCGCACGCCTAGCATCCGAGCTCGCTGAACGGGTGGCCGGCTGAGATGTCGCAACAAGCGGGAGCGCCGCTGCGACGAGTGCGGCGCCTATGCCAACCCGCCAGGTAAGAGCCTCCGCAAGAAAGAGCGCAGCCAGTAGCACCGTCGTTATGGGCTCGAGCAGGGCAGCGACCGCCGCCTTCGAGGATCCGATGCGCGCGATAGCCGCGTACATCGCAGTGAAGGCCACAGCGGTTGCGAGCCCCAATCCTGCGGCCCCCGGGAGCGCCGCCACGGGGAGTCCCTGACCCAGTACGAGACATCCCAGAGTCAAGGCGAGCATCGCTCCTGTGGCAGTCCACAACGCGGCCGAGTTTGTGTCGGCTTCTCGCATCACTACCTGAGCCACTACGAAGAAGACGGCGACTGCAACTGCGGCAGCGAGGGCAAGAAGAGGACCGACGAGGCCGCTCTCAGGTAGTGAAAAGATCATCGCAACTCCGGAGAATCCGATGATGAAAGCAGCGAGTAGCCGCCATCTGAATGGCTCCAAACCGAGAGCGAAAGCCATGAGTCCGGTCCACAAGGGATAACTATAGAAGACAAGGGACACAACGGAAGCGGGCGATCTGTCCAACGCCAGAAAAAACAAAACGGCCTCCGATGCGTAGCCGAGTCCCCCCAGGAGCATGAGGCGTATCGCCCGCTTAGGCTCGATCTTCAGCGTCCGTCCCATTGCCAGGTGCGCCAGGGCCAGCAGCACAGCAGCGAATGCAAAACGTGCTGCGAGAAGAGCAACAGGCTGAGCCCCGATTCGATATGTGAGCTTTGCAATAACAGCCAGTGTGCCGAATGCGACCGAGCTCAGCGCGGCGAGCGCTATTCCCTCTAAATTGTTATGGGGCTCCGTAGACCCGGCATCGTTTTCTTCGATGAGGCCAATACTCTCAGACGAACCCGGCGCGCCGGGTTCGAAACCCCATGACCCCTTGGGCACCCCATAGCGCCGGGAAGCCCGTAAGGTCGTTAGCTATGACCCGGAAAAAGCTTCGACCCATAGTCGCCGTTGTGGCGGCGGCGATTGTGGGCATCCTGATTTGGTCTGCTTGGGCCACACGCGAGCCCGAAGAGCCAAAGGTGACCCGCCTCTTGGACAACCTTGAGGATGGGGCCGGCGATAACGCCTCGAACGGTTCGGACATCAAAGCCAGGGACCGCGTCAAGGGCGATTCGCCGATAGCGGGCAAGAAGACCAAACGGATCCGTTTTGTGGTTCCGAAGGATCGCTTTGTGCCAATCGGGCAACTGCAAATACCCGAAATCAACCTAGACGTAGCTTTTCGCGACGGTGTTCACGAAGACATACTCATCGAAGGGCCGGGCCACTGGCCGGGAACTCCCTTGCCCGGAGAAGCAGGGAATGCGGTTCTTTCGGGTCACCGCACGACCTATACGCATCCGTTTGGCGATCTGAATCTGCTCGAGCTCGGTGACACGGTCAAGGCCAAGCTGACGGGCGAGAAGATGGTCCGATTCGAGGTGACCAGGAATACGGTGGTCCCGGAGGCCGAGTACGCCGATTTCGTCCTGAGGCAGCCCAAAAGGCCGAAGGTGCGCTCCATCACGATGTTTGCCTGTCACCCCAAGGGCTACCGGACCTACCGGATAGTCGTTCGGGCCAAGGCGGTCTCGGGGAAATTGTCCGCATAGGCGGTTTTTGGCCCCTTTTCGCCCATCCGGCCCCCGGGTGGGGCTCCATGCCCCAAGCCATTCCGCAGTCGTGTGGAAACTTTCCGCGAACTGATCCAAGCCGGAAGGTAGTCGGGCGCCGAACCCCATCTGTCAGCAATCTCATACAAACCTCACAGAGGAGGTGGCAAGCGTGGAGAACAACCAGATCTTCGACGGCCAACCCGTCATCGAGTTCGACAAGGAATCCGACCGCAGGAACTTCATCAAGTGGGCCGGAGTCGTGGGCGTGGGTTCGACCCTCGTCGCAGGAGGCCTCGGCAAGCAGTGGGCCTCGGCCCAAGAGGACTCCGACATCGGCATCCTGAACTACGCGCTCACCCTGGAGTATCTCGAAGCGGACTTCTACACCCGGGGACTGGACGCGGACATCCTTTCGGGACGCGACCAAGAGCTGGTGAGCCCGATCAAGGCCCACGAGCAGGCTCACGTCTCGACCTTGTCCCAGACCATCACCGACCTCGGTGGAGAGCCGGTCAAAAAGCCCGGCTTCAAGTACCCGGGGGCGACCTTCAAGTCCAAGGACGGGTTCTTGAAGACCGCCTCGGTCTTTGAAGAGCTCGGCGTCACCGCCTATCACGGCCAGGTCACCAAGATAAAGAACCCCGACCTCTTGGCCGCAGCCGCATCCATCGCCGGAGTCGAGTCCCGGCACGCGGCGATCCTCGCCGGCCTGACCGGTGGCAACCCGTTCCCCGCCCCGGTCGAAAAGACCGCCGCCATGGCCGAGGTCTTAAAGGCCGCCAAGCCGTACCTCAAATAGAAGGTGAGATCGATGAACCGCAGACTGTTCATAAAGGGCTCGGCGACGGCGCTGCCGGCGACCGTCGCCCTGCAGATGATGTCCACCCGCTTCGCCTACGCCCAGAGCTCGGATTTCTCCGGCGACGTCGACGTCTTGAACTACGCCTTGACGCTCGAGTTCTTGGAGTCGGAGTTCTACCGTCAGGGAAACGCAGCCGGCCTCCTGTCGGGCACCGAGAAGACCTACCTCGAGGCCATCGGCGCCGATGAGGACGCCCATGTGGCGGCCATCTCCCAGACCATCTCAAAGCTCGGTGGCACCGCGGTCAAGGCTCCGGCGGTCGACTTCGGGAAGTCCTTTGGCTCGGCCAAGAGCTTCCTAAAGACCGCCCATGTGTTCGAGAACACCGGTGTGTCGGCCTATCTCGGCGCCGCCGGATTCATCACCAACCCCGACATCCTCCAGGCCGCCGCCGGCATCTTCGGTGTCGAGGCTCGCCATGCGGCGGTCGTGGGCAACCTCCTGGGGCTCGCCCCTGAAGGTGGCGTCTACCAGGGCGCCACCGAGACGGCACTGACCAAGGATGAGGTCCTCAAGGCGGTGGCACCGTTTCTCGCCGCCGACTCCGGCGCCATGGCAGGGGGCGCAGCCGTAACCCAGTAGCAGCTTTGCTGATCGCAGATAGGCAGGACCGGACGGTGTCCACGGACCCTCCGGTCCTGTTTTGCATTTGGGGGACGCCCCGGTCGTGCTTGGGCTCCGTGGCGCTTACCTTTGGTTAGACGCTCGACTGGGATAATCGGGGAGGCAAGCGTGGCCAGAGTTGCTTTTTGCGGGTTGGGGCAGATGGGTGCGCCGATGGCCGCATGCCTCGTCAGAGCAGGGCACGACGTCGCCGTATGGAACCGCACCTCGTCGAAGACCGAGTCCCTCGTCGCTTCCGGCGCGAAGGCAGCCCCTAGCCCGGCCGAGGCCGCCCGGGACGCGGAAGTCGTCATCACCATGCTGGCCACGCCCGACGTTGTCAGACAGGTGATCCTCGGTGCAGAGGGGGTGGCGCCGGTGCTGCAGGCGGGAGCTGTGCTCATCGAGATGTCCACGGTCGGGCCTACCGCGATCGTGGATCTGGGCCAGAGACTGAACGCGACACGGAGTGGCGGCGACGAGATCGAGCTGCTCGACGCGCCCGTGCTGGGAAGCGTCCCCCAGGCACAGGCCGGGAACCTCAGGATTTTCGTCGGAGGAACGGAGGACACCCTGGCCCGCTGCCGCAAGGTTCTCGAGGCCATGGGTGAGCCGGTTCACGTGGGTCCCTCCGGCGCAGGAGCAGCGGTCAAGCTGGTGATCAATTCTGCTCTCGGAGCGCTGATGGGCTCATTGGGGGAGGCGCTCGCCCTCGGTGACGCCTGGGGCTTGGACGAGGACATCCTTCTGGACGCGCTCGAGGTTTCGCCCCTCGGAGCGACGGTCACGCGCAAGCGACAGAACATAGCCGGCGAGACCTACCCGCCCCACTTCAAACTCGCGCTGGCTCGGAAGGACATGGCCCTGGTGGTCGAGGTGGCCGAGCGTGCAGGTCTGCACCTTCGGATTGCCCACGCGGCCAAGGATTGGCTCGACGAGGCCGACGAGTCCGGGTTAGGTGACCTCGACTACTCGTCGGTGGTGGCCCAGATCCGGGGTGCGCCGGCGTCGCTCGGCGACGACTGAAGGCGCCTCCAGGGCACGGGCTCGGGCGCGCGCCTGCCGCACCTGCGGAGGGCCCGGCAGGATGAGATTGATCGCTCGGCACAGAGCCGCCACATTGAACCTGAGCCCGAAGCTCGCAGGCTTGAACCACTCCAGTCCATAGAGCGCCCTGATGTCGGGGGGCATGGTGGCGACGGTGGCCGCCGCGATCAGCTTCCACAGGGGGCGGGCAGCCAGAGGCAGGGGTGGCGACAGCATGACCTCCATGCCCTGGCGCGCCGCCGGAGTAAGAAGCAAACCGGTCACGCCTGCAAGGTAGGCGTCCAGCTCGGCCGCCGATGCAGGCACGGACTGAGCGTCCAGTCCGACGAGCTCTGCCGCCCTGACCATCTCCGCCACATAGCGGTCGGCCTCATCCGGAGTCAGACGACCTCCGTAGTGGCGGTAGGCCGCCAGGAAGGAATCGACCTCGACAGCGTGGACCCAGAGCAGCAGATCGGGATCGTCCGCCCGGTAGGGCAGGCCCGTGATGTCGTCGATCCCCCGCACCCGGCCGTGGATGGAGCGGACCCTCGCCGCGGCTTTCCCGGCCGAGGCGGTGTCGCCGAAGGTCGTCACCATGACGAACTCGGTGGTGCGATCGAGGCGCCCCCAGAGGTCCTCACGGAACCGGCTATAGCGGTCTACGCCGGCCATCGCCAGGGGGTTGAGCGCCTGCACCAGCAGCGCTCTCAAACCCCCGACCATCATGGAGGGGTGGGAATGAAGTCTCCAGGTGACACTGTCTGGGCCGAAAAGGCCGAGGTCACGACCATCCATGGCTAGCCCTTACCCAGTTGGGTCGACTTTCGAGCGCGCCGGTTCCGGTTTATGGACTCAGCGAGGCGCGAGCCACAGATCCGGTGCAGAGCGATGGCGCCACCCAGGGCGATACACACGTCGCCCACGCTGAACACGTTGCTCAGTGGCCAGGACTGGGGGATTGCGAGGACGTCGCCGAGGAACAGCAGCCTCGGATGGGCCAGAGCGACCGAGTTCACAAAGCCCTCGGCGCCGGATTTGAGCGGGAGCCCTGCGACCCTGAGGGCGGAGACAGAGGCGGGCATGTATCCGCCGTTGGCGGCGATCGCGGCAAAGTTGGCGGCGCCCCCAAGGCCGATGAGCCACAGAGCCGGAATGTGACGGTTGACATAGAGGAAGGCGCCCGCCAGGAGATACGACCCCAGGTGCGCGGCCGAGGCGATCCAGGCGGGCGCGCCGGGGACGACCTCAATCACCAGGATCTGAAGGACGAGCGCAGCCAACAGGAGGACCATGTAGCGCACCTCGACATCGGCCAGCCGCCGTAGATCGCCGCCGAACAACGGAACGCTGACCAACGCCAGGATCAGAAACGCACTCAGCACAAGCCCCGGCTGCCCGACTCGCCGGCCCGTCCAGGAGCGGCGGCTTCGACTGCGTCGGCGGTTGACCTCGAAAGGGGAGGGACGGACCTCATTGGCCCCAACCTTATCCTCCAGTAACAGAAACTTCGCGAGAGTTAAGTTCTTCCTTGCCTTTTCCGAATAAAACCAATCCGGGAGCCAATCGGCACCGGACGGCCGACCGGATGACCTAAAGGAGGTGACAAGGTGAAAGCACGTTTGTTCCGCCTAGGAGTGACGCTTTCCTCCTTCGTTATGCTTATGGAGACCCTCGGCGCAGCCCGCAAGTGGGGTAGGTAGACGAGGAAGTTGGCCGCGTGGACCAAATGACACGTGAGATATTCACAGGATGCCCCTCGGACGAGGGGCATCCGTCGCGTAGGGTTGACATCCACTCACAAAGGCGTATCAAGGGTTAGGTGGGGATGCGCCGGTCGCCTTCTGTGTACCGCTACGTGGCTGCTGTGTCCGTACTCGGGCTGGCGGTTCTGATCGGGGCTGCATTCCATCGGAGCATCCGGATCCCCCGTGACGGTAAGGAGTGGCTCACACTCGCCCTTTTTACCTTCTTCATGGTGCTCGGCGAATTGCGCCCAATCAAGGTCTCACGCGGTGAGGACAAGGAGGAGATCACCACCTCCACGACCTTTGCCTTTGCGCTCCTCCTCAGCTTCGGCACCGCTATGGCGGTTCTGGTTCAGGCGGGAGCCTGTCTGGTGGCGGAGGTGATTCTCTACCGCAGACAGGGGCAGTGGTGGAAATCACTGTTCAATGTGGCCCAGTTGACCCTCGCCCTGACGGGTAGCGGTGCTCTGCTCGGCTTGTTCTCCTTACCTCTATCTGGTGCGCATGCCTTCGAAGTCAACGACCTTGGGCTGATCCTGGCAGCCGGGGTCGTCTTCTTCGTCATCAACAACGGGCTCGCAGGGATGGGTCTTTCCCTGTCACTTGACATCCCCGTGCTCGCCTATCTGCGCCATGACCTCGGCTTCCAGATGTGGACGGCAAGCATGATGTTGGCCCTGGCGCCTGTGGTGGTGGTCACAACGGATAGGAATCCCTGGCTTGTATTTCTGCTCGCCCTTCCGCTGGTGGGCATCTATTGGGGAAGTCAACAGGCGGTCCTGAACGAGCACCAAGCGCTTCACGATTCGCTTACCGGCTTGCCCAACCGCACCTTGTTGCGGGATCGTGCCCAACAAGCGATCCTGAACTGCCAGCGCGATGGATGGGGGCTCGCCGTCATGATCATGGACCTGGACCGCTTCAAGGAGATCAACGACACGCTCGGCCACCACAACGGTGATCTCCTCTTGAAACAGATCGGGCCCCGGCTTCGAGCTTGTCTGCGCCAAAGTGACGGCGTTGCACGCCTAGGCGGTGATGAATTCGCTGTGCTGCTGCGGAGGCTCGACGACAACTCGACCGCAGCCGAGGTGGCCGCCAAGATTCGCAAGAGCTTCGAGCAACCCTTCGAAATGCAGGATTTGAGCCTCAACGTTGAGCCCAGCATCGGTATTGCCTTGTACCCGGATCACGGAGCCGATGTCGACGTACTGCTTCAGCGCGCCGACGTGGCCATGTACATAGCCAAAGAGAACAGGAGTGGCTTCACCACTTACGTCGCCGAACAGGATCAGTACAGCGCCAAACGATTGGCGCTTGCGGGCGAGCTCCGGCGCGCCTTGGACGGTCGCCGGGAGGAAGAGCTGCTTCTTCATTACCAACCAAAGGCCGACCTCGGCACAGGGCGAGTCGAGGGAGTCGAGGCCCTCCTTAGGTGGCAGCATCCCCGCCATGCGCTTATGCCGCCGGATGACTTCATCCCCATAGCGGAGCACACGGGTCTCATACGGCCGCTCACTCTCTACGCCATCGACGCTGCCCTCAAGCAGCTGCGTCTGTGGCAGGGCGCGTTCCCCGATCTGACTGTCGCCATCAACCTCTCGGTGCGCAATCTCCTGGATCGCCAGCTTCTGGATGACATCGCTCGGCTGCTCGAGAAATGGGTGATCGCCCCCCACCGTCTGAGGCTCGAGATAACCGAGAGCGTCATCATGACCGACACGAAGCGATCTCTAGCGGCCCTCGCCGCGCTTCATGAAATGGGTGTCCGCTTGTCGGTGGATGACTTCGGCACCGGCCATTCGTCCTTGACATACCTCAAGCAACTGCCCGTGAGCGAGATCAAGATCGACAAGTCCTTCGTCATGAACATGTCGGCAACCTCGAACGACGCTGTGATCGTCCGCTCGACAATCGACCTCGGACGAAATCTCGGTATGCAAGTGGTGGCCGAAGGGGTCGAGGACGAAATGATCTGGAATCAACTGAGGCTGCTCGGCTGCGACCTCGCCCAGGGCCACTTTGTGAGCCGGGCTCTGTCCGCGAGGGACATGACCGAGTGGCTCGGGCGCAGCGAGCAGGCGGTCGGGCTGAGCCGGCCCAAGCCGCGCCCGGCGGTGGGGCCCCTGTGGCTCGACCCCGATCCCTCCCGCCAGGTCTAGGGGCTGGGGAGGGGCGACGCCTCCGGTAGCATCCGCCGGTGATGACTTCTGTGTCCGGCCTGCCCTACGAGGGGACCATCCACGAGTCTCTGGGCATAAACGTAGTGGAGGCGTCAACGGACCGGGTCGTGCTCGAGATGGAGGTCGGGCCGAAGGTGCACCAACCCTTCGGGCTTCTTCACGGAGGGGCTTCGGCCGTCATCGCCGAGAGCGCCGCATCGATCGGCGCCTATCTCAACTGTGATCCGGCCACCGAGGTCGCGATGGGGATCGAGCTGAGCGTCAGCCACCTGCGGGCACGGCGCGCCGGCACGGTCCGGGCGACGGGCAGGCCGATCCGGAAGGGGCGGTCACTTCAGGTCTGGGCGGTCGACATCACCGACCAGGACGACGCACCGGTGGCCGTGGCCCGGTGCACCGTGGCCATCCGCCCCGTCCCACCTAGAATCACGGAGCCCGGGCGCCCACTGTGATCGCAACGCCGGACTTATCCTTTCCAGCGTGAACACGACCCCGACCCGGGCGCTGGTGATCTCGGCGCATCCGGACGACATGGAGTTCGGCGCCGCCGGCACCCTCGCCAAATGGACGGACAAGGGGATCGAGGTGACGCTGTGCATAGCCACAGACGGCTCGACCGGTACGCAGGATCGAAGCCTCATGGGCGCCGGCCTGGCTGCTCTCCGGGCGGACGAGGCCAGCGACGCAGCCGCCATCCTGGGATTCAAGGAGATCGTGTGGCTCGGTCACCGCGACGGTTATGTGGAGTACTCGCTCGACCTCCGGCGCGATATCGCCCGGGTGTTTCGCCGTGGCAGGCCACACCGCTTCATGGTGATGGATCCTGCGCCCACGGTGGAGGACCGCTTTGTCAATCATCCCGATCACCGGGCGGTCGGCCAGGCGTCGCTGGATACGGTGCTGACCGCCGGGACGACCCCCGGGCACTTTCCGGAGTTGCTTCTCGACGAGGGCCTCGAGCCATGGCGAGGTATGCGGGAACTGTGGATCATGGGTCCGGGGTTCAAGCCCGTGGTGTCGGATATCTCCTCGACAATCGAGCGCAAGATCCAGGCGCTCCTGTGCCACGCGAGCCAGCTCGGGGACGAATCCGCCCGCGAGCAGGTGGACGGCTGGCTTCGGGAGTTGGCGGGCGCCCAGGGCGCCAAGGCCGGATTCAGCTACGGAGAGTCATTCCAGATCATCACCCAGGGACCCGGCTTCCATGATGACGAACCGCCGGCCGACGACTATCTCGATCTGGCGAGGACCCCCGCGGACCCGCTCGCGTAGGCGGAACATTCGGCCTACCGAACGTGTTTATGCCCTATGAGCAGGGAAAACGCACCTCGCCCACCTGGAGTTAGGGCACCCTAACTGCTAGACTGACTCCAGGCATCTACCAGGAGGATTGACCATGGCTACCGAAGCCGAGGATCTCAAACTTCAAGAGGAAAACGCGGCCGTCCGCGATCTCAAAGGCAGCTACAAGTACGGCTGGCACGACGCAACCTCCTACGACATCAAGCCCGAGAAGGGGCTATCGCATGAGGTCATCGACATGATGAGCGACCGCAAGAACGAGCCCGACTGGATGCGTAAGCTCCGCCACAAGTCCCTCGATATCTTCTATCGCAAGCCGATGCCAAGCTGGGGTGCAGACCTGTCGGGAATCGATTTCGAGAACATCTACTACTACATCAAGCCGACCGAGTTGGTCGGGTCGTGGGATGACATGCCCGAAGACATCAAGGCGACCTGGGACAAGCTCGGGATCCCAGAGGCCGAGAAGAGCTACCTCGGGGGCGTGACCGCCCAGTACGAGAGTGAGGTTGTCTACCACAAGACAAAAGAAGAGCTCGAAAACCGCGGGATCCTGTTTATGGACATGGATTCGGCGCTACGCGAGCATCCCGAGATCGTCAAGGAGTACTTCGGCACGATCATTCCGCCCGCCGACAACAAGTTTTCGGCGCTCAACTCGGCGGTCTGGTCGGGCGGCTCGTTCATCTACGTCCCCCCAGGCATTGAAGTCGAGATCCCGCTTCAGGCCTACTTCCGCATCAACCAGGAGAACATGGGCCAGTTCGAGCGAACCCTCATCATCGTCGACGAAGACTCCTGGGTTCACTACGTCGAGGGTTGCTCGGCGCCGGTCTACTCGAGCGACTCGCTCCACTCTGCGGTGGTCGAGATCGTCGTGAAGCCACGCGGCCGCTGCCGGTACACGACCATCCAGAACTGGTCCAACAACGTCTACAACCTGGTCACCAAGCGCACCGCCGTCGAGGAGGGCGGGGTCATGGAATGGGTTGACGGCAACCTCGGCTCCAAGGTGACCATGAAGTACCCGTCGGTCTATCTTCTCGGCGAACGCGCCAGGGGCGAAGTGCTCTCGATCGCCTATGCAGGCGAGGGGCAGCACCAGGACGCCGGCGGCAAGGTCATCCACGCGGCGCCCAACACCCAGAGCTCGATCACATCGAAGTCGATATCCAAGGACGGAGGCCGGGGCGGCTACAGAGGCCTGGTGCGGATCGAAGAAGGCGCACACCACTCCAAGTCGCATGTGATCTGCGATGCGTTGATCCTCGACGACGCCTCCCGCTCCGACACCTATCCCTACATGGAGATCGAAGAAGAGAACGCGGCGGTCTCCCACGAGGCCACGGTGTCCAAGGTCTCGGACGAGCAGCTCTTCTACCTCATGTCCCGGGGTCTGTCGGAGACCGAAGCGATGCAGATGATCGTGCGCGGTTTCATCGAACCGATCACGAGGGAGCTGCCGATGGAGTATGCGGTAGAGCTTCAGCGCCTCGTCGAGCTCCAGATGGAGGGTTCCGTAGGCTGACCCCGCCGAGTGGGTGAGTAGTTTGAAGAATCCATATCTCTCATCCTTCGGCCGAAATTCTTGTTAGGAGACGCTCGATAGATGGCCGACAAACTCACCAGGGATGCCGTCGAGCGCCTTGCCGAACGACTGGGAGAGCCGGGCTGGCTCGCCGAGCGCCGGCTCGAGGCGTTTGATCTCTTCTCCAAGATGGACCCCCCGGACCCGCGGGGTGAGGAGTGGCGCTACACCGACGTTCGCCGTTTCGACTTCGACAGATTCGGCGCGCCGACACTTTCCATGGCTCCACCCGTGCTCCCCGACGAGCTCGCCGGCAAGGGAGTCATCTTCACCGACTTCGCCACGGCCGCACGCGACTACCCGGAGCTCCTCAAAGAGCATTTCTTCACCGACGTACCGGTCGATGAGCACAAGTTCACCGCGCTTCACGGCGCGTTCCACTCCGACGACGTGCTGCTCTACGTGCCCCGCGGCGTCGAGGTTGAGCTGCCGCTTGAAGTGGCGCGCCGAGTGGTGCCCGGGGGATCGACTTTCCCCCATACTTCCATCGTGCTCGAAGACACTGCGAGTGTGACTTTGGTCGACAGCTTCTCGTCTGAGGAGTTCTCAGATGATGCCCTTTGTTCGAGCGTTGTCGAGATCCAGGCGGGCCGGGGCGCCATCGTGAACTACATCTCGCTGCAGAGCTGGGGGCGCGCCGTCTCTCACTTCCAGACCCAGCGCTTCACCGGTTACCGCGACTCGACCGTTCGCAGTCTCGCCGTGAACCTGGGCTCATCGTTCGCGCGCACCCAGGTCGAGTCGGTGCTCAAGGGCGAAGGCGCGTTCTCCGAGATGCTGGGCCTCTACTTCGCCGACGCCGATCAGCACTTTGCCCAGAGGACGCTTCAGTATCATGACGCTCCACATGCGACCTCGGACCTGCTCTACAAAGGGGCCCTCAAGGAGAGCTCCCGTTCCGAGTACTCTGGATTGATCAAGGTATCCAGAGGGGCGCAGGGAACCGACGCCTATCAGGCCAACCGCAACCTCGTCCTGTCCGACAACGCGATGGCTCACTCGATTCCTCAACTCGAGATCGAAGCGAACGAGGTGCGCTGCACCCACGGCGCGACGGTGGCACCGGTAGAAGAGGAGCATTTGTTCTATCTCATGAGTCGCGGCATCGACCGGGTGACCGCACAGAAGCTCGTGGTGTTCGGCTTCTTTGGAGAGGTATTGGACCGCATCCGCGTGCCCGGAGTGCGCGATGGCCTGTCCGACGCCATCTCGGCGAAGGTCGAAAGTGGCGCACACCTGGAGGTCGCAGTCTAATGGTGCAGATCGCTCGCACCCACTTCGCTGAGGTTGCCAGGATGTCTGAGTTCCCCGACGGAGGGACGAGGCAGGTCGAGGTCGACGGTGTTCTCATTGGGTTGTTCCGGGCGGGCGCAAAGGTCTATGCGATCGGAGATGTCTGTACGCATCAGGAGGCCTACCTCACCGAGGGTGAGTGGGAGCCCGAGGAGCTCGAGGTCGAATGCCCTCTGCACGGCTCGCGTTTCGATGTCTGCACCGGAAGCGTTCGCATCCTCCCCGCAACCAAGCCGGCGGTTGCATATGAGGTGAAGCTCGAGGACGACGTCATCTTCGTTGGTCCTCCCATAAAGCGAGTTGAGGAGTGATAGGGCATGGGTGACAAGCTGCTGGAGATAGAAGATCTCCACGTCGAGATCGAAGGCAACGAGATCCTCAAGGGTCTCAATCTGTCCATGGACAAGGGCGAGATCCACGCAATCATGGGCCCCAACGGCTCGGGCAAGTCGACGCTTGCCTATGTGCTCACCGGACGGCCCGGTTATGAGGTCACGGCGGGAAAGATCTTCTACAAGGGCGAAGACATCATGGGTCTCGCTCCGGACGAGCGCGCCCAGCGCGGCATTTTCCTTGCCTTCCAGTACCCCACCGAGGTGCCGGGGGTATCGGTCGTCAACTTCATGCGCACGGCCTACAACGCCATTCACGCGGACCGGACCAAGTCGGCCATGGCGTTCCGGATGTATCTCCAGGAGAAGATCGACCTGCTCGAGATCCCGAGCGAGCTGGTCGACCGGTATGTGAACCAGGGTTTCTCGGGCGGCGAGAAGAAGCGCAACGAGGTCCTGCAGATGGCCGTCCTCACGCCCGAGCTGGCGATCATGGACGAGACCGATTCCGGCCTTGACATCGATGCACTGAAGCATGTGTCTGCAGGCGTCAACAAGCTGGCCACACCCGACGTCGGGATAATGTTGATCACGCACTACCAGCGACTGTTGAACTACATCCGGCCCGATGTGGTGCATGTGCTCATGTACGGCCAGGTCGTGAAGTCGGGTGGTTTCGAGCTTGCCGAGCGCCTCGAGGCGGAGGGATACGCAGGGCTCGCCAGGGAATTCGGCCTCAGCCAGGAAGCCATTGCCGAGGTCCAAAAGCTGGAGAAAGCAAGGGCCTAATGCACCTTTGCGTAAGTCCCGGCGCCCCAGGACAGCCCTGCATCGACGATGGCTACGTTGCTCGTCGCTCACGTACCCTACGGGTACGCACGACTCCTCGCGCCTTGCCCTCGCCGCGCGGTGCCGCCCTGGTCGCTGGCGTTACTTCCGCGCAGGAGCACTAGCCGTGTCCCTGCCGCTCGACGCCGAGACCCTGCGCAAGGACTTTCCCGTTTTCGACACGCTTGCGCACGGCAAGCGCCTTGTCTACCTCGATTCGGCAGCCACGAGCCAGAAGCCGCATCAGGTCATCGACCGCATGGTTCGTTTCTACGAGTCCGAGAACGCAAACGTTCACCGCGGCATCTACGAGCTGGCGGAGCGCGCAACAATCGCATACGAGGCGGCGCGCGAAGCGTGTGCGCGTTTTATCGGCGCCCGCAGCCACCGCTCGATCGTTTTCACCCGCGGGACCACCGAAGCGATCAACCTCGTGCGGTTCACCTGGGGGCGCGCCAATATCCATGACGGTGACGAGATCCTGCTGACCGAGATGGAGCATCACTCGAACCTCGTGCCCTGGCAGCTTCTCGCTCAGGAGTCCGGCGCAACCCTGAGATTCCTACCGATAGACGATGGCGGAAAGCTGCGGGTGGACCTGCTGGGGGACTATGTCACCGACAGAACGAAGCTAGTCGCTATGGGGCTCATGTCCAATGTGCTCGGCACTATCAACCCGGTGAGGACGGTGGCCGACGCCGCGCACAGCGTTGGAGCGCGCATGCTTGTCGACGCCGCCCAGGCAGCCCCGCACCTCGCCATCGACGTGAACGAGCTCGACGCGGACTTCCTCGCCTACTCGGCCCACAAGATGTGCGGGCCCACCGGGGCCGGTGTCCTGTACGGGCGTGAGGATCTGCTCGAGGCAATGCCCCCGTTCCACGGTGGCGGCGAGATGATTCGCGAGGTCTACCCGGACCATTCCACCTGGAACGAAATCCCCTACAAGTTCGAGGCCGGTACCCCGAACATCGCTCAGGCGGTCGGTATGGGGGCGGCCGTCGAGTACCTCGAGGTGCTCGGCATGGACGCGGTGCGTGAGCACGAGATCGGGATGGCGCGTTATGCGATGAGTGCTCTCGAGGCTGCGGGCGCTCACATCTACGGCCCGAAGGATCCATCAGAGCGCGGCGCGGTCATCTCGTTCACACTCGGAGAGGTTCATCCACACGATGTGGCGACGATCGTCGATCAGGAAGGCGTTTGCATCAGGGCGGGACATCACTGCGCCCAACCGTTGATGCGACGGCTTGGTGTTCCCGCCACGGCCCGAGCGTCCTTCTACATCTACAACACCCCCGAGGACGTCGATGCCCTCACGGACGCGCTCGAAAAATGCAAGGAGTGGTTCGCGTGAGCCTCGAAGAGCTGTACAAGGAAGTGATCCTCGACCACTACAGAACGCCCCGGAACAAAGGGCGTCTGGACCCCCACGACGTCGCGCTCGAACGCAATAACCCCTTGTGCGGTGACGAGATCGAGCTGTTCGTGCGCTTCGACGGCGACACGGTCGAGGGGATCGCGTTCGAAGGGAAGGGCTGCTCGATCTCCCAGGCAAGCGCCTCGATGATGACCGAAAAGGTGGAGGGCCTGACCGCCAAGGAGTCGGCCGCTCTTGCTGAGTCGATCAAGCGCATGATGGCCGGTGAGGAGGAAGGCGACGTCGATACCCTGGGCGATCTCGTCTCGCTGAAAGGCGTGGTGAAGTATCCCGTGCGGATCAAATGTGCGCTGTTGGGATGGAACACCCTCCTCGAGGCGTTGCAAGAAGGGGGCAAGGGCTAGCTGGACGCTTTAGCACTGTTAGCAACTTGCTAAGAGTGTTTTAATCTGTTAGCAAAGGGCCATGACACCTTTGGGGGACGACGCCGCAACTCGCACCGCGAAGGTGCTGTCGCTGCCGACGCGCGCCGCCATCCTGTCGCTTCTGTTGCGCACCGGGCCAAAAACGGTCAAAGAGATCGGGGACGCGTTTTCGATCCACCCGAACGTGGCGCGAGCCCATCTCGATCTGATGGTCGAGGCGGGATTCCTGTCCGCGGACACCCAGCGTCGCGCCAAGGGCCGCCCGGCGAAGGTGTATTTCACCTGGGAGGGCGAGACCGGGGCGCTCACCGAGGTCGGCATCGACGCGACCGGCGCGGGCAAGCCCGCGGCTGCAGATGAGCTGGAGGTCGAGCTGCGAATACTCGAGCGGATGCTCACCGATGCCGGCGAGCAGCTAGGGCGGATAAGAGAATTGGTTGGAGAGGCCAAGCAGACAAGAGGAGGAACAGATGGCTGATTACGCGAACTCCGAGGTGCTGGTCGACCTCGAATGGCTGGCGTCTCATCTCGACGACGACGGCATTGCTATCGTAGAGGTGGATGAGGACACCAGCGCCTACGACAAGGGGCACATACCGGGCGCGCTGTCGATGGACTGGCAGAACGAACTGCACGACGGGAGTCGGCGCGAATTCGTTTCGTCCGAGGGTCTAGCCCGGCTGCTGGGCTCGAAAGGGATATCGGACGATCACACGATCGTGCTGTACAGCGGCAACAACAATTGGTTTGCAACCTACGCCTACTGGCTGTTGAAGTACCGGGGCGTCGAAAATGTCAAGCTGCTGGACGGCGGGCGTAAGAAGTGGGAGCTCGAGAGCCGTGAGCTGTCCCAGGAGCTGCCCGACCGTGCCCCCGCAACGTTCAACATCGGGACGGAGAAGCCGGAGCTCAGGGTCTTTCGCGACGAGGTGCTCGAGCGGGTCGAATCGGGCAGCGGGGCGTGGGTGGATGTGCGATCTCCTGAGGAGTTCAGGGGTGAGCTCTTGGCGCCGCCACACCTGCCTCAAGAGCAGGCGCAGGTTCCGGGTCACATCCCGGGCGCTGCGAACATCACCTGGTCGAAGACCGTGAAGGAAGACGGAACCTTCAAGCCGGCCGAGGAGCTACAGAAGCTCTACGCCGACCAGGGCGTCACCCCGGACAGAGATGTGGTTGCGTACTGCCGCATCGGGGAGCGCTCGTCGCACTCGTGGTTCGTCCTTCGTGAACTCCTTGGTTTCGAGAAAGTCAGGAACTACGACGGATCATGGACCGAGTACGGAAGCTTGGTCGGAGTGCCGGTCGAGAAGTAAGAGCGTGAAGGTAACCGTCACGTGCTTTGGGGCAGTACGCGAGTATCTCCCTGAAGGCTCGGCCGGTAATCGCGCCGAGATCGAGCTTGCCGACCCGGACACAGTAGGGGATCTCGTCGACCGCCTCGGCGCGCCCCGGCGGCTCATCTTCTCTTTGCTCGTCGACGGCACCAGGGCAGGCATGGATGCAACCCTGCAGGACGGTTCAGAGGTGACCCTGATGCCACCCTTCAGCGGCGGTCAGGCCGGCTCGTCCTCGAAACCCAGGGAAAACATCGATTCGATGTCGTGACGTGAGTACACCTTGAAGGCAACGAGGGTCTGGGTCCTCTCTATGCCGGGTGTCTTTCCGATGCTCTCGGTCACGACCCGCGCCAGATCCTCCTGCTGGCGAACCCGAACCATGATCACGAGGTCGTAGTCGCCGGAGACCGAATAGACTTCGGACACCTCGGCAAGATCGGCGATTGCCTGAGCGGTCTCGGGCACTCGGTGGATGTCGCAGACAGCAAGAACCACGGTGGTGACCATGGGCTGAGGTTACTCGCGCCTGACTCAGAGAACCACCGACGACGAATGCCGGACACGGAGCGCAGCCCTTTGCAAGCGGCATGCTGCTCCCTCAGGCGGTCAACGCTCCCTGTTGTCCTTGCTGAGCCGGCGTGGGTGAGTCCCCCAAGCCCGGGAGGGCTCACCCACCCCGCCGGCCACAGGAACTGGCGTCGTCACTTGAGCAAGTCAATCCCGGATAGCTTTCTAGTAAGCCATGATGCACTTCATCCGGGAGCAGATCCTCTCTCGCCGAACGCGCGTCGCCTGGCTTGCAACCGGAATCCTCATCCCTACGGTCAGTTTCGTCCTCCTGACCTCGACCGTCGCCACGAGCACGCTCGAAGTCAAACAAACGCTCAAGCGGAACTTCCGCCCTGCTTACGACGTCCTCGTTCGCCCGCGCGATTCATATAGCCCGATCGAAAGGGGACGCGACCTCGTCGCCAAATAAACTACCTGAGCGGGATCTTTGGCGGCATCAGCATGCGCGATTACAGGTTGGTAGGTGAGACCCCTAGAGTGGAGATCGCCGCGCCCATCGCCAACATCGGCTACATCCTGCCT
Organism: Actinomycetota bacterium; assembly: GCA_013694625.1. Classification (GTDB taxonomy): domain Bacteria; phylum Actinomycetota; class CADDZG01; order CADDZG01; family WHSQ01; genus JACDDL01. Next base: position 710 of record JACDCD010000060.1, on the reverse strand, counting down.
TTCAAGACCTTCTCCATCTTCATCGATCGCTACCTCTCGGATGCACCGGCCCAGCTATACAGGGTCAGATCTTCGTGGGTCGCGAACAACGGGGCCTCGGTGTACCCGGGGGGACAAACCTATGTCTATTACACCCGGGCCCACCGCTTCGTGCTGCGCAATGGGGTTGCGCGTGAGGTTGTTCCCTGGCGATCGAGACGGCTCGGGGTCTGTGAAGGCTTCAACACGTCTTTTCCTCGCTTCGTCGAGCCGTTTCTTCTCAAGAGCCAACTATCGCTTCAGTGCTTTTCCGAGCAGACTCCGGAGGCCGACAACGTCTCGTCGGACACCCATGCCTTTAGGGGGAATCGCGTGGGCACCACGGCCAACGCCTTCTCTTTCCCCTATTCGTGAGCGCGATTGACCCGGCTCAGGAAGCGAGGCTCATCGGGCTCGACCGCGCGATGGTCTCGGGACGATACCTCCGTGGCGACGATGGGATACATCCAGGAAAGCCCTTTAAGAGACCTCGCGAAAACGTGGGATGGCCGTCTGATCTGACGGGCCGAAATCCGTCTGAGATGAACGGAGCCCCTCCACACTCGGCTGTGACGAAACAGACCGAGGAAAGGAGAGGCTCCGTGCCTGACTCTATGTCGGTGCGCCTGCACCTGTACCGCATTCGCGTCATCGAAGTCATGATCGATCTACCCGAGCGGCTTGAGGTCGTG
>JACDCD010000028.1 GCA_013694625.1 Actinomycetota bacterium | reverse complement strand
CCGCAATCTCCGGACATGGGTGGCTACGCCTTGGCCGGGGGCCATGAGACCTTGGCCACGAGCCTTCTCGACGCCCAGCCGCAGGCCGTCCTGGAGATGCCCCACGAGAGCCCATGGCCGGTGTTGTTGGCCGCCGCCCTCGCGGTGATGTTCTACGGAATCCTTCTCGACGCGTATGCGCTGGCGGCACTGGGCGCGCTGGGCGGCGCCGGCGGCTTGATCGGATGGTTCTGGCCCAGAGGCGAGACGCAGGAAACATGAGCGTCCTCGAGACGACCAACCCGCCCGAAGCAGCCTCACGGGAAGCCGTCCTATCGCGTCACGTCGCGGGCCCGAGGTCCACGGGCTGGTGGGGCATGGTCATGCTGATCTGCACCGAGACCATGCTCTTTTCCGCGCTCATCGCGAGCTACTTCTATCTGCGGTATCAGCTCGGCCCGGAGTGGCCGCCAGACGGTATCGAACCACCCACCCTGGAGCTCCCGCTCATCATGACTGCGATCCTGTGGTCGAGCAGCATCCCGGTCCACTTTGCCGAGCGGGCCATCATGAAGGGAAACCAGCGACGCCTGAGGCTCGGTCTTGCGCTCGGCTTCGTGCTGGGCGCGTCTTTCCTCGCTATGCAGCTGGGCCTGGAGTACCCGGAGACGTTGGCGGAGTTCACGCCGACCACCAACTCGTACGGGTCGCTGTTCTATACGATCACCGGCTTCCACGGCATCCACGTCCTGGTTGGTTTGTTGTTCAGCCTGTGGACGCAGGTGCGTGCATGGAAGGGGGCGTTCGATTCGGAGCGCCATGTCACGGTGCAGAATTTCACCATGTACTGGCATTTCGTGGACGTCGTTTGGCTGTTCGTCCTTTCGACCATCTATCTCTTTCCGAACGCCTAGTCCTTGTCTGTTAGAGGGGGTTGAGACAGCTCAGTGGCGACTCAGGTGACGAAGTCCGAGGCCCGGGGATCAGGATGGCTGTGGTTCGGGGTTCTGGGCGGTCCCGTGGGGTGGAGCATCCAGACTCTCATCGGCTCGGAGCTCGATGAGATCGCGTGCTCGCCCGGCGCATCGGCCCCCGGTGTGGTAGAGCCGGTCGTCCTCGCCGTATCCGCGGTTTGCTTTGCGATCACGATTCTCGCCGGCGTGATGTCCTGGCGCTGCCTGCGAGCGGCATCCGGGCGTGACGACACGAACGGCAGGCGCGCATCATGGATGGCTCGTGCAGGGGTGCTCACCAGCATCTTCTTTGTGATCGCGATCTTCCAGGGGTTTCTGCCGAGCTTGTTTCTGTCGTCCTGTCAGGTGGGCGCGTGAGGCCGGTCGCCCTCGCTCCCCCCATCGAGCCGGGAGGGGTTGTCGCTGCATGGACCCTCGATCCGGTGGTGCTGGTTTCGTTGCTGTTGGCGGCGTGGGCCTACGGGTACGGTGTTCACCGTCTGTGGACCAAGGGCCGCGGGCGTGGAGTCGGGCCCGCGCAGGTGTTCGCCTTCTCCGCCGGCCTCGTGGCCCTTGCGGTTGCGTTGGTGTCCCCGATTGCATCGCTGGGGCACACGCTGTTCGCCGCTCACATGGTGCAGCATCTGATTCTTGTGCTTGTGGCGGCCCCGCTGCTGGTCTTGGGCGCACCGTTCCTTCCGTGCTCGCTGGCCTTGCCCCGTAGCTTGCGTCGCGATCTCCATGCTCTGGGGCGCACCTCTAAGGCCTCGGCGTTCTGGGCGGTGCTAACCGGCCCGCTGGTGGTGTGGATCGTTCACGTCGGCGCTCTGTGGGCATGGCACCTTCCGGCGCTGTACGAAGCAGCGCTGCGCTCTCAGGGGCTGCACGCCGTCGAGCACCTGAGTTTCTTTTTCACCGCGTTGCTGTTCTGGTCTTTGATCATCTCGTTCGGCCGGCCGCGCCTGCCTTATCCCGCCCGGCTCGGATACGTCTTCGTAACCACGCTGCAGAGCGGTGGACTGGGCGCACTTCTGACCTTCGCCTCGGTGCCCCTCTATTCGGTTCATGCGGCCGGGGCCCGCGCCTGGGGCCTGAGCGCACTTCAGGATCAGCAGTTGGCCGGAGTGATTATGTGGATCCCCGCCGGAGTCGTCTATCTTGCCAGCATGTCGCTTCTCTTTACGAGATGGTTGCGAGCCATGGATAAAGGTGCGGCCGAAACCGACGCCCGCAAGGTTGCGCTACTGCCCGCCGGCCGACGTCCGTGAGGCACGTCCAGGGCCGGGCTGGATGGGCCGTCAAGGTGCTCACGGCACTCGGAGCAGTTGCACTGGGAGGTTGCGCCTACACCTCGAACCTAACGAGCCCCTACCGTTCTCAGGAGCCCGTGGCCGACGGCCCCGAACGTGGCCGCGTGCTCTATCTGCGGGATTGTGCATGGTGCCACGCGACCGACGGCTCGGGGACCGGCCGGGGACCCGACCTCATCAGCGGCACGAACGGCGCGGCGATGACCGACTTCATGCTCTCGACGGGGCGGATGCCGATCAACGATCCCTCTGAACCCACCCGGCTTTCCCCCCCGTCCTACAATCCGGCCGAGATCGAGGACCTCGTGGCTTACGTGAGCGCTTTTGGGGGAGAGGGCCCTCCCGTGCCCGTGGTCGATTCCGAAGCGGGGGACCTTGCCCTCGGACTCGAGCTGTATCAGGAGAACTGTGCGGCATGCCACTCGACGACCGGAGTCGGGGGAGCTCTGGCGGCGGGGCCCGACCCCTTCGATGAGACCCTCATCGCCCCCTCCCTCATTCGGTCCACACCGGTGCAGACCGCAGAGGCGATGAAGGTGGGGCCGGGTACGATGCCGGTGTTCGGAAGCGAGACCTTCTCCGACATGGAGGTCAACTCAATCGTGAGGTACCTGAGCCATCTCCAGAGGCCGGACGATCGAGGTGGGCTGCCCCTGGGTCACGTCGGTCCCGTCACCGAGGGCGCGATCGGCTGGCTGGTGGGGGTTGGCGCAGCCCTCGTGATCGTCAGGTTGATTGGGACGCGTGTGGGCGAGGAGTGATCTGACAACGTGAGCAGAGGACCGCGCACCTCACCGCCGGGCAGCGGTGTCGCGCTGGCTTTCGGCCTCAGCGCCCTATCGTCGATCGGCCTTACCGTTGTTTACGCATTCGGGGGCCAGCCACAGCTCGAAGGGCTGCTGCTGGGGGTTGCGCTCGGGGGTCTGGCCGTGGGACTGGTGCGATGGGCCCAGGATCTGATGCCCGGCGGAGGTTACGTCGAGCAACGCGATACCGAGATGGGCGGGACCCTCCAGAGTGATGCAGCCGTCCGTCTGTTCGAGCGGGGCGAAGAGGAGGTTCAGCGGCGGAGCTTCCTCGGCAAGGCTCTCGGAGCCGCTCTGGGCGCGCTCGGATTGGCTGCGCTGTTTCCCATCCGCTCGCTGGGTTCGGCGCCCGGCACATCTCTGGTGGTCACCCCCTGGGCCGACGGCATCCGGGCGGTGACGATCGACGGAGAGCCCGTGCGGCCCGAGGAACTCGCCATCGGGGGCGTGCTCACCGTTTTTCCCGACGGGCACCCGGACGCGGCCGATGCACAGACGCTGCTCATCCACCTTTCGCCGGGGACCTACCGGCCGGTCACCTCGGACCGGGAGGGCTGGGCGCCGGAGGACTTCGTGGCCTTCTCCAAGGTATGCACCCACGCGGGCTGCCCCGTCGGCCTCTATCAGCCGGCCGATCACCGTCTCTTCTGTCCCTGCCATCAGTCCATCTTCGACGTCCTGGAAGCAGCCGCTCCGATCGCCGGGCCCGCCACGCGTCCACTACCTCAGTTGCCGCTTCGAATAGACACCGAGGGCTACATCGCCGCCGGCGGCGACTATTCTGAGCCCATCGGTCCCGGATACTGGAGTCGCCCACGTGCTTAGACAAACGGCTGGTTGGTTCGACACCAGGCTCGGCACCTCCGCCTTCGTGCAGAAAGCCCTGACCAAGGTGTTTCCCGATCACTGGTCGTTCATGATCGGAGAGATCGCTCTCTACTCGTTCATAGTCCTCTTGCTCACCGGAACCTTCCTTACGTTCTTCTTCGACGCCAGCACCAGCCACTCGGTCTATCGCGGAGCCTACGAACCACTCAACGGAGTAGAGGTGTCCGACGCGTACCGTTCGGTGCTGGAGCTAAGCTTCGATGTGCGCGCCGGCCTGGTCATGCGCCAGATACACCACTGGGCGGCGCTGGTGTTCATCGGTTCGATCGTGGTTCACCTCTGCCGCGTGTTCTTCACGGGCGCGTTCCGCCGGCCGCGCGAGATCAACTGGATCATCGGGGTCCTGCTCTTGATATTGGCGATCTTCAACGGATTCAGCGGCTACTCGCTCCCCGATGATCTGCTGTCGGGGACCGGCCTGCGCATTGCGTATTCGATTGCGCTCTCGGTGCCTCTGGTCGGCACCTGGATGGCTTTTCTGCTTTTCGGAGGGGAGTTTCCGGCCGACGAGATCATCGGGCGCCTGTTCGTCGTCCATATCATGATCGTGCCGGCGCTGATCATCGGCCTGCTTACCGTTCACCTTGCTGTGGTGTGGCGTCAGAAGCACACGCAGTTCCGGGAGCCCGGCAGGACCGAGGGCAACGTTGTCGGCTCGCGACTATGGCCTTCCTACGCAGCCAAGTCCGTGGGGCTCTTCTTCGCTGTGTCGGCGGTGTTATGCGTAATGGGCGGACTCGCTCAGATAAATCCGGTGTGGCTCTATGGCCCGTTCGAGCCGCAGCAGGTAACTTCGCCGGCGCAGCCGGACTGGTACCTGGGGTGGGTTGAAGGCGCCCTCCGCCTGGTCCCCGCATTCGACGTGCGGTTGTTCGGCTACGAGATACCCAACCCCTTCTTTCCCGCGGTCCTGCTTCCGGGCGTGACCTTCACACTGCTGTTGGCGTGGCCCTTCTTGGAGCAACACTTCGCTCACGACAAGGAGGCGCATCACCTGTTGGACCGCCCTCGCGACCACCCCGTGAGGACCGCCCTCGGGGCAACAACCCTTACCTTCTATACGGTCATGTTCGTTGCAGCCAGCAACGACTTGATCGCCAAGTGGCTCGGCGCGTCCATCTTCGGGATCACCCTGGTCTTCCGGATCCTGATATTGATCATGCCCCCTCTGGTCGGTTGGGGGACCTACCGTCTCATGAAGGCCCTCACCGCAAGCGGCGCCGGGCACCTCTCCGAGATGCCTCTTGCCGCCCTCACCAACGGAGCCTCCGCCGACGGCCACGGCTCACGGGTCCACGAAGGGAAGGCTCACACAGGAGACGGCCATGCGGGCGATGGTCCCGCAGGTAACGGGCTGGGCGCGCCGGCCGAGGATGCCCACGCGCCACGTGGGTGAGACGATTCGATTGCAAATGCCTCATAGAGCAAACGGAAGCGGCCCAATCGAACCGGTGGTGAATAATGTACATGCACCACCCTTTCGGGCGGTTTAGAGGAGGTTCGACTGTGGGGATGCGGGACATGGTCAGATCGGCGACCGGATGGCCGGTCTTGAAGCAGTTGAAGCACAAGGATCTGTTCGCTCTGGGCGAGACGGCTTATTCGACCCGGACCAAGGAGCTCGCTCCGCGCATCAGACAGGCCGATGGTGTCACCAAGTCAGTGTGCCCCTACTGCGCCGTCGGATGCGGGCAGCTCGTCTACACGATCGGCGACAAGATCACCGATATAGAGGGTGATCCCGATTCGCCGATCTCAGAGGGGCGGCTTTGCCCGAAGGGCGCCGCAACGTTCGGGCTTGTGACCGGATCCCATCGGCTTCACAACGTTCTCTACCGCGCCCCGCACGGCACCGAGTGGAAGACCATCCCCCTCGAGGAAGCCATGGACATGATCGCCGCCCGCGTGAAGTCGGTGCGCGACTCCACCTGGGAGGCGGCCACAGAGGACGGGACGCCGCTGAACCGCACGATGGGCATCGCCCATCTGGGGGGCGCGACGCTCGACAACGAAGAGAACTACCTGATCAAGAAACTGTTCACCGCTCTGGGCGCGATCCAGATCGAGAATCAGGCTCGCATATGACACTCGTCCACCGTCCCCGGTCTGGGGACCTCGTTCGGCCGGGGAGGGGCCACAACTTTCCAGCAGGATCTACAGAACTCTGACTGCGTCGTCATCATCGGGTCAAACATGGCGGAGTGCCATCCCGTCGGGTTCCACTGGCCGATGGAGGCCAAGAGGCGCGGTGCAAAGCTCATTCACATCGATCCTCGCTTTACCCGTACCAGCGCAGTGGCGGACATTCACGTGCCGATACGGGCGGGCAGCGATATCGCCTTCCTGGGCGGTCTGATCAACTACATAATCTCCACCGACCGCTACTTTCCGGAGTACGTCGTCAACTACACCAACGCCTCGAAGATAGTGTCCGAGGAATTCCAGGACACAGAGGATCTCCATGGGTTCTTCAGCGGCTGGAATCCCGACGACGGGGGATACGACGTCGACTCGTGGCAGTACGAGGGCTTCGACGTGTCCCCCATGCCCGGGGGGAGTGGGCGTTTCGGAGCGGCCGGGGAGCGGAAGACCGAACGGGCGAATGAACGGCAGGATGAGAGCCTTCAAGACCCTCGCTGCGTGTTTCAGATCCTCAAGCGCCACTACTCGCGTTACACGCCGGAAATGGTGGATGCCACCTGCGGGATACCGGAGGATCAATTCCTTGCCGTGGCCAAGACTCTGTGCGACAACTCGGGGCGGGAGAGGACCTCGGCGATTTGCTATGCCGTGGGCTGGACACAGCATTCGGTGGGTGCGCAGTACATCCGCGCCGCGAGCATTGTTCAACTGCTCCTGGGCAACATAGGCAGACCGGGGGGCGGGATACTTGCGCTACGGGGACACGCCTCAATCCAAGGTTCAACGGACATCCCCACCCTGTACAACCTCCTGCCCGGCTATATGCCGATGCCCAAGGCCGGACCGCATCCGGATCTGCCGAGCTACATCGATGGCAACACGGCGCCAACCGGATGGTGGAGCAACCTTCCCAAGTATTTCGTGTCGTTGCTGAAGGCGTGGTACGGCGTTGCTGCCAATGAGAACAACGACTATTGCTACGACTATCTACCGCGCCTGACCGGCGATCACTCGCATATGAGCACGGTCGCCGAAATGGCCGATGGGAAGCTGAAGGGCTATTTCGTGATGGGAGAAAACCCGACAGTAGGTTCGATGCACGGGGCCCTGCATCGAAAGGGCCTCAGGGAGCTCGACTGGCTCGTGGTGCGCGACTTCGCAGTTACCGAGACGGCGGACTTCTGGCAGGACGCCCCCGAGATCAAACGGGGAGAGATCAGGACGCAGGACATCAAGACGGAGGTGTTCTTCTTTCCCTGTGCAGCGCATACCGAGAAGGAAGGCAGCTTCACCAACACGCAGCGCCTGTTGCAATGGCATCACACCGCCGTGCAGCCTCCGGGCGATGCGCGCAGCGAGCTGCATTTCATGTATCACCTGGGCCGGCGGCTCAAACGGCTCTATGCCGATTCAGCGGATCCCAAGGACCGCGCGATTCGGGACCTGACCTGGGACTACCCAACCGAAGGCGAACACGACGAGCCCGGCGCAGAGGCGGTCCTCGCCGAGATCAGTGGCTACACGATGACCGACGGCGAGGCCCTCGGAGGCTTTCTCGAGCTCGCGGATGACGGCACGACGGCGTGCGGTTGTTGGATCTATTCGGGGTCGTACAAGGACCGGGTCAACCAGGCCGCGCGCCGCAAGGCAGGGCGCGAACAGACCTGGGTTGCCCCCGAGTGGGGCTGGGCCTGGCCGGCGAACCGCCGGATCCTCTACAACCGCGCCTCGGCCGACCCTGCCGGCAGGCCATGGTCCGAGCGGAAGAAGCTGGTGTGGTGGAACGATGACAGAGGGGTGTGGGAGGGGCTGGATCAGGTCGATTTCGTGGCGGGACGCCCACCTTCCTACCGGCCGGGGGCGAAGGCGCAGGGTGTGGACGCGCTGTCCGGAATCGACCCGTTCATCATGCAGGGTGATGGCAAGGGGTGGCTCTACGCGCCCAACGGCCTGCTCGATGGACCATTGCCGACGCACTACGAGCCTCAGGAATCGGTCGTTGCGAACCCGTTGTACAAACAACAGTGCAATCCGGCGCGCATGGAATGGAAACGGCGGGACAACCCCTTCCACAAAGCCCACGACGACCCCCGCTTTCCATTTGTTGTCACGACCTACCGGCTGACCGAGCACCACACCGCTGGTGCCATGTCGCGGTGGGTGGCGTGGCTCGCAGAGCTGCAGCCCGAGATGTTCTGTGAGGTATCGCCGGAGCTTGCGCGGGAAAGAGGTTTGAGCAATGGGGGCTGGGCGACCATAACGACCGCTCGAGGCGAGATCGAAGCACGCGTGCTGGTGACCGAAAGGCTCAGGTCCCTGCGTCTCAAGGGCCGCACGGTTCACCAGATCGGCCTGCCCTATCACTGGGGAAGCAAAGGCCTCTCGACCGGCGACACCGTGAATGAATTGATTGGCTTCGTTGGCGATCCCAATGTCTCGATTCAGGAATCCAAAGCCCTTACTGCCGACATCGTCGCGGGCCGAAGGAGCAGGGGAAGACGGGTCGTCACCAGCGGTGACCTGGTGGCGCGAATCGAAGAGGACGCGACCGAGCGCGATCTGCCGGGCGCGCGCGGCTCTGCGGATGCTTCGCACGGGCACAAGAACGGTGAGGCCACAGAGGGCAGGACCCATTCATGAGTCCGAAAGGGTTCTTCACCGATACCACCGTATGCATCGGATGCAAGGCCTGCGAGGTGGCGTGCAAGCAGTGGAATCAACTACCGGACGACGGTCTGTTCTTCACCGGCATGTCGTTGGACAACACAATCGATGTCGGTGCATCGACCTGGCGACACGTGGCGTTCGTTGAACGGCCGGCGCCACTTGGCGGACAGGTCACGGGGATGGGAAATTTGTCGTGGCTCATGATGTCGGATGTGTGCAAGCACTGCAAGCGGGCAGGTTGTCTCGAAGCATGCCCCACGGGTGCGATCGTGCGTACCGAATTCGACAGCGTTTACGTCCAGCCCGACATCTGCAACGGATGTGGGTACTGCATCTCTGGCTGCCCGTTCGGAGTTATCGACCGCCGGGAGGAGGACGGGAGGGCGTGGAAGTGCACGTTGTGCTACGACCGGTTGCAGGACGGCATGACTCCCGCGTGCGCCCAGGCGTGTCCAACGGAGTCCATCGTCTTCGGCGAGCTCAACGATCTGCAAGCCCAGGCCGAGAAGCGCGTTGAGCAACTGCATTCACGCGGCATGACCGAGGCTTACCTGTACGGCGCTGACGCCGGCAACCAGCCGGGCACCGGCGGACTCAACGCGTTCTTCCTGCTGGTCGACAAGCCGGAGGTCTACAACCTGCCTCCGGATCCGATTGCACCCGCGATGGAGGCGGGAGAGGCATGGCGCTCCATGGCGGCGGCCGCGCTGGGTATGGCGGTGGCGGCATTCGGAGCCGTGCTGACGAGCAGGACCGGCGCGCGCCCATGAGTCCGGGCCGGGACGAGCGGGACGCCGGGGCCGAGGCGCGTCACATCGATCTCCGGCGCGCCGACCTGTCGGGCGAAGGGTCGGGGCAACGGGCCGGGGGCGAGGCCCCCGAGGCTCTCCAGGCGGTCGGCGTATGGGACAGATTGCCTAGTGCCACCTCCTCTGGAGCCGACGCGACCTACTATGACCGCCCGGTTCTGAAGGAGCCGGTGTGGATCTGGGCCGTCCCTGCATACTTCTACGTGGGTGGGACGGCCGGCGCCGCCTCACTGCTCGCCGAAGTGGCGGAATCGCTGACGCGGGGTGAGACGGACGGTCTGGTGCGCAAGGCAAGGCGCATCGGGGCGGCCGGCGGGGGGATCGGCACAGCGTTGCTGATATACGACCTCGGCCGGCCGGAGCGCTTTCTCAACATGCTGAGGGTGTTCAGGCCGACTTCCGCCATGAGCGTTGGATCGTGGACCCTCGCCGCTGCTACCCCAGTGTTTGCCGCTTCGGCCGTCCTGCCGCACGCAGGCGGGCTGCCGGGCCACCTCGGGAACCTTCTCGGTAAAGTGGCCGGATTTCTCGGAATGCCCCTGGCGGGGTATACGGCCGTGCTCCTGACAAACACCGCCGTGCCGGTGTGGCAGGCGTCGAGGCGGTCGCTGCCGTGGCTGTTCATCGGCTCGGCGATGTCAGCCGCCGGGTCGCTGCTCGGTCTTGCCGACCTGAACGATACCGAGGAGAGGATCGTTAGGCGCTTCGAGGTGGCGGGTCAGGTGGCCGAGCTGGTCGCGACCGCCGCCGTCGAGCGCGACGTCTCGGAGGTGAAGCAGGTCGGCCGGCCCTACAGAGAGGGTGTGTCGGGCGGACTGTGGCGGGCCTCGAAGGTCTTTACGGTGGCGAGCCTGGCCCTCAACCTGTGGCCGCGCCACGGACGCGCCCTCCGCTTAGCGAGCGGCGCATGCGGAACGGCGGGAGCACTGGGGATCCGGTTCGCCACTTTCTACGCGGGCAAGGCCTCGGCGCGCGATCCCAGGGCGAGCTTCCACCAACAGCGGGCGGGCGAGGGTGGTGCCGCGGCAACCGGATCGGCGGCCGTCTCGGGCCCGGGCGGGCGGCGCGCCACCGACTGAACAGGCTGAACTCGGGCCCAGGCGGACATTTCGGCGCTCCCTATTCGCTCCCGGCCCCGGTATCGGTCACCGCAGCCTCGATCTCGGTGAGATCCTCGTCACTCAGATCGAGATCGGATGCCGGAAGCCATCCATCGACCTGATCGGGCCGGCGCGCCCCCACGATTGCGGCGCTGACACCTGGAATCGCCAACGTCCACGCCACCGCCAGCGCCGGCAGGGTGGTTCCGAGGCGCTCCGCCAGCGCTCCGAGCCGGTCTACGAGCTCGAGGTTGGCCGACAACCTCGGCCCCTGGAAGGTGGGTGAGCTCTTCCGCCAGTCGTCGTCGGGCAGAGCCTCGACGCGGTCACCGTCGAACTTGCCCGTGAGCAGGCCCGACGCCATGGGGGAGTAGACGATGACGCCGGTGCCGTGCTCCGCGCACCAGGGGATAAGGCCGTTCCGGGCGCTCCGGTTCATCAGGCTGAGCGGAGGCTGAAGTGAGTCGACGTGATGGATCGCCTCGCACCTCTCCAACTGGCCGACGTCGAAGTTGGACACCCCGGTCCAGCGAACCTTACCCTCCTGCACCAGCTCGGCCATCGTGGACCATGAATCCTCCAACGGGGTCCCCGTGTTCCCGTCGGGCCAATGGAACTGATAGAGGTCGATGCGCCCGGCGTTCAGCCGCTTCAGGCTTTGATCGCACTCATGCCGAATCGCAGCGGGAGTGAGGTCGCTCACGATGTCCTCGCTGCCCGGGGTCACCGGTACACGCCCGCACTTCGTGAAGATGAAAACCTCGTCCCCCGCCCGATACGGCTCGAGGGCGCGCCCGGTCACCTCTTCAGAGTGACCGAGTCCGTACACCGCCGCGGTGTCCACCCAGTTGATTCCCGAATCAATCGCATAGCGAATAGCCGCCACGGACTCATCGTCATCCTGCGGCCCCCAGCCGAATTTCCATGGTCCCCCTATGGCCCAAGTTCCGAATCCCACCGTGGTGATGTCGGGTCCCTGAGCAACGAGCCGTCGCCTTTTCATCCTCTTCTCCCACCGGTTGTCGCTATCGCCTGCAGGTCGGACTGCACCTCCCCTAGATAGGGGAGCGTCTCCCAGTCGCCCGTTCCTCTTAGCGCGGCGCCGGCTATCAGGTTTCCGGCCTGGGCACAGCGGTGGGGCGCCCATCCCTGCAGCAACCCGTACGTGAATCCGGCCGCAAATCCATCCCCTGCGCCGAGCTCGTCCAACACCGACTCCAGTTTGGGCGGCGCCACGGTGACGAGATCCGCTCCTTCGCGCACGATGACGCCGCGCTCGCCGACGCGCACCACCACGTTGCCTGCCCCTGCATCTTCCACCGCGTCCACGAGTCGCCTTTCTGTACCGGTGCCAAACAAGAGATGACCCTCCTCGAGCCCGCACAGGTACCAGTCGACGTACGGGAGCACGCACAGGTGGGCGTCCAAGGCAGCGCGGGGGGACTTCCATAAGGCTGGGCGGAAGTTGGGGTCGAACGACACCGTGATCGAACGTTGCGAGGCGCGGCGCGCAAGGTCGACGACGAGCTCCCCGGCAGATTCGGAAATCGCCATGGTGATTCCGGTCAGGTGGACGTGCGCGATGCCGTCGAAGGCGCCTTCGGGCACATCCTCGGGGCCCAGGCGGCTTGCCGCAGACCCTTTCCTGTAGTAGAAGACGTGACTTCTGCCTGCGCTCCGCCACTTGAAGAAGACGCCCGTGGGCGCCCCCGGCTCCCTCTGCAGGTAGCCGAGATCGATGTCCTCGTCTCCGAGGGCTTCCGCGATGATCCCGCCGAAGGGATCGTCCCCGATCTTCGAAACCCATCGGACACCGATCCCCAGGCGCGTCAAGCCGATGCCGTAGTTTGTCTCGGCGCCTGCCACGCGCACATCGAAACGGGAGCCCATCGACGGCGCACCATCGTCCAGTGGGTCCAGCAGTACCATGGTCTCGCCGGCCGTGAGAACGCGCGCCGGCAGCGTCACTCCAACGGAGAGCGCTGTGCGGTGGGATACGCGATCCCGCGCCGCCCGAGCATCTCGGACACGGCGCTCTTCAGGCCTCTCAGCCCAGGGCCACCGGAGGTGGCCGCCTTGATCGCGGAGATCCTCTCCTGCAGAGCCGCAGCATCCTCCATGCGACCATCGAGGAAGGCATTCTTCAGTTGTACAAAGAGATCCGGCCTCAGGTTCGAGAGGGCCGACACGGAGCCGGCCGCTCCCTCCTTCATCGCGTCGAGGGCCATGCCGTCCGAGCCCATGAGCACCCGGAATGATGGCTGATCCGTCGCCACCTTCAGGTACTCGAGGTGTCGGCCGAAGCTCTTGGTCGAATCTTTGATGCCCCCGAGACCATCGGCCGCGAGATCGCGCACACATCCAGCGCCCATGTCGTTGCCCGTCCGGCTTGGGATGTTGTAAGCAAACACCGGTGTCCCGCCCGCGCTCTCGAGCAGCCTGCGATAGTGGTTCTTGATCTGATCGTCGCCGACCCCGTAGTAGTAGGGGACGACGGCGGCGACCGCGTTCGAGCCGGCCTCGATCGCCTGCCGGGCGAGGGACACGGTTGCTCGTGTTGCCGGACGACCGACGTGGGCCAGGACTTCGGCCCGCCCTTCGGCGGACTGAGCGACTGCGGCAATCACCGCTGCGACCTCGGCGGTTTCGAGAAGCGCGCCCTCACCTGTCGTGCCGCAGGGCATGATGGCATCGACTCCCTCGTCGATGAGCCAATCGACATGGTGCTTCATGGCGGTCACGTCCACGTTTCCATTGGGATCAATGGGTGTCAGCAGTGCAACGACGATGGAAACTGGCTGAGTTAGCATACGCGCCGTGAGCTTATCCGACAAGACTGCCATTGTGACCGGCGCCTCCTCCGGCCTCGGACGCGCCTCGGCCGTGGCCCTCGCTGCCGAGGGCGCCAACGTCGTGGTCGCCGGTCTGGAGCCCGATGGTCTTGAGGACACCGTGGAGCTGATCACCCGTGCGGGCGGACGGGCGATTGCTGTGGCCACCGATATCTCGGATGCCGCTGCGGTCGATGCTATGGCTGCGCGAGCCCAGCACGAGTACGGGGGCGCTGATGTTCTGGTCAACAACGCAGCGATCTACCCCTATGGACCGTGGCATGACTTTGATGAGGCCACCTGGGAGAGCGTCTTCAACGTGAATGTGAAGGGTTATTGGTTGTGCTCGCGATCGGTCTATCCCCAGATGATCGAGCGCGGCGGCGGGTCCATCGTGAGCATCTCGTCGATCACGTTCTTCATGGGAAACGAGAACCTTATGCCTTACGTCGCTTCGAAAGGAGCGGTTGTGGGCTTCACCCGCTCCCTTGCCCGCGAGGCCGGGCCAAAGGGTATACGCGTGAATGCAATCGCGCCGGGCGCCTTTCCCACGCGAGCCATCGCGATTCACCCGGACCAACAGGCGCTGCATGACGACCTGATGCGCGACCAGTCACTCAAGCGACGCGGTGTCCCAGAGGACATCGCCAACGCGGTTGTTTTCTTCGCCGGAGACCGTAGCAGCTTCGTCACAGGACAAACGCTGCTGGTGGACGGCGGCCTATACCTGCATTAGTGCCACCACACAACCGGAGATCAGCCGTAGGTGCGGGACGTCTCGACCACCGGCGAGCGGCCTCTGAGGAAGTCGAAATCACAGCCCTCGTTGGCCTGAAGGACATGATCGGCGAACAAGGCCCTGTAGCCGCGCGCGTCCTTTCTCGGCGGGGGGGTCCAGGAGGCGCGTCGAGCGGCCATCTCGGCGTCGTCCACGAGCAGATCGAGCCGGCGCGCCGCCGTGTCGAGGCGGATGCGGTCTCCGTTCATCACCAGGGCCAGCGGACCTCCAATCGCCGACTCGGGAGCGACGTGGAGCACCACGGCTCCGTACGATGTTCCACTCATGCGCGCGTCCGAGATCCGTACGACATCGGTAACACCTTGGCGCAGTAGCTTTTTCGGGATGGGCATGTGGCCCCACTCGGGCATTCCCGGCGCGCCGACCGGCCCGGCGTTCTTGAGAACCATCACGCTGCCGCCCGACACGGGGAGACCGGGGTCGTCGACGCGTTCGTTCAGATCGGCGATGTCCTCGAATACCACCGCCGGGCCCTCGTGTTGCAAGAGTGACTCCTCCGCGGCCGACCGCTTGAGTATGGCCCCGTCGGGGCAGAGGTTTCCGGCGAGCGCGACCAGGCTTCCTCCGGTCGAGAGCGGTTCCTCGGCGGACGCGATGACCTTCGGATTGACGATGTGGGCGCCCTCGATGTTGGCACCCGCGGACCCGCCCGACACCGTGAGCGCATCTGTGTGCAGCAGGCCGCCGAGCTGCGCCATGACCGCCGGTACTCCACCCGCGTAGTAAAAGTCCTCCATCAGGTACTCGCCGGATGGCTTGAGATTGACGAGCCACGGCGTTGACTCCGACAGCTCGTCGAAGAGCTGCACCGGGAGTCCGATGCCGACACGCCCCGCCAGCGCGATCAGGTGCAGGATGCCGTTGGTTGAGCCACCGATGGCGTGCAGGACTCGAATGGCGTTCTCGAACGCCTCTCGCGTCAGGATGTCGCCCGGCCTGATGTCGTCCTTGACGAGCTGGACGATCTGGGCGCCGGAGAGCTCCGCCAACTGCTTGCGCCGCGAGTCCACCGCCGGGATGGCCGCTCCGCCCGGAAGCGTCATGCCGAGTCCCTCGGTCACCGAGGCCATGGTCGAAGCGGTTCCCATCGTTTGACAATGCCCGTTGCTGCGCGACATCGACACTTCGACCTCGTCGAAGTCTGCTTCGGTTATGCGCCCTGCCCGGAGATCCTCGTGGGCGCGCCAGCAATCGGTGCAGGAGCCCAGGTTCTGATTGCGCCAGTGCCCGTTGAGCATCGGGCCCCCGGTAACCATCAGGGCCGGGACGTTGGCGCTTGCCGCGCCGAGAAGGCTTGCCGGTACCGTCTTGTCACACCCTGCAAGCAGGACCACCCCATCAAGGGGATAGGCGCGGATACTTTCCTCGACGTCCATCGCCATTAAGTTGCGATAGAGCATTGCCGTGGGTTTCATCAGCGCCTCGCCCAGCGACATCACAGGGAACTCCAGGGGAAAACCGCCCGCCTGCAAGATTCCGCGTTTGACATCCTGGGCTAGGTCACGGAGGTGGGCGTTGCAGTTGACCAGCTCGCTCCAGCTGTTGCAGATCCCTATGACCGGACGGTTCTTGTAGGCGAGGTCGCCGAATCCCTGCGACTTCAGCCACGAGCGATGCAGGAAGCCGTCGAGGTCACGTGTGTCGAACCACTTGCCGCTTCGAAGGCCGTTGTCACCGTTAGTCATATGCCCCTCCGGAATGTCGTTGACTTCGTTGCCTGCCGAGCTCGAAGCGTAAAGGTCAAGTTTGCCGCCAGGTGAGAGCACTGTGGTCGACGACGACGCCGGTCGTGCCGCAGCGGTCGCAGCTCGCGGTGGCCTCGCCGGACCCGTTGCAATCGGGACAACCTTTGAACACGGCATCGGCGACATCAAGAGCGTCACCGCAGTCACATCGTGCTATGAGCACCACGGCACCGCACCGGGTCTCGATCGTGAAGCCCTCGAAGGCATGGTCTTCGTGCACGTGGAAGGACCCGAAGGGGGAGTGGCTGGGCATCGACTGCCTATACTAGTGCTCCTGCGCGGAAGTAACGCCAGCGTCCAGGGCTGTCCTGGGGCGACGGAACTTACGCAAAGGTGCACTAGGCGCCGTCGAGGCGGAGAGGATTTGCGCGATCGGAGCCGAACAGCAGAGTCCGGACCGGGACACCCTCGAGGGTTTGTTCGTGGTAGACGCAGACGTCCACATTCACGAAGATCCTGCGGGGATGGCCGACTATGCCCCCTCTCCCTGGGATGTCGCCCTGCGCGAGATCGCAAAGGTTCCGGAGCGCTATCTCGACCTCCCCGGGATGTCGCCGCGCGCCGAGTACCGCGTACCTTGGCCCGGTGGGAGCAACCGCAAGCAGACGGTCGACTCGGCTTCGGAGATGCGCTCGGGTCTGGACGATCTGCACGTCGATCGCGCGGTGTTGTTCCCCGACCACCTTCTCGCCCTCGCAATGGTGCGGGATCCTCGTTTCGCCGTGGCTTTGGCGCAATCCTACAACGCCTGGCTGCACGATCACTGGCTGCTCGCCGAGCCGACCCTCAAAGGGTCGCTCGTGATCGCCCCGCAGGACCCGGTAGCATCCGCAGAAGACATCCGAAGGCACGCCGGAGAACCCGGGTTCGTGTGCGTCTACCTCCCCGCATCGGGGGTCCGGCCGCTGTACGGACATCACATCTACGACCCGGTCTACGAAGCCGCGACGGAGGCGGGGCTTCCGGTCGTGATGCACAGTGTCGAAGCCGTGTACCCCACCTTCCCTTTCCAACTCGAGGTGTTCCAGACCTCGCTCGCCCAACATGCCGTGGCCCATCCGTTCTCCATGATGGCCAACATGATCAGCCTGCTCGAGACAGGTGTGCCGGTGCGTTGGCCGGACCTGGGCATCGGCATCATGGAGGCCGGCATCAGTTGGGTACCGTTCATGCTCAATCGCCTGGACAAGGAATACACCGAACGCCGGCGAGAGGTGCCTTTCCTGCAGGAGCGGCCAAGCCATTACATCAAGAGATGGTACTTCGGCACCCAGCCGATCGAAGAACCCGAGCGCAGGGGCGATATCGTCAAGCTGTTCGAGTTGTTCGAGGGGGCCGACCGTGCCATGTTCGCCTCGGACTGGCCGCACCACGACTTCGACCATCCTCAATACGTGTTCGGGCTGCCCTTCTCCGCGTCCGACCGACGTGCCATCATGGGCGGCAACGCGGCGCGTTTCTTCCGGCTGGAAGCCTGAGGCCGCGAGCATTGGCCCGGGAACATGTCGTCGCCCGCACCTCCGATATCCCCGAGGGCTCCCACCGCATCGTGAGGGTCGGCCAACGGGAGATTGGCGTGTTCAACATGGGGGGTTCCTGGCACGCGATCCCCAACCTCTGCCCCCACCAGAGAGGGCCCCTGTGCGAAGGAGCCACCTCGGGCACCGTCGACTACGGCCCCCATACCGACTGGAAACTCGACTGGATTCATGAAGGAGAGATCGTGACCTGCCCGTGGCATGCGCTTGAATGGCACGTGCCCTCGGGGCGATGCCTTGCATTCCCCGACATACGCTTGCGCAAGTTCCCCACCCGCGTGGACGGCGATGAAGTCCGAGTCACCCTGTGAGCCCGACAAACCTGGCCGAGTGGGACGTGAGTGTGCATTATTCACATGGCTCACCCACTCGGCGGAAAAGGAGCGACATATATGGAGATCGTCCCCGGCATCCACAGGATCGAGTCCGGCCTCGGGCCGCGCTTCATGTGCCAATACGTGCTCACCGGCGACGAGCGCACCGTGCTGGTCGACACCGGGCTGGCCGGCACGCCGAATGAGGTGATCGAACCGTATCTCCGGTCGATCGGCAAGTCGCTCGAGGCCGTGGATGAGATCATCATCAGCCACGCCGACGTCGACCACTGCGGCGGGAACCGATCCGTTCGTGCCCGGAACCGCCGCGCCCGGTTCTTCTGCCACGAGCTCGACCGGCGTTGGATCGAAAGCAACCAGGCGATGCTCGCAGAGAACTACCGCTGGTACGAGGCATACGGCTTCGGACCGGAGGCCGAGTCCATAAGATGGATGGCAGCGGAGCTCGGCGGCGATTGCCCCATCGATTGGGGTCTCCGGGGCGGCGAGACCTTGAGACTCGGTGGAGGATGGCGTGTAGAGGTGTTGCACCTGCCCGGCCACACGCTGGGTCACATCGGTCTGTGGGATGAGCGCAGCCGGGCGTTGGTCTTGATCGACGCCGTGCTGTATGACGGAATCTACGACCGCGCCGGAAACCGTTTGATTCCTCCGCGCTACTACGACGCACGGGCGTATGCGGCCACCATCCGCTCCGTGCGGTCGATGCAACCCGATGTGCTCCTGACGGCTCACTTCCCCGTGATGGAGGGCTCAGAGGCGACCGGTTGGCTCGATGCATCTCTGCAATTCACGCGTGACATGCAGGCGGCCGTCGATCAGGGCATCGACAGAGGCTTGACCGATCTGGCGGAGCTGACCCGTTACACAGATGGGTGCGTGGGACCCTACCCTGAGTCCATGAACGAGCTGGGCGCGTCGGTCCGCGCCCATGCGAGCGTGCCAAGGGTAGGTTGAGCACCCGAAGCTCCACTGCTAGCTGGTTGTTCGCGCTTTGCGGTACTCGGCAACCACCAACTCGGTCAGCTCTTCGACGGAGGATTCGCTGGTCGGCTTGTCGTAGCTGATGCGCCCGTGTTGCAACAGATTGACCCGGTCGCAGACCTCGAACACATGCGAGTAATTGTGTGCGATCAGAATGATCGAAACCCGTCCCTCGTTTTTCAGCTTCTGTACCAGGTCGAGGATCATGGCGCCCTCCTTGGCGCCCATGGCCGCCAACGGTTCGTCCAACAGCAGGATCCTCGCGTCCGAGTACACCGAACGCGCCACCGCGATTGCTTGACGCTGCCCTCCGGAGAGCCGTCCCACCTGGGTGTCGATCGACGGGATGTTGACCCCCATATCATCGATGTACTGTTTGGCGCGCTCCTTCATCTTGCGATTGTTGAGGAGTGGGAAGGGTTTCAAAGTCAGTTCGCTGTTGAGGAACATGTTGTGGTAGACGCTCAACTCCGAGATCAACGCGAGATCCTGGAAGACGGTCTCGATTCCGAGGGCGCGCGCCTGGGCGACCGACCGGAGAGTCACCGGCTTGCCATCGACGTACATCTGGCCCTCATCGGGGCGATGGAAACCCGTGATCGTCTTGATCAGGGTGGACTTCCCGGCACCGTTGTCCCCGATGAGTCCGAGCACCTCACCTTGTTGCAGGTGCAGGTCGACTCCGCTCAGAGCCGTCAGTGCACCGAACCGTTTGACGATGCCCTCGGCGCGCAGAGCCTCGGGTGCAACGGCTGCGTCGTCCTCTTGCCGGTTCTGTGCCATCATCCCCTCCCCGACCGTCGCAGGCTGCCGACGTAGACGTTCAGCGTCATTGCGGTGAGGATGGCTATGCCGAGGATGACGTTGAAAGTGTAGGCACTGACGCCTTGCAGACTGAATCCGTTCTGCATGATCGAGAGCACCACTGTGCCCAGAAAAGCGCCGATGACGGTCCCGGTGCCGCCTGCCAGGGCGGTGCCGCCGATGACGGCCGCCGAGACGGCGAAGAACATGATGTTCGGGCCACCCGCAAGGGGGTCTATGGATCCGATCCGAAGAGCGTCGAGGAGTCCTGCGAATCCTCCGAGGGCGCTGCAGAGCATGAAGTTACCGACCTTGATCCTTGCGGTCTTGACGCCGGCTTCGCTGGCGCCGACAGGGTTGCCCCCGGTGGCGAATGTGTGCAGTCCCCAGCGCGTGCGGTTGAGCAGGATGTGCATGAACAGCACGATGACGAGGCACCATGCTATGCCGGACCAATCTGCACCACCGAGGATCTCGGTCAAGAAGCTGCCCGAGGGCGCCGTCTTGGGGAAACCGTCGGTCAGTATCACATTGACCCCGCCCAGGAAGAAGAACATCCCGAGCGTTGCAATGAAGGACGGCACGCGCAGGTAAACGGTTGCGACGCCGTTGATCAGGCCGATCACCGCCGTGGCGAGCAGGCCGACGACTATCGCAACCGGAAGTACAAGGGTCTGGTCCGCGAGGTACATGGCGATCGGGGCAAACCCGTATGCCTGACCAACCGAGAGGTCGATCTCGCCGCAGATCAGCAGCATGACGAGGCCCGTGGAGATGATGGCCGTGGCATAGGTGAACTCGGACAGCGACCGTATGTTTCCGGAGCTCAAGAAAGCAGAGTTGGAGGACTGGAAGTAGACGGCCAGCGCGATGGCCACAAGGAAGATCGAGGCCTCGCGCTGCCTGAGCATGAGCTCGGACACGCGGCTTCCAAGCCCGGGGGAGGACCGGGCGCTTTCGGAGGCGCCCACGCCCCCGCCGACTGCTTGCTTGGCCATTTACGAAGCGGGTTCTAGGATCTTCTGCTCTTCGGAGTCTCCTTCGAAGCGCGAGGAATTCTCCAGGTAGCCCGCGACGTTCTCCTGGGTGACGAACAGCAGTCCGGTGTTCGTGTCGGCAGGACCACTCAAGCCCCCGGAAAGGTGCCACAGGTACATCTGAAAGACCGGGTAGAAGCCCTGCAGGTAGGGCTGCTGGTCGATGGTGAAGCTCAGGTGGCCTTCGTCGATGAGCTTGAGGGTCTCCGGAAGCAGGTCGTAACCGCCACCGACGACACCCTTGTCCACGAGGCCGAACTTCTCCATCACCTGTGCGACTCCCTGGGTGCTGCCTGCGTCCACCGCGAACATGCCCTTCACGTCCTTGTGCCCGTTGTAGTAGGCCTCGATCTTCTGCAGCTCCTCCGGGAGCTCGGCGCCGGTCGTGATCTGCTGGGCTTCGATGGAGGCGCCGGACTCCTTGATGGCGTCGGCGGCGCCGTCGATCCGGGGCTGGATGTTGAGCTGTCCGGGCGTGGCGATGAACAGCGCCACCGGGCCCTCTTTGACCTCCTCGACGATGCGCTTGCCCATCTCGAATCCGGACACATAGAGGTCCTGCCCGACATAGGCCAGCCGCGAAGTGTCCCCACCCTTGCCGTCGGCGTTGTAGGCGATTACCGGGATGCCGGCGTCGATCGCCTCCTGGATCGGACCTCCCTGGGCGTCCGGATCTATGACTGCAACCGCGATCCCGTCGGCGTCGCCCGTGATTGCGGTGTCAAACGAGTTCACCATCTCCTTGACGACGGCCGTCTCCGAGCCGGTCCATTGGAACTCGGTGCCGAGCATTGCGCTTGCGTCTTCGATCCCGTACTGGGTTGGGACGAAGAACGGGTTGGTCGTCACATGGTTAACGAATACGAAGTTGTACGCGGGGGTTTCGGGGAAGTTGCCGATCGACGTGCCCCCGCTGCTCTCAGTACTCCCGCCGCCACTGTTTTCGGCCGGCGCTTCGTCGCATGCGGCTGCGAGCAAAGGCAGGGATGCCAGGGCGCCGCCCAGGGCGGTCCTCCTGAGCATCTCGCGCCGGTTGAACCTGCTGCCCGACCCCAGCCGGGCCCACTCCTTGCCGTCCACTCGGATACGCCTCCCAACTCACGCGCGGACCGGACCGATCCGGCCGCTCTTCCACTCGTCCTCACCCTAGTGCACCTTTGCGTAAGTTCCGTCGCCCCAGGACAGCCCTGCATCGACGATGGCTGCGTTGCTCGTCGCGCACGTACACTCCGGGTACGCACGACTCCTCGCGCCTTGCCTTCGCCGCGCAGTGCCGCCCTGGACGCTGGCGTTACTTCCGCGCAGGAGCACTAGTGCTGGGCATATTATCCCGGGCGGCATGCAGAAGCGAGTTACCCGCCCCTAGGGGTTTGGGTGGCATCGGACTTGAGCCGGCCGGCATCGTCGAGATAGTCCCGCCATGAGCGCGACGGCCGGTAGCCGAGCAGCTCGTTGGCCTTGGCACAGGAGATGCCGGATGCGTCTTTCCGGTTGGTGGCGCGGAGCCCTACACCGTCACCGTAGTGCTCCTTCACCGCCGAGGCGAAATCCCGGCCCCCCGCGTTATCGGGCGATGCGATGTAGAAGACCTCGTGCCCGGGCAGGTCTGATTCGACGGCCAGGCACATCGCGTCGGCGAGGTCGTAAACGTCTATGTAACTCCAAAAGCCTGCCGTAAGCTCCGAGCTGTCCCTTATCTGCGGCCCGAGATTGTGCTCGTAGTTGCCCTCATGCTGCACCCAGGACGGTCTGATCGTGACGCAACGGATGTCGGAGCGGCGGACCGCTGCATCCATGAGCAGCTCACCGAAGTACTTCGAAAGGCCGTACGGGTCCTGTGGGCGAATGGGGTGTTCTTCGTCAACCGGGACGTAGTCCGGGAGAAAAGCGCGTTCGGCGAAGAAGAAGCCGGGAACCGTCTCGCTCGAGGTATTGACGAAACGGGAGAGCCCCCAACGAACGGCCGCCTCGATGAGATTGAAGGTCGCCATGAGGTTGTTCTCGAACACAGTGTGAGGCGCGTTGCTCGTGGGTTCGGGAATCGCCGCAGTGTGAATGACCGCGTCCATTTCCCGCACCATCGCGTAGGCCTGGCCTGCATCGGTGAGATCAGCTTGCATATAGTCGGGATCGTCCGGCTCGGGGCGCTCGAAGACCGGCCGGTGGAGGTCGGTGGCCCGAACATCATGGCCTCGTTGCGCGAGAGCAGCGACGGTGGCGGTGCCGACCTTGCCCCTTGCGCCGGTGACTAGAACTTTCATTGCACAGCCTTCCATGTTGAGCCGACTTCGAACCGGACTGCCAGGGGACTATAGT
Organism: Actinomycetota bacterium; assembly: GCA_013694625.1. GTDB lineage: Bacteria > Actinomycetota > CADDZG01 > CADDZG01 > WHSQ01 > JACDDL01. The sequence goes on along the minus strand of JACDCD010000028.1, from coordinate 9,654 downwards.
CGGCGGCCATGGCACAGGGCGCGCCGGGGGACCGGCCAGGCAGGTTCTCGGCTCTCTACACGGGAGCGATCACCGACGTCCTCGACAGGATGGGCTGGTTGTCCCAGACGCTTCCTCCGGAATTGTCGCCCCTGCGGGAGGGTATGCGGCTGGCGGGTCCCGCCTACACGATCGAGGGCCGGCCCCGGCCTGGTAACGACTACGACACCTCGGTCAGGAAGATCCTCACCATGCTGGGATCGGTGCCCGAGGGTCACGTTGCCGTGTATCAGACCAACGACCGATCGGCGGCCCACCTCGGAGAGCTGTCTGTGACATCGCTCAAGGCGCGCGGCTGCAGTGGGGCAATTATCGACGGCGGCTGTCGCGATGTCGATTACATCCTGAAGGAGGAGTTCCCGGTGTTCTGCCGCTACACCACCCCCCAGGACTGTGTGGTGCGATGGGACCTGGTCGCAGAGAACGCGCCGGTCACGGTTGGCGGAGTGCGCATCTCGCCGGGTGACTACATAGTCGCCGACCACGACGGCATTGTGGCGATCCCGGCGGAGGTATGCGACGTGGTGCTGTCCGAGTCGGAGAATAAGGTCGCTACAGAGAATGAGATCAGGGAGGCGGTGCGAAGCGGAACATTTCCGCTGGACGCCTACGACCGTTTCGGCACTTTCTGAGGGTCACGTCGAGAAGCGGGCGCTCAGGCCTCCGTCAATCAACAAATCGGCCCCGGTCATGAAGCTCGCTTCGTCGGATGCGAGCCATGCCACGAAATTTGCTATCTCGGCGGGTTCGGCGATCCGGCCCAAGGGGTGCACCTCGAGCACACTGGCCTCGGCCGCCTGCGGGTCCGGTTGCATGTCGATCCACTCCTGTACCAGATGGGTTCTGACCCACCCCGGGCAGACGGCGTTGACGCGGATGTTGTCGACGCCGTAATCGAGCGCTAAGCTACGCGTCAATCCGACTACACCCGACTTCGCAGCAGCATAGGGAAACATGTTCTTGGTCGTCATGTGCGCGTGAATTGACGAAATGTTCACGATCGAACCGGAGCCCGCCCTCTGCATCGCGGGGAGGACGTACTTACTGCACAGCCATACCGCCTTGAGGTCGACGGCGAAGACTTTGTCCCAGTCGGACTCCGACATTTGCGTCGCATCGAAATAGGCGTTGACCCCCGCATTGTTGACGAGCGCGTCGATCCGCCCGAAGGCATTGAGAACGGCCCTCACGGTCTCTTCGACCTGCTGTTCGACGGTTACGTCGCAGGGCCAGAAGCGGGCCTCGAAACCCTCTTCCTGCAATGCCTTCGCCAACGCGTTCCCGGCGCCGGCGTCCAAGTCCCAAAACCCGACCCGAGCGCCACTGCGGGCGCATTTTTCGACGGTGGCGCGGCCGATTCCCCTTGCCCCACCGGTGATGACGCAGACCTTGCCCTCGAGGTTCACCGTCCCTTGTCGCTCAGTTCGTCACCGGGCGCACCAGCACCTTCGGCGGGGGCTCTGGCTGGGTGAGGGCCCGGAAACCGTCGTCCACGGCCCTGTCCAACGGCACCTTCACTGCGTCAACCGCCCCGGCCGATATCGCACCAGACCCAATAAGCTGTATCGCCGGTGTGAAGTCCTCGTCGAGGACGTGGGCGAGGGATCCGAGCACCTCTTTCTCTCCGGTCGCAATTGAGGAGAACATCAGGGACGATGCCTGGTTGGCGAGCCCCACAACGACGGTGCGCCCACCTCTGCGGCTGGCGGCTACGGCCGCAGGGCCCGTGGCGGGGGTCCCTGCCGCGTCGACGCATACATCCGGGCCCCGCCCGCCGGTGAGCTCTCGCGACGCTTCAGGCCAGCCGCCGTCTTCCGGCGTGAACGCTGCTGTTGCCCCCAACCCCAATGCAAGCTCCCGCCTCCGAGCGTCCGGCTCTATGACCACAACGGTCGAGGCCCCCGCTGCGTTCGCCGCGGCCACGCTGGCGAGTCCTATCATTCCCGCTCCGAAGACGGCGGCGCTCTCACCGAGGCTCAGCCGGGATCGCCGCACTGCGCGGATCGCCACCGAGACCGGTTCGGCCAGGGCCGCGTCCTCGGGCAGGATGCCTTCCGGGACGACCGCGCACACCGCGGCCGGCAGGGTCACACTTTCGGCCAACCCTCCATCAAAGTGGAGCCCGACATTGGCGAGATGGGGGCAGAGGTTGGCCTGATGGCGAACGCACCACCAGCACCTCCCGCAGCCCAAGACGCCCTCGATCGCAATCAGATCACCTTCGGAGAAGCCGTCCACCGAGCTGCCGATGTCGACTGCACGCGCCGCGATCTCATGTCCCAGGGTCAGGGGCGAGCGCCTTCGGGTTATGGGATGGGGCTCGTCTGCCGGGATCCATACCGGACCGTGTCGCCACTCCTCGATGTCGGTACCGCAGATGCCGCAGCATTCGACCCTGGCGCGGATCTCTCCGGCGCCCGGCGGAGGAGCGTCGTCGACCTCATCCACGCGTACGTCGTTGCGGCCGTGCCACACGACCGCCTTCACGGCCCTCCCGTCTCCATCATCACCGGCAATGTAATGCCTGGGCGGGCCGCCGGTTGTCGACGGCTACTGGTATGATCTTCCATGGGAGTAGCTCGGATCGGGATTCAAGGGGGGAAGGGTCATGGGATTTCTGTTCGGCGACGGCGGCGCCGTGGTGTTCATTCTGTTTGCCGGGTTCGCCCTGGGCGCCGTATTCGGTTGGAGCCTGCTCGAAGGGCGCTGGTCGGGTGGCGGAGGGGACGGCAAGGTCAGCGCGCCGGCGACTGAGCCGGCCGGCGAGCCGGTCGTCCATTCCCGGGAGGCACCCGAGGGGGCCGGCCTGGCGGAGGTCATTCCGCTGCGGCGAACCGGCACGATGGAGAGGACCGCCGAGCACGCACGGATGTAGTTCTGCAAAGAAGCCGACGAAAGGTTAATCTCCCCATCCATGTGGTGGAGGTTGATGCGGCTCGCGGCGATGTGGCGTTTGGTGAAGACCATCCTCCGTGTGGTGCGCCGCAGATAAGGCGCTACCCCGACCAACTCTTCGGCTCGCGCTCCCACCGATGCCCTTCGAGCCGAGCGAGCAGTGATGACGGCAGAGCGTCTCCGTCGCTCGCACCAACGTTTGACTCAACGTTCTTCAGCTTTCGCATTCCCGGGATGATCGTGCCGACGGCCGGGTTGGCGAGGATGAACCGCAGGGCCATCTCGGCCATCGTCATGCCGTCGGGGACCAGCGGCTTCAAGGCATCGGCGCGTTCGACGCTCGAGTGCAGATTTTCGGGCACGAAGTAGGAGTTGCGCCAGTCACCTTCCGGCCACGTCGATTCCCTCGTCAGGGTGCCCGTGAGAGTACCTTCGTCGAACGGGACGCGTGCGATGACCGCCACGTCGAGCTCCCGGCAGAGCGGAAAGAGCTCATCCTCAGGATTCTGATCGAAGATGTTGTAGATGACCTGGACCGAGTCGATCAAGCCGGTGCGCAGGGTCTCAGTCGCATTCCATGGCTCCCAGCGGTTGATACTCACACCCCACGCCTGAACCAGACCTTCGTCTTTGAGTTTCTGCGTGGCCACCTGCCACCGCTCGTCCTCGGCCCAGGCGTCCTCCCAGACATGAAATTGCATGAGGTCGATGGAATCGGTCCCGAGATTGTCAAGGCTGCGCTCGGTGTACTCGCGTATGTACTCGGGCGGGAACGCCTCGTCGAGCTCCTCGCCGCGTATGGAGGGCCATTGCCGGTTTTTCGGCGGAATCTTGGTGGCGAAGTAGAGCCGCCGGTCCGGATGGCGCCGCATAAGGGCTCCCAACAAAGACTCCGAATGCCCGTTGCCATAAGCAAAGGCGGTGTCGAAGAAGTTGACGCCGAGCTCGACGGCGCGATCTAGCGACCGTTCGGCTTCGCTGTCGTCCGACCCCTTCCAGTCCCCGCCCATGCCCCACATGCCGTAACCGATCTCGCCGATCTGCCAGCCGGTGCGTCCGAACCGCCGAGAGTGCATCCGTTCTCCTTTGGTGAGGTGTGAGCGAGGGCCAGGCTACCCGGCAGCCGCTTTGCTCGCCGGCGGACTCCTGGTTGCGGCATCCGGCCGTCCCGGCATACTCTTCGGAGCAACTTGGGGATCTCTTGGAGGAGGGTGGTTCACGTGGCAACTCAGCTCGAAACCTCGTATGACCTCACCGGCGACCTGGTCGAGGCGTGTTCTTGTGGGGGGCCTTGCCCTTGCTGGGTCGGAGATGATCCAGACGGCGGAGAATGCTGGAGCTTCACCGGTTACCACATCCGCTTCGGGAAGGTTAAAGGTGTCGACGTCTCCAACCTTTCGCTCGTCAGCCTGGTGCAGATCCCCGGCAACGTTGCGGACGGCAACTGGCGTGAAATCATGTTCGTCGATGCGAACGCGTCGGATGAGCAGGTGGAGCTTCTGATGGACGCATTTCAGGGCCGCCTTGGCGGCGCCCTTGCCGACCTGGCGTCCCTGATCGGAGATCGTGTCGCCCTCTACAGGGTTCCGATCGAATACACCATCCAGGACGGTCACGGCGTGGTGCGCGTGTCACACCCGAGCGGCGCGGGCTTCGCCATCGATGCAGAAATGGATCCCTATCGCGGCCCGGACGGGGAGCCGACGCAACTGATCAACAGCTCGTGGAGCACGATCCCCGGAAACGCGGCGCTGCTGGGCAAGGCCAGTCACAACCACGTCGCAGTGCCCGAGCACGACATGGTGTGGTCGTACGAGGGACGGAACTCTATCCAGGGACTCGGCTTCGTAATGAAAGGCTGACGAGCCTATGGACGCTCTGGTGGATCGCCGCGTCGGAGTCGGCGCGGCAGGCGCACTTGCGGCGGGCGTCGTAACTGCCGGTGTGGCGCTCGCCACGGGATCCTCGCAGTGGACGATGATCATCGCAGGCGCACTTCTGCTGGGGTCTGGTTTTGCTGTGATGGCGCCCTGTCAGCTGCAGATGTCCGCGATGCTCACTCATGTCGTGCGAAACATGGCAACGCGCAATACCAAGTCATCGGGAGCCCCGACGGTAGTCAGGGCGGCGTGGCTGTTCTCGCTGGGTTACCTCGTCTTCTACATCCCCGTCGCAGTGCTCTTGGGCGGACTTGCGCTCCTGCTTGGTCCATACGCCTGGACGCTTTGTCTTCTCGGGGGCGTGATGGCCATGGTTCTCGGTCTTGCGGCGATGGGAGCGCTGCCACGGTCGTGGTTGTCGCGCTGCCGTGGACCGCTCTATCTGCTCCGGTCGGGGCGGGCTTCGTTCCGGCACCCGTTCTCCGCCGGCATAGCCTTCGGCCAATACTGTGCAACCTGCTGCGGGCCATATCTCTACGCCCTATTGGTGGTAGCGGGGGCCACGGGAGCCTTCTGGTTGGGCGCCGGCCTTGTGGCTCTCTATTCGTTGACCATGGTGATTCCGTTTCTGCTTCCCGCGCTGTTGACGCCAAGCCGCTACGCCGCGTTGGGCGGACGGGTGCAGAGCCTCGCCCCGCAGGTCAACCGGGCCACCGGAGCGGCGTTGATTGCAATGGGGGCCGTGCTCTTTCCGGTGACGGCCCTGATCGCGTAATGGACCTGCTACTGGCTCACGGCGCCGTGGCGCCGGGAGCGCTGTGGCACCTCGGTACCCCTGTGCAGGTGGGCCTCGCCGGCGCGGCCGCAGGATACCTGTTCCTGATGCTGAGATTGCGATCCCGCGGTGGCACTGTGAAGGTGGGTCGCTCATGGGCATGGGCGGTGGGACTTGCCGGCGTGTTCATTGCTCTGCAATCGCCGCTGAATGCGTGGGCCGAGGGCCGATCGCTGGCGGCTCACATGCTACAGCATGTCCTGCTGATGAGCGTCGCGGCTCCTTTGCTGCTCGTGGGGCTGTATCCCCGCCTGCTGGTGCCGGTCACCCGTCCGTTGCTACCGGCGATGCTGCGCCGGCGCGCCCCCAGTGCGTTGCTGCGACTGTTATCCGAACCGGCGTTCACCTTCGGGACCTGGGTGTCTGTGCTGTATCTGTGGCACTGGCCCGGCATCTACAACCTCGCCCTGCATTCCGAGACTTGGCACATTGCAGAGCACCTCAGCTTGATGGTCGCGGGAACCTTGTTCTGGCTGCCGGTCATCGATCCCTTAGTGAGCTTCAAGCCGATGCCGCCGGTGCGACGCATCCTCTACCTCGGTGCAGGACAAATCGCGACGGCGGTTCTCGCCGCGGTCCTGGTGTGGTCGCCGGAAGTGATCTTCATGCACTACGGGCCGGCAAACGAGATCTGGGGCATCTCGCCTCAGATCGACCAGCAGATAGCCGGCGTCCTGATGATGGTGATCGACATGGTTGCTGCGCTGTGGGCGACGACCTGGATAGCCCTGGGCGCCCTAGGGCGAGCCCCCTCGGCGCAGGCACAAGTCGCCTAGAGATGCCGGTCTATCTCAAGGAGGCGCCGGCGCGCCCTCTGGGACCATCGGCCGAGGTCGTAGCCCGAGTGGGCTCGATCCTCCGTGACATTGAAGCGCACGGGCCCGCCGCCGTTCGTCGCTGCTCCAAGGATTTGGACGGTTGGGATCCTCCCAGCTTCCGGCTGTCGCTTGCGGAGGTTGCCGGGGCGTGCAGTCGGGTACCGGACGATCTCCGCGGGCACATCGACTGGGCCGCCGGCCGGGTCCGGCACTTCGCCGAGGCGCAACGCGCGTGCTTGGCGCCACTCGAGATCGAGGTAGAAAGGGGGGTCACTCTGGGCCATCGTCACATACCGGTGGCGTCGGTGGGCGCCTACATACCGGGCGGACGCTACTCGCTCGTCTCCTCCGCGTTGATGAGTGTCATGACGGCCAAGGTGGCGGGAGTACGGCGCGTGGTGGCGATGAGTCCTCCGCGCGCAGACGGCGTCTACGCGCCGACCGTCTACGCGATGCAGGTTGCGGGGGCGGACGAGATCTACGCTCTGGGGGGTGTGCAGGCCATGGGGGCGATGGCGCACGGCGCGCTCGAGGGGCTCGATCCCGTGGACATGGTCGTCGGCGCCGGTAACGACTACGTGGCCGAGGCCAAACGCCAGCTGTTCGGGCGTGTCGGCATCGACCTGCTTGCCGGTCCCACCGAGATTCTCGTGATAGCCGACGAGACGGCGCGCCCACATGTCGTCGCAATCGATCTTCTCAGCCAGGCCGAACACGGGCCAACTTCACCTGCGGTGCTGGTCACGACTTCCCGGCGGCTGGGCGCCATGGTGCTGGACGAGATCGACGGCTTGTTGCCGACGTGGCCGACGGCCGATGTCACCCGTTCTGCGTGGGAGGCGCACGGGACCGTGGTCGTTGCCGAGGACGCACAGGAGGCCGTCGCGCTGTCCGATGCGTTCGCTCCCGAGCATCTCGAGCTTCAGGTGGCCGACCCCGGTGTGTACGAGACGCAGCTCACGAATTACGGATCGTTGTTCGTCGGTGAGGCAACGACCGTGACCTTCGGGGACAAGGGCATCGGGACCAACCACACCCTGCCCACCGGCGGCGCCGCCCGCTACACCGGAGGTCTGTGGGTGGGGAAGTTCCTGAAAACGGTGACCTACCAGACTCTATCGGCGGAGGCGTCGCGGGCGGCCGCCCCGCACGCAGCCGCGATCTCGACCGCGGAAGGTATGCACGGGCACGCGCTCTCGGCCGGCCTCCGCCGCAGGATGAAAGACTCGGGACGAACGGCTGACGCCTGACTCGCTCTATCCGGATGGGAACAGGCGCGCTGCCCCGATGCGAGAGTCCGCCATTCCGTAGAAAATGTCGGCCGATCCATCTCCCCGAGGATCGATCGCTGTCGGAAAGACGACGTTGGGGACCATCCCGTCCCTTTCGCCCTCGGTCGAAGGCTCGAGCAGGGGAGTGGTCGAACGCGCAGCGACACGCGTGACGTCGGCGATGTCGAGGAGCATGAGACCTGCCGAGTACACGACCTCCGGTGGGTGCTCCCGTTCCGGTACCAGGCTTCCGGCAACTCCGTGATACACGAGAAGCCAGCCGTCCTCGGTGCGGACCGGCGGTGTGCCTCCACCTATCTTGAGCTCTTCCCACTGCTGCTCGGGCATCGCAACGACCCGGTGCTGGCCGTAGCGGGTGATTCGACTGAGATCGGCCTCGACCTGTTCGGCCGGCGCAAACGACACCCAGATGGCGCCCCTTGGATCGCGCACCCCCTGGGGCGGCAGCTCGCCTTCTCCGGGGGCGATCCAGGACAGGTCCCAGGTCGGCCGGTGGAGCAATGCGTACGAAGGTGTTCCGTCTGGAGCCGGGACGGTCTCTGGGAAGAGAAGGGCGTCTTTGTTCGAGTAGAGATTGAGATCGGTGTTCAGTGCTGGGTTGTAATCGAAGCTTGCCGGCCCCAGACGTCGCCACGTCAAGAGATCGACTGAGGCCGCGAGGCCGATGCGCGGACCCAGAGGCCCATAGGCGGCATAGGTCATGAGGTATGCGTCCAGTCCCTGGATCCATGTGATCCTCGGATCTTCGACTCCGCCCGTGCGGGCATTCCGTTCCCACAACTCGGCCGGCTCGAAGACGATCCCGAGCCGTTCCACGCCCACCGGAAGGCCGTCCTCGAAAAGCACGCGCGCTCGTCCTACCCGCGAGAGGTTTTCTTTGGCCACGAGCCGCGGGAAGAGGTAGAGCTCTCCGTCGCGCGAGCGTGCGCACGCAGGGTTAAGCACACCCCACTCCTCGGATGGTTCCCCAGGGGCCGGCGTCATGATGACGCCGATTCGCTCTATCCGGTATGGAGGCGCCGTCAAGTAGTGCTTAGCCTTTCACTCCGGAGCCCAGGTTGGACTGAACGAAATAGCGTTGGAGGGCCAGGAACGCGAGGACGGCGGGAATCGCCAGAACCGTGGCTCCCGCAAGGATTGCACCGAATGGGTTCGCTACGCTGCCGGCCACGTTCGAGATGAAGCTCCCCAGCGCCACCGCGAGCGGCTGCATGTCCGCCTGTTTGGTGATGAGGAACGGCCACAGGAACTCGTTCCATGGGCCGATGAAGGTAACGATCATCGCAGTGAGAATTGCGGGCTTGGCAAGTGGAACGGCGATTCTGGTCAGGATCTGGAACTCGGAGGCGCCATCAATGCGCGCTGAGTCGAACAGGTCCTGTGGGACCTGCATGAAGAACTGCCGGAAGATGAAGACCGCGGTTGGGTTCACCGCGAAAGGCAGGATCATGCCCAGATAGTTGTCCTCGAGCCCGTAAGAGCGAACGATCATTACATAGAGCGGAATCATCAAGAGCATGAAGGGAATGATCAACAGAAGAAGCATTGCGTTGAAGACGAGTTGTTTTCCCCGGAACTCGAGCTGTGCCAGCGCGTAACCGGCGAGCAGCCCCAACACGAGGGTGGACAGTATCACTCCACCGGTGAAGATGACGGAGCTCAGCAGCGTGCCGGCGAGGTCGATAGCCCGGTTGATCTCCACGAAGTTGTTGAACGTCAAGTTGCCCGGCTGCGGGAAGGCGCCCGAGATGTCGGTATTGGGGCTCTTCTGGAATGCGCCGACGACCATGTAATAGAACGGGAACAGAAAGAGGATTGCTCCCGCCATGAGGCCCGCGAGTGCGGCGTAGCGGCCCCATCCGGCCTGCGGGCGGACCGGCGGCTGCTCTTCCACC